>NZ_JBFAIV010000016.1:0-198253 GCF_040654875.1 Streptomyces sp. NPDC050610 | reverse complement strand
CGCGGTCGCCACGATCGTGGCGACCGCGCCGCTCGCTTGAGCCCGTGTCACCTGAGCATGCGTCACTTGAGCACATGCCACCTGAGCTTGTGTCATCGCGGGCGTCGGAGCTCTCGGAAGTCCTCGGGGCTGTGGGGATCCGCGGAACGCTGGGAGTTCTCGGAACGCCGAGAGTTCACGGAACCCTCGGATCGGTCAGAGCGAGCCGTCGCGGACCGCCCCGCAGAAGGAGGTCCAGGCGGCGGGGGAGAGCAGCAGGACGGGACCGGCCGGGGCCTTCGAGTCGCGCAGCGCGAGCAGGCCGGACCCGAGGGCGGCGGTCTCGACGCAGTTGTTCATTCCGGTGCTGTGGCTGCTACGGCGCCAAGCGGCGTCGTGCAGCGCCGAATCACCGGACAGCGGACATGGCGTTGCGGACATGGTGCCTCCTTACGCGCCGACGTTGATCTCGGCGATGAAATCCAGTGAGTCGTCGTGCGGCAGGGCGCGGGCCCGCAGAGTTTCGAACGCGGTGCAGTACGCCAGGAGGTCCTCCTTCCGGTCAAGGTAGATGCTGCTCGTCAAATGGTCGAGAACGACCACATCCAGATCGGCCATGGGCGAAAAGGAGAAGATTACGAAAGGCCCGGTAATGCCAACGTGCCCGCCATGAGCGAACGGCAGCACGTGCAGGCTCACCTCGGGCAGCGCGCCGAACTCCACCAGCTGCCGCAACTGCCCCGCCATGACCTCCGGCCCGCCCACCGCGCGCCGCAGAACCGCCTCGTCGAGCACCGCGCACAGCCGCATCGGCGCCGCCCCGCGCAGCACCGACTGCCGGGTCATCCGCACCGCCACCAACTCCTCGACCTGCTCGTTCGGCGGGTCGCCCAGCGCCGCCCGGGTCACCGCACGCGCGTACTCGGGCGTCTGGAACAGCCCCGGGACCACGGTCGTCTCCAGCGTGCGCGCCTGCGAGGCCGCGGACTCCAGCGAGATGAAGTCCCGGTACCCGTCGGGCAACAGGTCGCCGTACGCGTACCACCAACCGCTCCCCGCCCCCTGCCGGTCCGCGGGACCGGGGCCGCACAGTGCCGCCAGCAGGGCGCGCTGTTCGGCGTCCACCACCTCGTACGCGTCCAGCAGTCGCATCACGTCGGCGGGTTTGACGCCACTGCGACCGGTCTCGATACGGCTGACTTTCGACTGGTGCCAGCCCACCGCCGCCGCGGCCTGGCGGCTCGTGAGTCCGGCCGTCTCGCGTTGACGCCGCAGTTCCGCGCCCAGTCTGCGGCGGCGCACCGCGGGCCCGTTCCGCATGTTGATTCCCTTCGCCGGAGATCGATGGGCCAGTGTGCCGCGCAAATACGGTCTTCCGTCGCAGAGTTCACCGCTTTGAGCGACAGATATATGCATTTCCAGTGGCATTGCCGCATGGTCGACACAATCGATGGCACTCTGTCGCGAAGAGCCGTCCGAGGCGCACCCGCACCACCGCACAGAGCCTCGGAGACCGGCGCTGGTGGGAAAGGGACAACGTCGCCATGGCAGACCTGCAGGAAGCATCCGTCTCGCTGCCGAGCACGCCCGCCTCGGTCGCCGCGGCGCGGCGGCACGTGACGAGCGTGCTGACCGAGTGGGGGCTTTCGGAACGGACAGAGGCGTTCGGCATCGTGCGTCTGATCGTCTCCGAGCTCACCACCAACGTGGTGCAGCACACCTTCGGGCAGTCGCCGACCTTCACCGTGGTGGTCCAGCTCGACCGGGGCGAGCGGATGCGCATCGGGGTCGCCGACAGCCATCCGTGCTGGCCCAGGCGGCTGCCGGCCGCCGTCCAGCAGGACAACGGCCGCGGCATGGTCATCATCCGCACGCTCACCAGGGAACTCGGCGGCGAACTCACCGTCACGCCGGCGTCGGACGGCGGCAAGACCGTATGGATCGACTTGCCGTGGACCGGGTCGGGAGCCCTGTAGGAGCGGAGGAGCGCGCGACCGCCGGTCCGCTCTGATTCCGCCGCGAACCCGGGATCAGTCCGAGCGCCGCCCGATGAGGACGGCCAGGCCGTCCAGAATGCGCTGGAGGCCGAATTCCCACGCCTCGTCCTGACCGCCCGCGTCCCGCGTCGATGCGAGCGCGGCGGTGAGCGCCGGGAAGCGCTCGCCGTGCTCGGCCAGCACCGCGCCGAGTACGGAGCCCAGTTGAGCCTCGACCCCGCTCGTCGGGGCCGCCGCGCGGGCATGCTGGGCGATGACGCGCACATGGCCGGTCAGCAGAACGGCCGAGTCCATCCGCTCGGCGCCGGTGAGCCCCGTACCGTCCAGCGCGGAGACGGCCCGTTCCATCCAGCCCAGCTCGGCGGGGCCCATGACGCGCGGCCCGACGGTGGCCTCCAGCAGCCAGGGGTGTCGACGGAACACGTCGAACAGCTGACGGGCCCAGCCGTCGAGCCGTTCCCGCCACCCGGGCAGGGCGCTCTCCTGTGGAGCCCCGCTCGCGCTCTCCTCCGGGGGCCGGCCGATCGCCGCGTCCACCATCAGGGCGATGACCTCGGCCTTCCCGGGCACGTACCGGTACAGCGCCATCTTGGTGACGCCCAGCAGCGCCGCGACCCGCTGCATGGACACGCCGCCGAGGCCCTCGGCGTCGGCGATCTCGATCCCGGCCCGCCCGATGCGGCCCAGGTCGAGCCCCGGCCTCGGCCCCCGCGCGGGCTTGGGGTGCGGCCCCCACAGCAGCCGTACGGTCCCGGCGCCCTCGTCGTCCATCCGAGCCTCTCCCGTCCTCGCCTGCCCTTGCCGAAACCGCCAACTGTGTCTAGCGTACGCAATGCTTTCAGTGTCCGCCGGACACAGTTGAAATGGCAGGGGATCACATGACCCAGAACATCCTCATTTCCGGCGCCGGTGTCGCTGGCCCGGCGCTCGCCTACTGGCTCGCGCGCTACGGCTTCAAGCCCACCGTCGTCGAATCGGCCCCGGCGCTGCGCGGCGGCGGCCAGGCCGTCGACTTCCGCGGCGAGGCGCACCTGACCGTGCTCGACCGCATGGGCGTCCTGCCCGAACTGCGCCGCCTGCGGACCGGCGGCAGCCCCATCCGCTTCGTGGACGCCCAAGACCGTGAACTCCTGCGCCTGCCCGCCGAGTTCATGGGCGGCGACGTGGAGGTGCTCAGGGGAGACCTGGTCCGGGTGGTGTACGAACGCGGCCTGCCCCGCACCGAGTACCTCTTCGGCGACTCGATCACCAGCCTCACCGAGACCCCCTCCGAGGTGCGGGCCACCTTCAAGAACGCGGCCCCGCGCACGTACGACCTCGTCATCGGCGCGGACGGACTGCACTCCAACGTCCGCAGTCTCGCCTTCGGACCCGAGCGGACCTACGTACGCCACCTCGGCCACTACGCCGCCACCTGGCAGCTCCCCAACTACCTGGGGCTGCGGCACGGTTCCGTCGGATACAACGCACCGGGCCGGCTCGCCTCCGTCGGCGCCGGCCCCCGTGACCCCGAACGGGCCGGCGCGTTCTTCGTCTTCGCCGCGCCCGAGCTGACCTACGACCGCCAGGACCCCGAACAGCAGAAGCGGATCGTCGCCGACGCCTTCGCCGGCCTCGGCTGGGAGGTGCCCCGCCTGCTCGATTCCCTGCGCAGCGCCCCCGAGCTGTACTTCGACTCGATCAGCCGCGCGGACGTGGACCGTTGGTCGAAGGGGCGGACGGCCCTCATAGGGGACGCCGCGTGCGGCGCCACCATCGGCGGCATGGGCACGGGCACCGCGATCGTCGCCGCCTACGTACTGGCCGGCGAGCTGGCCCGGGCCGGCGGCGACCACGGGGCGGCCTTCAGCCGCTACGAGTCCACGCTGCGCGACTACGCGCGGGGCTGCCAGAAGGGCGGCGACCGCACCGGACAGTTTCTCGCCCCGGGCACCGCCGCCCGGCTGCGGCTGCGCAACGAACTGCTCTCCAGACCCTTCTTCCTGAACTGGATGCTGCGGCAAGGACGCAAGGTCGGCAGCACCGTGACCCTGCCCGACTACTCCGCCCTCGACAGGACGGAGCACAGGGAACAGCGGGCCGCGCGACCGGCTGGCCGCACGCCGTAAGGGACCCGGCGACCCACCCGGCGGGGTCCGCGGGCGCGGCCGGAATTCACCGGATCGGCCGCGTTACCGCGTGCGGCGACCGCCGTTGGGCCAGAGCAGACGCGCGGGCCGCCCGAAGCGGCACGGCCGCCGCAGCCGCGTCGCGTCGGCCGCCGTATTCCCGTCGTCGAATGAGTGAGGTACCCGGTGCAGCCCCACGTCCCGGATTGTGAAGACATCGACCGCCGTCTCGCCCGCGACCCCATCGCGATCGTCGGACTCGCCGGCAAATTCCCCAAGGCGGGGGACATCCGGGAATTCTGGGACAACATCATGTCGGCCCGCGACTGCTCGGACGTCGTGCCGGAGAGCTGGTGGAAGACCGCGGAGCACTACGACCCGAACCCCTTCGCCGAGGACCGGACGTACTGCCGCCGCGGCGGCTTCCTGACCCCGGAGGTCTTCGACCCCCTGGAGTTCGGGATGCCGCCGAACACCGTGGACTCGACGGGCCTGGTCCAGCTGCTGGGCCTGGTGGTGGCCAAGGAACTGCTGCGGGACGCGGGCCTCGGCAGGGACGGCTGGTACGACCCGGCCGGCACCGGCGTGGTGCTCGGCGTATGCGGTACCAACTCCACCCTGATCCCGCTCGCCAGCCGGCTCTACCTGCCGCAGACGGTCGAGGCCATGGTCGCCGTCGGAGTCCCGCGGGATACGGCGGAAGCGGCCGTCCGCACGCGGCTGGCCGCGCTGCCCCCGTGGACCGAGGACTCCTTCCCCGGCATCCTCGGCAACATCGTCTCCGGCCGGATCGCCAACCGGCTGAACCTGGGCGCCGCCAACCACACCGTCGACGCGGCCTGCGCCAGCTCGCTGACCGCCGTGCGCTCCGCCGTCGACGAACTCGTCAGCCGGCGCGCCGACCTGATGCTCACCGGCGGCTGCGACGCCGACAACTCCCTCGTGTCGTTCATGTGCTTCAGCAAGACCCCGGCGCTCTCACCGACCGGCCAGGTCCGCCCCTTCGCCGCCGAAGCCGACGGAACGCTGGTGGGCGAGGGCATCGGCATGCTGGCGCTCAAGCGCCTCGGCGACGCACAGCGGCACGGAGACCGGATCTACGCGGTCCTGCGCGGACTCGGCAGCTCCAGCGACGGCAACGCCCAGAGCATCTACGCACCGTGCGGCGCGGGCCAACTGCGGGCGCTGCGGCGCGCCTACGACGACGCCGACTGCGCGCCGGGCTCCGTCGAACTGATCGAGGCGCACGGCACCGGAACCCTGGCCGGCGACGCGGTCGAACTCACCGCCCTCAACGAACTCCTGGCCGACCCCGAGGACCACCACTACGCGGCCGTCGGCAGCGTGAAATCGCAGATCGGCCACACCAAGGCGGCGGCCGGAGCGGCCGGGCTCATCAAGGCGGCGCTGGCCCTGCACCACAAGGTGCTCCCGCCCACCATCAACGTGGACACCCCGCACCCCCAGGCCGCGCGCGAGGACAGCGCCCTCTACGTGAACACCGCCGCCCGCCCCTGGGTACGCGACCCGGCCAGGACCGTGCGCCGGGCCGGCGTATCGGCGTTCGGCTTCGGCGGCGTGAACTACCACGCGGTGCTGGAGGAGTACGCGCCCGACGGAACGCAGCGACCGGAGCACGTACCCGCCGGAGCGGAGAGCCTGGAGCAGGTACCTGCCGGAGCGGAGAGCCCGCGGTACGCGCTGCACACTGCGCCCCGGGCCTGCCTGTGGCACGCGGCCGACGCCGACGCGCTTCGCCGGCTGCTGGAGGACGGCGCCGCCCCGCACGAAGGACCCGTCCCGCCCGCACACGCCCGCGTCGGCTTCGTCTCCACCGGGCCGCGCGACCACGCCGAACTCCTCGCCCTCGCCGCGGCCCGGCTGCGCGACGCGTCCGGCCGGGAGAGCTGGAGCCACCCCCGCGGCATCCACTACCGCGACGGCGCGCTGCCGCCCGGCATCGGAGTCGGGGCGCTCTTCGCGGGCCAGGGAAGCCAGTACGTCCAGATGGGGCTGCACGCCGCCCTGGCCCTGCCGCCGGTGCGCGCCGCCTTCGACGAGGCCAACGCCCGCTTCCCCGCCGGGGACAGCCTGGCCCGCACGGTCTTCCCGCCGCCGGGCGGCGGCGATCCCGCGGCCCACGGCGAGCGGCTGCGCCGCACCGCCTACGCCCAGTCCGCGATCGGCGCGCTGTCCATGGGACAGTACCGGTACCTGCGGGAGCTGGGTTTCGCCCCGCACGGGATGCTCGGTCACAGCTTCGGGGAGCTGTCCGCGCTGTGGGCCGCCGGGGCACTGGACGACGAGGCGTTCACGACCCTGGCGCGCGCCCGCGGGCAGGCCATGGAACAGCCCGTCGGCCAGGACCGCGACCCCGGCGCGATGGCGGCCGTCCGCATGCCGCGAACCGCGCTGGACGACGCCCTGGCCGAGCACACCGAGCTGACGGTGTGCAACCGCAACGCCCCCGACGAGCACACGGTCGGCGGCCCCACCCCCGCCGTCCGGAACTTCGTCGACTGGTGCGCCTCCCACGACCTGCCGGCCCGTCGACTCCCGGTCGCCGCGGCCTTCCACACCCCCCGCGTGCACCATGCCGCACAGGCGTTCTCCGCGGCCTGCGCGGCGGCCGAGTTCACCGCCCCGGCCCTGCCCGTGTACGCCGACACCGCCGGCGCGGCGTACGGCGCCGACGCGGCGGCCAACCGCCGCACCCTCGTCCAGCAGCTGTGCGAACCCGTGGACTTCGCCGCCCGGGTGGAGGAGATGTACGCCGACGGCATCCGCGTCTTCGTCGAGTTCGGCCCCGGTCGCGTACTGACCCAGCTGGTGGAACGATTCCTCGGCGAGCGCGGCGCGCACACGGTGTCCTGCGACGCGGGCGCCGGTACGGACAGTTGCGCGGCGCTGAAGCAGGCCGCCGTGCAACTGGCCGTACTGGGGCTGCCGCTGTCCCTCGCCGACCGGTACGCGCCGCCGCCACGGCCCGAGCGCCCCGAGCCGTCCCGGGTGGCCCGCGCTCTGGAGGGGCCCTTCTTCGCGCTGGAGAACCTGCGGCCCGGGCACGAGAAACTGCTGGCCGAGACGGCGAGCGCGACGGCCCGGGCGCTGGAGCGGGAGAAGGAAGAGCAGGAGCGGGACCGCGCCGCAGCCGTACCCGTACCCGTACCCGCACCCGCCGCGGCCGTACGAGCCGAGGGCGGCGATCCGCTCTCGCGTGCCGCCGCCGACCACCTGGCGGCGCACACCCGCTACCTGGACAGCCAGATCCGTACGGCCGAGCAGCTGACCGGGCTCCTGCGGGAGGGCAGCTCACGCGGGCCGCTGGACGAGTCCCTGGTCGCGGCGGTCAACACGGTGACCGAACACAGCCTCGCGCTGGGGGAGGCGCACGCCAGAGCCGGGGAAGTCGTCAGCGGACTGCTGCGGCTGCCGGGCGACGGGCCGGCCCCGTGGCAGGGGGACGTATCGGGCGCGGGCACCGCAGTGGCGGCGTCCACTTCCGTGGTGCCGCTGTTCCCGCAGCGGAACGGGCCGCCCTCGGCGGAGTCCGGCACGCAGGTGTTCAGTGTGCCGGAGTCCAGTGCGGCGCAGGGCGTTCCGGCCGCGCCGAAGTCGGCGCTGGCCGAGCTGTGGGCCGCCGGGCAGGACGGCGGCACGGCGGCCCAGCAGCCCATGAACGATGGGGTGCTGGACCCGGAAGAGCTGGAGCGGGTCTTCCGCACCGTGGTGGCGGAGAAGACCGGCTACGACGTCGACATGATCGAACCCGACATGTACATCCAGACCGACCTGGGAATCGACTCGCTCAAACAGGTGGAGATCGGCGCGGAGCTGATGCGGCGTTATCCGGCGATCGCCCGCAGTGAGATGTACCGGTTCAGCGAGGCCGGGACCGTCCGTGAACTGATGGAACTGATTCTCGCGACGCTCGCCGAGAACGGCCCGCAACTACTGCCCGCCTCGCTGGGCGCTCCGGCCGGTCGCACCTTCGTCACGCTGAGGGACCTGCCGCCGGTCGACGTGTGCACCGACGCCTACGCGCGACAGCCGCGGGCCCTCCTGTTCGACGACGGCGGCGAACTGCCCGGCACGCTCGCGGCGGCACTGTCCGACCGCGGCTGGCACGTCAGCCGCCTGACGCTGCCCGGGGCCGCGCCCGACGCCCACGCCGGTGGCGCCGGCCTGCGGCTGACGGACTGGGACGAGGACACGCTGGCCACGCGACTCGCCGAACTCCTCACCGACGAACCTCGCCTCGACCTGTGCGTCCTGCCCGCGAGCCGCGGCACGGACGGGGGAGCGGAGAAAGCTGTCGCACGGCTGCGGCACGCGATCCTCGTCGCCAAGCACACCGTCCCCCTCCTGAGGACGGCGGCCGGCTCGGGCGCCCGTGCCGGCCTGGTGTCGGTCACCCGGCTCGACGGCTCGCTCGGTTACGGCGGCGCGGGCGCCGACCCGGTGGCCGCCCTCGCCGGCGGGCTCGGCGGCCTGGTCAAGGCCGTCGGCCTGGAGGCGCCGACGCTGTTCTGCCGTGCCATGGACTTCGCCCCGGACCTCGCCGCCGAGACCGTCGGCGAGGCGTTCGCCGCCGAGATCGCCGACCTGGCCACCGACGTGCGGGAAGTCGGCGTGGACGCCGCGGGACGCCGCGCGCCGGAGCTGTCCAGCACACCCGCGCCGCACGCACCCGCCCCGGAAGGGCCCACGGACCTCACCGCCGACGACCTCCTGCTCGTCACCGGCGGCGCGGGCGGCATCACGGCCTGGTGCGTCGAAGCCCTGGCCCGCGAACACCCCTGCGGCTATCTGCTCCTCGGCCGCACGCCTTTGGAGGACGAACCGGCCTGGGCCACCGGCCTGGGCAGCGCCGAAGAACTCCACGCCGCCCTCGAAGCACAGGCCCGGCGAGCGGGCGAGGACCCGGGCGAACCGTCCGTCCGTACGCGCGTCGAGCGGCACGCCAGGCGCCTCGTCCAGCAGCGTTCCATCCGGTCCACCCTCGCCGCGCTCCGCTCCCACGGGGCGGCGGCCGAGTACGTGGCCGCGGACGTCCGCGACGCGCGGTCGGTGGCCGCGGCCCTCGCCCCGTACGCCGCGCGCGTCACCGGGGTGCTGCACGGCGCGGGAGTCCTGGGCGACCGCCCGTTGGCGGAGACGACCGCGGAATCGGTCGCCGCCGTGGTCGACACCAAACTGGCCGGCCTGTCTCACGTGCTCGCCGCCCTGGACACCGAGCGCCTGCGCCACCTGGTGCTCTTCTCCTCCGTCGCGGGCATCTGGGGCAATCTGCGGCAGGCCGACTACGCGGTCGCCAACGAAGGGCTGAACCGATTCGGCTGCGCCTTCCAGGCCGCCCACCCCCGCTGCCGTGTGCTGCCCCTCGCCTGGGGGCCGTGGGCCGGCGGCATGGCGACCGCCGTACAGCAGCTGTTCACCGACGCCGGGGTGCCGGTGCTCTCCCGCGAGGAGGGGTGTGAGTACTTCCTGGCGCAGATGGCCCAGGGCAAGGAGGCGAGCGGGGTCGTCGTCGTCGGCCCGACCGGCCCGCTCTACCACCGGCTCGACCGGCTCCCCCCTACGGGGCGCACCGCGTACCGCTCCCTCACCGGCATCGGCGCCGAACCGGTGCTCCGCGACCACTGCTTCGGCGGGGTACCGGTCCTGCCGATGACGGCCGCCGTGGGCTGGGCGCTGAACGCCGTCGAACGCGCCCACGGCGGCAGCCGGCCGGTGGTCGGGTGCCGTGACTTCCGCATCGCGCACGGAATCTTCCTCGTCAGCGGCCACGCGGAGAGCTACCGCGTCCGCCTCGCCCCGGAGAACGACCAGGGGCCCGCGGTCACCCGCGTCGCCGTCCACGAAGCCGGGGAGCGGGGCCGGCTGTGCTACGAAGGCCGCTTCCAGCAGGCCGAAGCCGCTCCCGAGGCGCCCCGCGTAGAACTGCCGCCGTACATGCCCGGCGACACGCCGCATCCCAGTTACGGCACCGGGCGGCTCTTCCACGGACCGGCGCTGCGCGGACTGCGCAACGTCCTGCTGGAAGAGCCCGGCCGGCTGGTGGTGGCCGCGCGGCTGCCCGACCCCGGACTCGCGAAGGGCGCTTACGCGGGCGGGCTGTACGCTCCGGCCGCGGCCGACCTGCTGTTGCAGACCGGCGCTCTGGCACTGCTGTCACAGGCCGAGAGCGGCGACATCCCCGTCCCCGTGACGGCGGCACGCGTGGAACTGTTCGCGCCGCTCCCCGACGATGAGGGATTCGTCATCGTGGCGGACGCCCGTGGCGACGGAGGGCCCGCGCAGGTCTTCGGGGAGTTCACGGTCACCGCGTGCGCGCCGGACGGGCGGGTCCTCCAGCGGTGGAGCGACGTACGGACGCTGTGGATGGACCCGGCCACCGTCACCCGGAACGTCGCCGAAGAGGCCGGGTCCAACGGCCTCGGCCAGGGATGAGCGGGGGAGCGACCATGGAAGAACTCGCCTTCGAGGGCGTGCCCCTCGCCGCGCCACCGGCTGCTTCCCCCGCTGCGCCGCCCGCAGGGCCCGGGCCGCAGGACGACGGGACGCCTGGATCACCGGCGTCGGCGCCGGCCGTACGACTGGCCCGGCAGGTTCAGCGTGCGCACGCCGCCGTGCTCGACGCCCATCAGGCCGTCATCGCCTGGCAGCTCGCACGGGCATCCGCGTCCGGCTCGTCGCCGGCCGCCGCGCCGCCATCGGCCCCGCCACCGGACGAACGCACTGCCTCCGCCGGGCCCGCGGCACACTCCGGGGCCGTCCGCGAGGGCTCCGGCCCCACCGCACAGGAAGAGCCCCCGGGAAGCGGCAGCGCGGACGGAGGCTGGGTGCTCTCCGACGAACTGCGCGCGATGGTGTTCGCCGAGTACGACGACGACGCGCCGCCCCACGCGCTCACCGGCCGACAGGACACGGCGCTCTTGGTCCGTCCCTCGCTGCCCCGCGGGGAGATGCGGATGCTGGACCGTATCGTGTCGGCGGAAGGCGCCCCCGGCGAGTACCGGCCCGGCAGCCGGGGGACCACGGAGTACGACGTGCCCCAGGACCCCTGGTACGTCCGGGAGAACGGCGGCGCGTTCCCGCAACTGGCGCTCATGGAGACCGCCCTGCAGCCGGCCGGCCTGTTCGGCATGTACCTCGGCGTCGCGGACGAGTACCCCGACCAGGACCTGAGCTGCCGCAACCTCGAAGGCCGCTGCCGCCTGCTCCGTCCGATCACTCCCGGAGCCGTCACCGTCGAGCAGCACGTCACGCTGCGTTCGCACACCGCGCTGCCGGGCGGCGTCCTACAGCGCTACGGCTTCGAGCTGCACAGCGACGGAGAGCCCTTCTACACCGGCGAGGCCGTCCACGGGTACCTCACCCCGGAACTGCTGGACAAGCAGCAGGGCCTCGACGGCGGTGACCGGGTCCCGCCCTGGCTGGACCGCTGCCCCCGACCGCCCGCCGACGTCCGGCGACTGGACCTCCGCGAGGACCGCCGGCTGGGCAGCGGACGGCTCGCCCTGCTGACGGACGTGGCCCTCGTACCGGACGGCGGCGACCACGGCCGCGGATACCTACTGGGCACGAAGCCGGTCCGCCCCGACGACTGGTTCTTCGAGCAGCACTTCTTCCGGGACCCGGTGATGCCGGGCTCCGCCGGGGTGCAGATGCTCTACCAGACCGTGTACGCCTACGCCCTGTACACCGGCCTGGCCGACCACCTGCCGGACCCACGCTGCTCCGTCGCCGTGGGCGAGGAACTGAGCTGGTCCTACCGGGGCCAGATCCTGCGCGAGCACCAGCGGGTGCGCGGCGAGGTGCACATCCGCGAGGCGCGCCGGGACGACGGGCGCGTCCTGGTCCGCGCCGACGGCAGCGTCTGGCGTGACGACCTGCGCATCTACGAAGTGAACAACATCGCGGTCGAGATCCGGCCCGCCGAACAGCGCTGCACCAAGGACGGCCGATGACCCCGAACAGCGTGCGGTACGACCCGGACGGCGTCCACACCGTACTGGCCGCACTCGACCGGCCCTGCTACATCGTCGACCGCGGCGGCCGGGTGGGAGCCACCCACGACGCGCCCGCCCTGGACAGCGGCACCACCGCCCTCGCGGCCGCCGCGCCCCAGCCCCCCGAACGGCTGGGTTCCGCGGAGTTCCGTCGCCACCACGGGGTGCGCTACGCCTACATGGCCGGGGCGATGGCGGGCGGCATCTCCTCCGAGGACCTGGTCATCGCGCTGGCCCGCGGCGGCTGCCTCGCCTCCTTCGGCTCGGCCGGACTGTCCGGCGACCGCGTCGGGCAGGCGCTGGCACGCCTGGAGCGCGAGCTGGGCCGCGACCAGGCGCCGTACGCGTGCAACCTCATCCACAGCCCCATGGCGCCGAACCTGGAGCGCACCTGCGTCGACGCGTGCCTGCGCCACGCCGTGCGGTGCGTGGAGGCGTCGGCCTTCGTCCAGCTGACCCCCGATCTCGTGCGCTACCGGCTCGCCGGACTGCGCCGCGACCCCGGCGCCACCGGCGTACGGGCCGAGCACCGCCTCATCGCCAAGGTCTCCCGGCCCGAGACCGCCGAGCTGTTCCTGCACCCCGCGCCCGAAGCCCTCGCGGCGGACCTCGTGGCCCGCGGCCTGATCTCCGCGGAACAGGCCGAGCTGGGCCGCTCGGTCCCGATGGCCGACGACATCACCGTGGAGGCCGACTCCGGCGGTCACACCGACCGCCGCCCGCTCACCGTCATGCTGCCCGCCGTCATCCGGCTGCGGGACCGCGTCGCCCGCGAACGCCCGTACGCCGCGCCGGTACGCATCGGCGCGGCCGGCGGGATCGGCACCCCGGAAGCGGTGGTGGCCGCCTACGCGATGGGCGCGGCATACGTCGTCACCGGCTCGGTCAACCAGGCCGCCACGGAGGCGGGCACCTCGCCCGACGTCAAGCGGCTGCTGGCCGGCGCCGGTCCGGCCGACTGCGCGATGGCCCCGGCGGCGGACATGTTCGAGCAGGGGGTGCGCGTGCAAGTGCTGGCCCGCGGCTCGATGTTCGCGGGGCACGCCGACCGTCTGTACGGCCTCTACCGGGACCACGGCGGCCTGGCGGACCTGCCGGCCGCCGAACGCGCCTACGTGGAGGAGCGCGTCCTGCGCCGCCCGCTGGACGAGGTCTGGAAGGACACCGCCGAATTCCTCCGCGAACGCCACCCCGAGTGGCTGCGGCGCGCCGAGCGGGACCCCAAATACCGGATGGCGATGGTCTTCCGCTGGTATCTGGCCATGGGCTCGCGGTGGGCCGTGGCCGGGGACGGCGAGCGGCGCAACGACTGGCAGGTCTGGTGCGGCCCGGCGATGGGCGCGTTCAACTCCTGGACCGCGGGCAGCGCACTGGCCGTACCGGAACAGCGCCGGGTCACCGTCATCGCCGAGCAGCTGCTGCGCGGCAGCGCCTTCCACAGCCGGGTCACGCAACTGCGGCTCGCCGGGGTGCGGCTGCCCGCGGCGTCGAGTACGTACCGCTTGCCGCCCGCAGTTCCCGGGCCCGCCCGGGGAACGGCCGTGCGGGCGGCGGCCGTTCGCTGAGCGCCGCGCCCTTACCGCCTCCGCCGCCCCGGGCCCGGTGCCGCCGGGACGCGTCCACACGGGTACGTCATCCCGGTGGCGTAGTGCGCGTACGATCCGCGGGTGCTCGCGGTCCCGCGCCGGGGCGAGCGTGAGCGGGGGCGGACCCCGGAGCGCTTCGGCCACCGCGAGCAGGCCGGTGCTGTCCACCACCCGCCCGTACGGTCGCACAGGGCGCTCGGAAAAGGCGGGTCGAGCGGGGCGGAGAGGTCGCCGGGCGGCAACCGGGCGCGCATCCGGTCGGCGCCGGCGTCGGCGAAGACCAGGGGGCAGCCCGTCAGCGAAAGGGCCCCCGCGTCACGGCGCGAGGGCTGCGGCACAGCATCGGCGCGGCCGTCGAGGGGAGGGAAGACCCCCTTCGCCAGGTCGGTGAGCGACGAGGCGAGCGGGGCCGTCCCACCACCGGACCGTGAAACGGCATGCGGCTTCTCAGGGGCCGGTGCTCAGGGGCAGGGCGGGCGCTGTCCCGCCGCGCCCGAACCACCCTCGGTCACCGGCGGCCGCGGCTGATCAGCCCACACGTCCGTAACTGACGCTCCGTGACCAGATCCTCTCCAGGCGCACCACCGTCCCGCTCTTCGGCGCGTGCCAGATCCGGCCGCTCCCGGCGTAGATGCCCACGTGGTAGACGCCGCCGCGGGAGTGGAAGAAGACCAGGTCGCCGCCCTTGCGGGAGGAGGCCGGGACATGGCGTGTGCGGTTGTACTGCGAGGCCGCCGTGCGCGGCAGCCGCTTGCCGGCGCGCTTGAAGGAGTAGAGGGTCAGGCCCGAGCAGTCGAAGCGGTGGGGGCCGGACGCCCCGTAGCGGTAAGGGGCGCCTTTCTTCGACGCCGCTACGCGCAGCGCCTTGGCGGACACCGTGGCGGCCTCGGCCTCATGGGCGCCGCTCGGCAGGAGGTTCGTGGCGCCGAAGGCGGCCAGAGTGAGTACGGATGCGACGCCGGTCCTGGACAGCAGTCGGGGGCGTGTGTGCGCTGTCATGCGCGACCCTTCGTCAACCGCCTGTGAAGGATGACCTGTCGGGTTCGGGCTGGCGAAGTTGCCCGGCCGCGACCGCGGCTTCACCCCGAGGGGGCCGCCTCATCGCACTTCGTCGATCAGGCGGCCCCCGCCGTGCTCGGGTCCTCCACTCCTGCCGATGCGCTCCTGTCGACCAGACGCCCGGTACGGCGGCAGGACTCGGCGTCCGCCCGGACCGCCCCGCGGAGGCGGGGGCTTGTCGTCTCAGGGATCTTGACGCATCCCTGGTACGAATTCCGAGCTGAACGCGCCTTATGTGAGGCTGGTCACGACTGACCTGTTCGGGTGGACACGCGGAATCTTCGTCCCGTGTCCCGCACCGTACGCAGCCCCGCACCAGCGGTGCGGTATCGCCGCCCGACCCGCACCCGCGCGCGTAGCGCAAGTCGATCACTGCGAACCGTCGAGGTCCGCATACGCCTATCGGGGGATGAGCGTTGAGCTACCTGCGGGTCAACTCACCGGGCCCGGCGGCATCGAGACCCGGCCGGTCCGCCGCTCCCCGTCCAGTACCCGCAGCGCACGCGCCAGCGTGGGCGCGTGCAGGTCGCTCTCGCCGCGCTCGTGCATCAGGGCCAGCGCGTCGCGCAGCCCGGCGGCCTTGGTGACCAGGGCCTGTGCGGCCCGCAGGGCGCGGTAAGTGTCGTCGCCGCGCGCCGGGTTGATGCGGCCCAGCAGGTCGACCGCCTCCAGATAGCGGTCGACGAGCTCGCTCTCCGCGCGCGTCAGCGGAGGCAGCGGCGGCAGTTCCGGCGGAAGCACCGGCCTTCACCGGGCGTCGGGCGACGCGGCGCCGGGAGAGGCCGCGTCGGGCGGAACGGCGCCGGTCTTGCGGCTGCTGACGAGGTGGTCCACCAGCCCGTACGCGACGGCGTCCGCGGCACCGAAGATCTTGTCGCGCTCGATGTCCGCGCTGATGCGCCGGGCGCTCTGCCCGGTGTGCCGTACGAGCATCTCCTCCAGCTGCTCGCGCGTACGCAGCAGCTCCGTGGCGTGGATCTGGAGGTCGGAGGTCTGTCCCTGGACCGGCTCGCTGAAGGACGGCTGGTGGATCAGGACGCGGGCGTTCGGCAGCGCGAACCGCTTGCCGGGGGTGCCCGCGGCCAGCAGCACGGCGGCGCTGGACGCCGCCTGGCCCAGGCAGCCCGTCTCGATGTCGCACGACACGTAGCGCATCGTGTCGTAGATGGAGGTCATGGCGGAGAACGAGCCGCCGGGGGAGTTGATGTAGAGCGAGATGTCCTGGTCGGGCGCGGCGTGTTCGAGGTACATGAACTGCGCGATCACATCGTTGGCCGAGGCGTCGTCGATCTGGGTGCCCAGGAAGACGATCCGCTCGGACAGCAGCTTGGAGTACGGATCCATGGTCCGGGTCCCGGAGCTGGTGCGTTCGGTCAGCTCGGGGAGGACGTAGCGGGCGGTGGGTCCGGTCATCGCTGCACCTTTCGTCTGCGCTTCCGCGCGCCGACGGGCCGTGTGACACCTCTGTAAAAAATGTGCAGGATGTACGTCCCGTTATGATGGGAGCATGGCCTACGAGATTCCGGTGACGCAAGCCCGTGCAGAGCTCGCGGAACTGATCAACCGAGTCGTCTACGGCGGCGAACGCGTCGTCGTGACCCGCCACGGCAAACCCCTGGTCGCCCTGGTATCCGCCGCTGACCTGCAACGACTTGAGCAGGAGGAGACAGTGGCGGAGGAAGAGGTGATCAGCACGGTGTCGGTGATGCGCCCCTCGGCGTCCGCTCCCGGCGAACGGCAGCGCTTCGGCATCGCGGCAGAGCACCGCGGCCCGGACACCGGTGACCGGCGTCCGGGCCGCGAGAGGTGACGGCGCGCTGAGGGAGCGTCAGGAACTGAGCTCCCACACGGCGTTCGCGATCGCGTCCGAGTTGGTGTCGAGCGCCTTGTCGTCGACGTTCTTCAGGGTGTCGCAGGAGCGGTGGTAGCAGGCGTCGAACTCCTCGCCCGCGGTGCCGCCCCACTGGGCGGCCTGCTTCTCCGTCTTGGTCCGCTCGCCGCCGGAGTACAGTCCGCCGACCTTCACGCCCCGGTCCTTGAACGGGGCGTGGTCGGAACGGCCGTCGCCCTCCGTCTCCGGCTCCGTCGCGATCTTCTTGGCCGCGAACCAGTCGGTGAAGACCTTCTCCAGCCGCGAGTCGTCGTCGTACACGAAGTAGCCGGGGTTGGGCGAGCCGATCATGTCGAAGTTGAGATAGCCGTCGATCTTCGACAGGCCGTCCGAGCCGAGGGCGTCGACGTAGTGCGAGGAGCCGACCATGCCGGCCTCCTCGTCGCCCCACCACGCGAACCGCAGATGCTTGGCGGGCTTGAGGTCCGCCTTGGCGACGGCGAGCGCGACTTCGAGTATCCCGGCCGAGCCGGACCCGTTGTCGTTGATGCCCGGTCCGGCGTCGACCGAGTCCAGGTGCGCGCCCGCCATGACGACCTTGCCGGAGTCGCCGCCCGGCCAGTCCGCGATGACGTTGTAGCCCTTGGCGCCGCCGCTGGTGAACTCCTGGAGCTTGGTGGTGAACCCGGCGGCGTCCAGCTTGGCCTTGATGAAGTCCACCGATGCCTTGTAGCCGGCGGTGCCGTGGGCCCGGGTGCCGCCGTTGGCGTCGGCTATCTTCTGCAGCTCGCCGAGGTCGGCCTTGACGGCCGCGCCGTCGATGTCGGGCGCGGCCAGGGGGGTGTGAGCGGGGGCGGGGGGCGATGCCTGGGCTCCGGCGGCCGAGCCGAGCAGGGCGGCGGCGAGCGCGGTGCAGGTGCCGGCGGCGAGCGCGGCACGGCGCAGGGGTGACGAAGTGACTGAAGTGAACACAGAGGGCTCCGTATCTGAAGTGGGGGGTGGTGCGGAGCAATTGATGCGGACATGAGGATTTAGTGTTCGCCGCGATCCGTCAAGGGCGATCAAGGGCGATTAAAGAACAACGTGTTCCGGTGAACGGACGCGGGCCGCCGTCGACACCGGCCTCCGCGACCCAGGCCCTTCCCAGGCCCCCCACACCCCTCATACCGACAGTCCCATCCGGGACATACGCACGACACGGGCCCGTGCCCCGACGACCGCCGCAGGCTCGCTCCCGCGGGGGTCCGCGCTCCCCGGCCCGCGATCCGCCCGCCACCTGACCAGCGGCCGGACGGTGGAGCGGCCCTCAAGGCGGGTATGACAGTGATGCGGGCATGACCAGCCGGCTCCGCACGGCCCCGGTCCCCCAGACCCGCACCCATCCTCGCGTCCGCGCCGGCCTCCGCCGGCGCCACCCGCGTCACAGCCATGCCCGCATCCAGCGACAGCGAAGGGGCCCTCATGCCGGCAGGACCACAGAAGTATCCGGGGGCGTCCACCGCTCAGTGGTGGCAGTCCAGATGGGGCGGCGACCCCATGGAGGTCAACACCATCGTCTGGCACTCCACCGAAGGCACCGGCCTGCCGGACTACGCCGGCGGCTCGGCGGCGCCCAACTTCACCGCTCTCCCCGACTTCGACGCGCAGCGGCTGAACTGGCACCAGCACTTCGACTTCGACATCTCGTCGCGAGCGCTCGTCAACAAACCGGGCGGCGTCCAGACCAACACCCTCAACGTCTGCCAGGTCGAGATCGTCGGCACCTGCGACCCGGCCGCCCACACGAAGTGGACCGTGCGCCACCTCTACACCCCCGAGCTGCCCGACTGGGCCTTACGCGACCTCGCCGCCTTCGCGAAGTGGGCCCACGACGAGCACGGGGTGCCGCTGGCCGGCGACGTCGCGTTCAAGGCGTACCCCGGTTCGTACGGAGCCAACGGCGTGCGCATGGGGGCCGCGAAGTGGAACGCCTTCCACGGGCACTGCGGCCACCAGCACGTACCGGAGAACGACCACGGCGACCCCGGCCTGCTGCCGATGGCCGCGATCCTCGCCCGCGCCGACGGAACGGCCCCCGCCACCCCGTAGGAAACGGCCACCACCACACCGCAGGAGGAAGAAGTGCCGTACACCCTGGGCGAGATCAGCAACCAGGGCCAGGAGCTGGTCCCCAACGCCTGGAAGACCCTGAGCATCAACCGCACCGACCTCATAGCCGGCGCCGGTTCGTACACGGCCACCGTGTACCTGACCCTCGAAGCGCCCGCCGGCGCCACCGTCCAAGGCCGTTTCTACCACTACCGCAAGGACGGCTCCCGCTGGGACGGCCCGATCATCGAGCGGCTCGCCACGCCCGGCCTGTCGTTCGTCGACTTCACCCACACCGGCTCCATCAGCAAGGGCGAGACGGTCCGCTTCGAAGCCAGCTACGGCCCGGACGCCCTGGACGACACCACCCACGCCCTGCTGCACACCGCCCGCGCCCGCGGGCTCTACTGGAAGTGAGACCCCCATGCCCCGACTGCTCATCGACATCGCCGAGCGCACCGTCGCCGCCTACGTGACGACGCTCCTCGGCCTGCTCCTCGCCGACGGCTTCGACCTCACCAGCCTCTCCGCCATCAAAGCCGCGGCGGTCGCGGCCCTGCCCGCCGCCCTGTCCGTCCTCAAGGGCGCGATCGGCGGGCTGGCCGGTGACAAGACGAGCGCCGCCTGGCTGCCGCGGCGCGGCAACACGGCAGCACGGAAGGAGGCGTGACCCAGCGGGACTCCGGTGCCCACGCCACGTCGAACCAGATGTACGGGGAGACGCGCCCCGCCTCTGCCAGTTCGGGGGCGGGGCGAACCGCTTTCGGCGCGGGTCGGTCCGGGCGAGCGGTGGTCAGCGGCTGACGCGTTGCTGCGGATGGTGGCGGGCGAGGTGGGGGCGCAGCTGGAGGCCCTCGATCACGAATGCCGCTCCGGCGAGGGTCTCGTCGTGGAGTTCTGCGGGGATGTGGCCGAGGTCGGTGACGAAGCGGCGCGCTCCGGGTGCGGTGCGCAGCGACGAGTAGCCGCCGACGACGTACTGCGGTGCGCCTGCGGCATCGACCAGACGCGCGGCGTACTCGACGCGTGCCGGGACTTCGGGGTAGACGGTCCTCCTTCCGACTCCACGGACCGCGACAAGTAACGCGGCGCCATCGGCGCTGCTTGCTGCTGGCAGCCATATCCCCGTCGTCCAAGGGTGCTCCGGTAATCGGGGGTCAGTTGGGGCATCTGGCATGACTTGGTAAGATTCTCCGCATTTGGGCGGCCTGGGCGTGTCGGGGCCTCGGATCACATGGAGGCGGGGCAGTGCGGTTCGTCTGCCGGAACTTCGGACTGTCGGATCTGCCGCAGCGGGGGCTCACCCCGCAAGAGGCTCCTCTGGCGGTGCTCCTCCTCGACATCGAGGCAGAGCTCTCCGTCTGGGAACAGGGGCGGATGGTGTGGTCCGAAGAGGCGTTCCCCGTAGCCGAGTTGGCGTACCACCTTGCGCTCTGGCTTCAGAGGTCGGCTGGCGGCCATGAGGACTTCGAGCTCGACTCGATGCAGGCGGAGGAGGGGCTGATCCGCATTGTGAATTCCGCTGACGGCTGGCGGGTCGGCTCCATCCTCACGCCGGACATGTGGACCTCTCCTGTCACCTGGGGCGCCTTGGCGTCGGCGATCAAGCAGTTCGACCGCTCCGTGCGAGAGGGAGTCGCTGCGATGAGCATCGATCCCACCTTCATTCCGGAGCCCTGACGGCCGTTCTCGGTCGGAAACCGCAACGACGGCAGGGCATGGGAGCTGTCCAGTGCGAAGGCCACTGTCGGCCGTACGACGGTGATCGCCGACTTGGGCAGCCCGCCCCATGAAGCCCGAGGCCGGGGCCAGGCGGCTGGCGGGGCCGCCTGCTCGGCGGTTTCGTTCGGGCACGTGCGTGATTCGACGCGCGCCATGTAGCCCTGGATGAGGGAGACGTACGCACCGCGGTGGGGCTCCTGCTCCAGATATCCCATATGGGCTGCGCCGGGCTGCGTTACATGCTCGGAATCCGGGATTCTTTCGGCGATATCGGCGAGATGCGCGGGAACGCATTCGTCGAACTCGCCTCTCAGGTGAGCGACTCGCGGTGGTCGGTCCTGCGATGCCCCGGCCGGGGGAGTGGGAGAGGCGTGGGAAAGGAGTGGGGAACGATCAAGGCGATCCTCTCCGTGACCCGCCCGTCGCTGCCCGAAGACGCTCGGATCTGCCAGAAGGCGCTCGCCGCGACCGCGCCCGGACCCGGGGCGCGTCCTCCCCGCTCCTGAGCGTCCCACCTGCGGTCTCGTCCGGGTGCGCACGTCGAAGACATCGATGTCACCGCTCCTCCTACAGCTTTGGCTATGGATGCGCAAAGCGTCAGTTAACGCGGTGGAAAAGGTTGAGTATTAACGTGCAATACAGGCCGCGAGACGGAGAACCGCAGGTCAAGTCCGGATTCGTGACCGATATGGTCCATCTGCGTTCAGTCGGACGACGCGGTCCACGCACCACTCGCCTACCGGCCGGAACGCTGGTTCCTCCTGCCCAATTGTGAGCGGAGGAAGGAACGACAGTGAGGTGGGACGCGTGCAACTTTCCCCGCATGAACAAGAACGACTGCTCATCCACGTGGCGGCCGACGTCGCCGAGCGGCGCAGGAGCCGCGGGCTGCGGCTCAACTACCCCGAGGCCGTCGCGCTCATCACCGCGCACATCCTCGAAGGCGCCCGCGACGGCCACAGCGTCGCCGAGCTGATGGCCTCCGGACGCAAGGTGCTCTCCCGCGACGAGGTCATGGACGGCATCCCCGAGATGATCCACGACGTGCAGGTCGAGGCCACCTTCCCGGACGGCACCAAGCTCGTCACCGTGCACGAGCCCATCGCCTGGCAGGGGGAGCGGACCGCATGATCCCCGGAGAGATCCTCTTCGCCGACGAGCCCGTACGTTTCAACGAGGGCCTCCCGCACATCAGCCTCACCGTGCTGAACGCCGCCGACCGGCCCGTGCAGGTCGGCTCCCATTACCACTTCGCCGAGGCCAACCCCGGTCTCGACTTCGACCGCAAGGCCGCGTACGGCAAGCGGCTCGACATCGCCGCCGGCACCGCCGTCCGATTCGAACCCGGCATCCCCGTCGAGGTCGACCTCGTGCCCATCGCGGGCAAGCGCATCGTCGAGGGCCTGCGCGGCGAGACCGGAGGACCCCTCGATGTCTGAGCTCACCCGCCCCGCCTACGCCGACCTCTTCGGGCCGACCGCGGGCGACCGCATCCGGCTCGCCGACACGGACCTCGTCGTGGAGATCGAGGAGGACCGCTCCGGCGGCCCCGGACACTCCGGCGACGAAGCGGTCTTCGGCGGCGGCAAGGTGATCCGCGAGTCGATGGGCCAGTCCCGCGCCACCCGCGCGGAGGGCGCCCCCGACACCGTGATCACCGGCGCCGTCATCCTCGACCACTGGGGCATCGTCAAGGCCGACGTCGGCCTGCGCGACGGCCGGATCATCGGCATCGGCAAGGCCGGCAACCCCGACACCATGGACGGCGTCCACCCGGATCTCGTCATCGGCCCCGAGACCGAGATCATCGCCGGCAACGGGAAGATCCTCACCGCCGGAGCCATCGACACCCACGTCCACTTCATCTGCCCGCAGGCCGTGGACGAGGCCCTCGCCTCCGGCATCACCACGCTGGTCGGCGGCGGCACCGGCCCCGCCGAGGGCAGCAAGGCCACCACCATCACCCCCGGCTCCTGGCACCTGGCCCGGATGTTCGAGGCGCTGGAGTCGTCGCCGATCAACATCGGGCTGCTCGGCAAGGGCAACACGATGTCGTACGACTCGATGCGCGACCAGCTGCGCGCGGGCGCCGTCGGGTTCAAGGTCCACGAGGACTGGGGCGCGACCCCCGCCGTCATCGACGCCTGCCTCAACGTCTGCGAGGAGAGCGGCGCCCAGCTCGCCATCCACACGGACACCCTCAACGAGGCCGGTTTCGTCGGCGACACCCTCGCCGCCATCGGCGGGCGCTCCATCCACGCGTACCACACGGAGGGCGCGGGCGGCGGGCACGCGCCGGACATCATCACCGTGGTGTCCGAGTCCAATGTGCTGCCCAGCTCCACCAACCCCACCCGGCCGCACACCGTCAACACAGTCGAGGAACACCTCGACATGCTGATGGTCTGCCACCACCTCAACCCGGCCGTCCCCGAGGACCTCGCCTTCGCCGAGTCCCGCATCCGGCCCAGCACCATCGCCGCCGAGGACTTCCTGCACGACCTCGGCGCGATCTCGATCCTCTCCTCCGACGCCCAGGCCATGGGCCGCATCGGCGAGGTCGTGCTGCGCACCTGGCAGACCGCGCACGTCATGAAGAAGCGCCGCGGCGCCCTGCCCGGCGACGGCCGCGCCGACAACCACCGCGCGCGGCGGTACGTGGCCAAGTACACGATCAACCCGGCCGCCGCCCAGGGCCTCGACCACGAGATCGGCTCCGTGGAGACCGGCAAGCTCGCCGACCTCGTGCTGTGGGACCCGGTCTTCTTCGGAATCCGCCCGCAGCTCGTCATCAAGGGCGGGCAGATCGCGTACGCGCAGCTCGGCGACGCCAACGCCTCCATCCCCACCCCGCAGCCGATCCTGCCGCGCCCCATGTTCGGCGCGGTCGGCCGGGCCCCGGCGGCGAGTTCCATCAACTTCGTCACGCAGGCGGCGATGGACGACGGGCTCCCGGAACGGCTCGGCCTCGACAAACGGTTCGTCCCGATCCGCTCCACCCGCGGCGTCTCCAAGGCCGACATGCGCAACAACGACGCCCGGCCGCACGTCGTGGTCGACCCGGACACCTTCACGGTCACCATCGACGGCGACCCGGTGGAGCCGGCGCCGGCCGCCGAACTGCCCATGGCCCAGCGCTACTTCCTCTTCTGATATGGCCGCCGACGTTTCTACGGCCCCGGTCGCCACCGTGCCGCTCACCGGCCGCCCGACCCGCCCCGCCCAGGGCGCGGCGGGCGCCGGGGGAGTACGGGTACGGCCTCCGGAGACCTCCGACAACCGCGCCGCCCGCCCGACGGGAACCCGAGGCGCCCTGCTCGTCCTCGCCGACGGCCGCTTCCCGGCCGGCGGGCACGCCCACTCCGGCGGCGCCGAACCGGCCGTCAAGGCGGGCCGGATCCGGGACGCCGCGACCCTGGAGGGGTTCTGCCGGGGCAGGCTGCACACCGCCGGGCTCACGTCGGCGGCGCTCGCCGCCGCGGCCGCGGCGGGTCTCGACGCCCTCGACCTCGACGAGGCGGCGGACGCCCGTACCCCGGCGCCCGCGCTCCGGGCCGCCGCCCGCCGCCTGGGCCGGCAGATGATGCGCGCCGCGCGGGCCGCCTGGCCCTCGCCCGAGCTGGACGCCCTCGCGGCGGCCCGGCCGCGCGGCGCCCACCAGCCCATCGTGCTCGGCCTCGCGGCCCGCGCGGCCGGGCTCACCCCGCTCGACGCGGCGTACGCGAGCGCCTACGAGGCGGTGAGCGGCCCGGCGACCGCCACCGTGCGGCTGCTGAGCCTCGACCCCTTCGACGCCACCGCCGTGCTCGCGCACCTCGCCGCCGACCTCGACCAGGTCGCCGGGGCGGCGGCGGAAGCGGCGGCACGGGCCGTACGGGACGGTACGGACACGCTGCCCGCGCCGTCCGCGCCGCTGCTCGACATCACCGCCGAACAGCACGCGACCTGGCCCGTACGCCTCTTCGCCTCATGACCGGCGGCACCGTTCGCCGCAGCACCTGAACACCGACCAGAGCACCAGGAGCGACATGCACCTCGACCACGGCAACGACTTCCCCGAGCGCCACACCCACAGCGCCGACGCACACCGCCCCGACGGCAGCCGGCGCGCGCTCCGCATCGGCCTGGGCGGCCCGGTCGGCACCGGCAAGACCGCCACCGTCGCCGCGCTGTGCCGGGCGCTGCGCGACGAACTCTCCATCGCCGTCGTCACCAACGACATCTACACCCGCGAGGACGCCGAGTTCCTGCTCCGCGAGGCCGTGCTGCCGCCCGAGCGGATCAGCGCGGTGGAGACCGGCGCCTGCCCGCACACCGCCATCCGCGACGACATCTCCGCCAACCTGGAGGCGGTCGAGGACTTGGAGGATCAGGTCGGGCCGCTCGACCTCGTCATGGTGGAGTCCGGCGGCGACAACCTCACCGCCACCTTCTCCCGCGGCCTGGTCGACTTCCAGATCTTCGTCATCGACGTCGCGGGCGGCGACGACATCCCGCGCAAGGGCGGCCCCGGCGTCACCACCGCCGACCTCCTCGTCGTCAACAAGACCGACCTCGCCCCGTACGTCGGCGTCGACCTGGAGGGCATGGCGCGCGACGCCGAGGCGCAGCGCGGCGAGCTCCCCGTCGTCTTCACCTCCATCAAGGGCGAGGGCGGCGTCAAGCCGGTCTCCGACTGGGTGCGCGAGCGTCTCGCGGGCTGGACCGAGGAGACCGCGGCGGCGTGAGCGCCATGACTGTACGGACCGCCCCGCGCCCGGCGGTCCTCGCCACCGGATACGGAGTGCGGGCCGCGGCGCGGGTCGTCGCCGTCCCCGACGGACGCGGCTCCACCGGCCTGCCGGTGCTGGAGGGCGAAGGCCCCTTCGCCCTCCGCCGGCTGCGCTCGGCGGGCCGCGAGGCCCGTGCCTGCCTGGTGGGAGCGATGAGCGCGCCGCTCGGCGGCGACGCGCTCGCGCTCTCGGCCACCGTCGCCGACCGGGCAGCGCTGCGCTTCACCACCACGGCGGCCACCATCGCGCTGCCCGGCCGCACGGGCGCCCCCGCCACGTACGACACCCGGCTCGACGTGGGGGAGGACGCCGTACTGCGCTGGCTCCCCGAGCCGCTGATCTCCGCGGGCGGCAGCGATCTGCGCATGACGACCCGCGTCGATCTGGCCGCCGGCGCCCGCCTGGTCTTCCGCGAGGAGCAGGTGCTCGGCCGGGCCGGCGAGCACACCGGGCGGCTCGTCACCCGGCTGACCGTGCGCCGCGCGGGCCGCCCGCTCTTCGACCAGGAACTGGCGTACGGGCCGGGGGCGCCCGGCTGGGAGGGCGGCGCGGTCCTCGGCGGCCACCGGGCGGTCGGCCAGCTGATCGTCGTGGACCCGGCCTTCGAGGAACGGCCCGTGGAGCGGACACTCCTGGGCGAAACGGCCGTACTGACCCCCTTGGCGGGCCCCGCCGCTCTGGTCACAGCCGTCGCTCCCGACGCTCTGTGCCTGCGCCGTTACCTGGATGCGGCGGCGAATCTTATGGATTGGTAAAGAAACACCTGTGCGATCTGTCCATATGGGTGACAGAAGCGAAAGTATTCCCTCGCAGCTCCGTGATCATCGCCGTCCCCGGAGGCGGCGCACCCAGCAGGGGGAGTTCCTTCGTGAGACGTACAGCAATACTCGGTGCGACCGGCACCGTGGTGACCGGCGCGCTGATAGCCGGATTCATGGCCGCGCCGACGGCCGCCGCCGGCGAGCGCTCGCACAACGGCGCCCGCGAGGCGTACGGCGTGCGGGTCGCCGCGGCCGCGGCGGCGAAGTCCGGCGTCAAGTGGCAGGACTGCCCCGCCTCCTGGGGCCTGGCGGCCCCCGTCCAGTGCGGCTATGTGACGGTCCCCGTCGACTACGCCAAGCCGCACGGGCGCACCATCAAGATAGCCGTGGACCGCGCCCGGGCCACCGGCGACAAGAGCGAGCGCCAGGGCTCCCTCGTCTACAACCCCGGCGGCCCCGGCGGCTCCGGCATGCAGTTCCCCACCCGGGTCACGAAGAAGAACCCGCTCTGGACGAAGACCTCCAAGGCGTATGACTTCATCGGCTTCGACCCGCGCGGCGTCGGCCACTCCGCCGCGATCTCCTGCGTCGACCCGCAGGAGTTCGTCAAGGCGCCCAAGGCCGACCCGGTCCCCGACAGCGAGGCCGACAAGCGCGCGCAGCGCAAGCTCGCCAAGGAGTACGCGGACGGCTGCAAGGAGCGCAGCGGCGCGATGCTCCCGTACATGACGACGCCGAACACCGCCCGCGACCTGGACGTGATCCGCGCCGCCCTCGGTGAGAAGAAGCTCAACTACCTGGGCGTCTCCTACGGCACGTACCTCGGGGCCGTCTACGGCACGCTCTTCCCGGACCACGTCCGCCGCATGATCGTGGACAGCGTCGTCAACCCGGCGCAGTCCAACATCTGGTACCAGGCCAACCTGGAACAGGACGTGGCCTTCGAGAGCCGCTTCGGCGACTGGAAGAACTGGGTCGCCAAGCACGACTCCGTCTACCACATCGGCGACACCCCGGCGAAGGTCCAGCGCCAGTGGGAGAAGCTGCGGGCCACCGCCAAGAAGAACCCGATCGGCGGGGTCCTCGGCCCGGCCGAGCTCATCGGCTACTTCCAGAAGGCCCCGTACTACGACTCGTACTGGATCCCCGTCGCCGACGCGTGGAGCAAGTACCGCGCGGGCGACGCGAAGCCGCTCATCGCCGCCGCCGGACCCGACATGTCCGACACCGCCGGCAACATCGCGGCGGAGAACAGCAACGCCGTCTACACGGCCGTCGAGTGCGCCGACGCC
This sequence comes from Streptomyces sp. NPDC050610, assembly GCF_040654875.1. Taxonomy (NCBI): domain Bacteria; kingdom Bacillati; phylum Actinomycetota; class Actinomycetes; order Kitasatosporales; family Streptomycetaceae; genus Streptomyces; species Streptomyces sp. NPDC050610. The sequence continues at coordinate 171,043 of NZ_JBFAIV010000016.1, read as the reverse complement.
AAGTGGCCGACGAGCTGGAACAAGTGGAACCGCGACAACACCCGGGTCGACAAGAAGGCTCCCTTCATGACCTGGGCCAACGCGTGGATGAACCTGCCCTGCGCCACCTGGGGCGGTCCGCAGCAGACCCCGTTGAACGTCAAGTCCCACAAGGGCCTGCCGCCGGTGCTCATCGTGCAGAGCACCCAGGACGCCGCGACACCGTTCGCGGGCGCCGTCGAGCTGCACAAGCGCTTCAAGGGCTCCCGCATGATCATCGAGAAGGGCGCGGGCTCGCACGGCGTCACCGGGCTGCTGAACCCCTGCATCAACAGCAAGGTGGACGCCTACCTGGTCGACGGCAAGACCGACCACCGGGACGTGACGTGCACCCCGCACGCCACCCCTGAGCCGAAGGCCGCCGCGGCCAAGTAACACCCCCCGCACGCAGCCGAAAACCGTGCCCCCGCCCCTCCCTCAAGAGGGTGCGGGGGCACGGTGCGTTCGTACGGCGCCGGCCCCCGGCAGGATGGTTTTGCCGGACCGGCAAGAGAAATAGCACCTCGGGCCGAGGGCCGCGCACCGTGTGCCGCATGAGCGATGAACGAGTTTCCGGTGCATTCGATGTGATCGTCCTCGGCGGAGGCGCGGCGGGCCTCTCGGGCGCGCTGACCCTGGCGCGCGCCCGGCGGTCCGTCCTGGTCGTGGACGCGGGCGAGCCCCGCAACGCCCCCGCCGCCGCGGCCCACGGCCTGCTGTCGCGCGACGGAGCGGCCCCGCTGGAGCTGCTGCGCGCCGGACGGGACGAAGTGACGCGCTACGGAGGGAAGATGCTGTCCGCGCGCGCGACGGCCACCCGCCGCACGGAGCGGGGCTTCACCGTCGAGACGGAGGGCGGGGAGGTCTACGGCGCGCGCCGCCTGCTGGTGACCACGGGGCTGGCGGACGAGCTGCCGGCGGTTCCGGGGCTGCGCGAGCGGTGGGGGCGGGACGTGCTGCACTGCCCGTACTGCCACGGCTGGGAGGTGCGCGACACCCCGATCGGAGTGCTGGGCACGAGCGCCGCCGCGGTCCACCAGGCGCTGCTGTTCCACCAGTGGTCGCGGAAGATCACGCTCTTCCTGCACACCGGTCCCGAGCCCGAAGAGGAGCAGTGGGAGCGGCTGGCCGCCCTCGGCATCGCCGTCGTGGCGGGGGAGGTGGCCGGTCTGGAGGTCACGGACGACGCGCTGACCGGTGTGCGACTGGCCGCCGGCCCGCGCATCCCCGTGCGGTCGCTGGCCGTGGCGCCGAAGTGCGTCGCCCGCGGCGAGATCCTGTCGGGCCTGGGGATCGGCGTCGCGGAGCACCCCATGGGAGTGGGCACGTACGTACCGTCCGACCCGAACGGCGCGACGGACGTCCCCGGCGTGTGGGCGGCCGGCAACGTCACCGACCTGATGGCCGGCATCCCCGTGGCGCAGGCCGGCGGGGTGACGGCGGCCGCCGCGATCAACGCCGACCTGGTGAACGCCGACGCGGACGAGGCGGTGGCCCGCCGCCGCGCGGGCGTGGCCGACGATGTCGCGGACGTCTTCAGCGCGGCGAACGAGGCGGCGGTCTGCGAACGGATCCTGGGCGACCGCCGGCACGGCGTCGACTCGCTGCTGACGACTGCTTCATCTGGCGAGGTCTGAGGGGCAAGACGGGGCCTGATGAGGCCCGACGAGGTCTGACGGGGCCTCGCGAGACCCGACGGACCCGTAGGTCAGGAGGGGCCGGCGGGGCGGGCGCGGAGGTGGGCGCGCTCGCCCTGCTTGCCGAAGATGACGAGCAGTTCGACCGGCTGATCGTCGTCCGGGCCGAGCCAGTGCGGTACGTGCGTGTCGAACTCCGCCACCTCACCGGGCGCCAGGGCCAGCGACCGCTCGCCGAGGTGCAGCCGCAGCCTCCCGTCGAGCACATAGACCCACTCGTAGCCCTCGTGCGTCTTCAGCTCGGGCTCGCCGGAGCCGGGGCGGATGACGAGCTTGTGCGCGTGCAGCCCGCCCGGCCTGCGGCTCAGCGGCACGTAGGTCATGCCGTCTTGCGTGACGGGCCGCAGATGCACCCGCGGGTCGCCCGTCTCGGGAGCGCCGACGAGCTCGTCCAGCGGCACGCTGTACGCGCGGGCCAGCGGCAGCAGCAGCTCCAGGTTGGGTTTGCGGCCCCCGCCTTCCAGGCGCGAGAGCGTGCTCTCGGAGATGCCGGTGGACTGCGCCACCGAGGCGAGCGTGACGCCGCGTCGCCGACGCAGCTCCCGAAGCCGGGGGCCGATGGCCGTCAGGGCCTGTTCGATTCCGTCCATGCCCCCACCTTGCCGAAACGGCATGAGCTTTTGCAACTCTGCCGTAGCCGGTCGCACTCTCCAGGCGACGCGAGCGGCCCGCCGCTCGCCGGTCCCCCTCGACTACCGCTCAGGAGAGCCCTCGATGACCAGCCCCGCCCGGCCCGCCGGGACACCGGCGGACCCGCAGGCGCCGAACCCGCACGCGTCGGATTCACAAGCAGCGGCCCTGCACGCGCCGGACCCGCAGGCGCCGGATCCCCACGCGCCGGACTCACAAGCGCCCGACCCGCGCAGATGGATGGCGCTGATCGTGGCGTCGGTCGCGACGCTGATGGTCGTCCTGGACGTGTCCATCGTGAACATCGCCCTGCCGCGGGCCCAGAGCGACTTGGGCATGAGCGACGCGAACCGCCAGTGGATGATCACCGCCTACGCCCTGGCCTTCGGCGGCCTGCTGCTGCTCGGCGGACGCGTCGCCGACTTCGCCGGCCGCAAACGGACCCTGCTCATCGGCCTCCTCGGATTCGCCGCGGCGTCCATGCTCGGCGGCATCGCACCCGCCCCGGGCATCCTGTTCGCCGCACGGGCCCTGCAAGGCGGCTTCGCCGCACTCCTGGCGCCCGCGGCGCTCTCCATCGTCACGGTCGCCTTCACCGACGAGAAGGAACGCGCGAAGGCCTTCGGGATCTTCGGCGCCTTCCAGGGCGGGGGCGGCGCGGTCGGACTCCTGCTCGGCGGCGTCCTCACCGACTACGCCGGCTGGCGCTGGTGCATGTACATCAACATCCCCATCGCCCTGGCGGCGGCACTGGCCGCCCGGCACTTCGTCCGCGAGAGCCGCGCCGCCGGAGACCGCCACTACGACATCCCCGGCGCCGTCCTCGTGACCGGCGGCCTGGTCGCCCTCGTCTACGGCTTCGCCCGGGCCGCCGACGGCGACGGCTGGACGGCCCCCGCGACCCTGCTGCTCCTGGCCGCGGCCGTACTCCTTCTCGCCGCCTTCGCCGTTGTCGAAAGCCGGACGGCGCACCCCCTGCTGCCCCTGCGGGTGATCCTCGAACGCAACCGCGCCGGGGTGTTCCTGGGCAACCTCCTCCTCGGCGCCGGCATGTTCGGCATGAACCTCTTCATGACCTACTTCCTCCAGGTCAACCTCGGTTACTCGCCGCTGGCGGCCGGCTGCGCGTTCCTGCCGTTCAGCGTCGGCATCATCGCCACCACCACGCTGGCCGCGCCCCTCGTCACCCGCCTCGGCCCCAAGCCCCTGATGGTCGGCGGCACGGCGCTGGCCACGGCGGGCATGTTCTGGCTCACCCGCCTGGACACCGGCTCCGGCTACCTGGGCGAGATCCTGCCGACCCAGATCCTGGTCAGCGTGGGCGTGGGGCTGTTCTTCCTCGCCGGCCCCAACGTGGCCCTGTCCGCCGTCGACCCGCGCGACGCCGGAGTCGCCGGCGCCGCGCTGAGCACCAGTCAGCAGATCGGCGCGGCGCTGGGCCCGGCCCTCCTCAACACCCTCTACATCTCCGCCGTCAGCGGCTACCTCGCCGCCCGCACGACGGATACGGGCGCGGCCTCGCATGCCTTGCGGATGGCGGCGTTCCTGCACGGCTACCGCGTCGCGTTCATCGTCGCGGGCGCGCTCCTGGCCGCCGCGTTCCTCGTCCTCGTCGCCCTGGTGAAGACCTCCCGGGCGCCCGCCGCCGACGCGCGGCCCGCCGCCTGAATCCCAGCCACCACTCTTCGGCCGCGTTCGCCAACGCAGCCGCCATCCCACCAGAAGGAGCACCCCCATGTCGGATCTCTTCGAGCCGGTGACCGTCGGCAAGTGGACGCTGAACAACCGCGTCGCCATGGCCCCCATGACCCGCAACCGGGCCACCCCCGACGGCCTGCCCACCGACCTCATGGCCGCGTACTACGGGCAGCGCGCCACCGCCGGGCTGATCATCACCGAGGGCGTGCAGCCCAGCGCGGCGGGCCAGGGCTATATGAACTCGCCCGGCCTGCACACCCCCGCGCAGATCGAGGGCTGGCGCGCCGTCGCCGACGCCGTGCACCGCGGCGGGGGCCGCATCGTCGCGCAGCTCATGCACGCGGGGCGCATCTCGCACCCCGACAACAAGCACCAGGCCGAGACCGTCGCCCCCAGCGCGATCGCCGCACCGGGCGAGATGTTCACCGCCGCGGGCCGCCGGCCCCACCCCACCCCGCGCGCACTGCGCACCGAGGAGATCCCCTCCGTCGTCGAGGAGTACGCTCGGGCCGCGCGCGCCGCGATCGACGCCGGCCTCGACGGCGTCGAACTGCACGGGGCCAACGGCTACCTCCTCCACCAGTTCCTCGCCCCCTCCACCAACCACCGCACCGACGCCTACGGCGGCACCCCGCGGGCCCGCGCGCGGTTCGTCATCGAGGTCGCCCAGGGCGTGGCCGACGCCATCGGCAGCGAACGCGTCGGCATCCGCATCTCGCCCGCCATCAACCTCCATGGGGCCCTGGAAGACGACCCGGAGGACACCGCCGTCACCTACCGGACGCTCGTCGACGCGCTGTCCGCCATGGGCCTGGCCTATCTGCACACCATCGGCGCCCCCGAGACCCCGCTGCTGAAGGACCTCGCCGACCGCTTCGGGGGCTCCCGCATCGTCAGCAACGGCTGGGACCCCGTCACCGACGTGACCGCCGCGCGCGCCCTCGTCGAGAGCGGCCGGGCCGACCTCGTCGCCGTGGGCCGGGCCTTCATCGCCAACCCCGACCTCATGCACCGCTGGCGGACCGGGGCGGCGCTGAACGAGCCCGACGGCACCACCTTCTACGGCGGCGACCACCGCGGCTACACCGACTACCCGTCCCTGCCGGTGACCGCGGGCTGAGGCCCGTACCCCGCGCGTACGCCTTCGGGGCGCGGCGTACGCGCGGGGGCGGCGGGTCAGCGCATGAGGGCGCCGCCGTTGATGTCGTACGTCGCGCCGGTGATGAAGGAGTCCTCGGCGGAGAGGAACACGGCGAGGCGGGCGACGTCCTCCGGGGTGGCGATGCGGCCGAGCGGCACCTGGGCGGTCATCTCGGCGAGGGTCTCCGGGGAGACGGAGCGGACCATGGGCGTGTCGATCATCGCGGGCGCGACGGCGTTGACGGTGATGCCGTGGGAGGCCAGTTCGGCGGCGAAGACGCGGGTCAGCGAGATCAGGCCCGCCTTGGTCGTGCCGTAGGCGGCGCCGGTGGGCCGGGGCGCCTGGCCCGCGATGGAGGACATGTTGACGATGCGCCCGAACCCCCGCTCCCGCATGTCGGCGGCGACCATGCGCGTGAGGAAGAACGCGGCCCGCAGATTGACCGCGAACACGTCGTCCCACTCCTCGGGCGTGATGTCCCAGAGCGACTTGACCAGCGGCCGGGCCGCGTTGTTGACGAGTACGTCCACCGGGCCCCACGCGCTCGCGGCGCGGTAGCCGGCGGCCAGGGCGTCGAGGTCGCGCAGATCGGTGCGGATGGCGAGGACGCGGTCGCCGCTGGGGTCCAGTTCGGCGGCGAGGGCGCGGTTGCGCTCGTCGTCGACGTCGAGCGCCGCGACCCGCGCGCCCTCGTCGTAGTACGCGCGCACCAGGGCGGCCCCGAGCCCTTGGGCGGAACCGGTGATCAGGACGGTGCGTCCGGCGAGGCCGGTGGAGAGCATGGTGCGGGTCCTTTCGGGAGCTGCGGGAAGAAGGAGAGAGGGGAAGGGGAGCGGCCCTGCACGACCGGACCGCGCGGCGTCGGCCGCACGTGCGGTGCGGGTGACGGGCTCGTACCGGCAGCGGGTGAAGGACAGCGGCTTACGGGCGCGGGGCCCGACAACAGCGGCTCAGGGCCGCGGGGCCCGTCACCGCGTGCCGAAGAACAGCGGGCGGCCGAGCCTCGCCTCGACGCGCAGGTAGCGCCAGAGCCGGCTCTCGCCGACCGGCGTCTCGCGGACGATGCCGCAGACCTCGGAGGCGGTGGCCACGTCGGGCACGTCGGCGAGGATGTAGGAGGTCCAGGGCCAGCCGGGCGTCGCGCCGACCATCAGCTGGTCGTCGTCGAGGGTGCCGAGCACCGTGATGCCGAAGCGCTCGGCGAGCCGGTCGAAGGCGGGCGTGATCGCGGCGGCCACCGCGGCGCGTTCGTCGTCGCCGGCGTTGAAGAACTCCTGGGTGACGGCGATGCAGAAGAGCGTCCGCAGCGGCGTGCCGTCGCCGTCCTGCTCCGGTCCGCCGGTCGCGGGCGCTGGGGTGGGGGAGGCGTCGGTGGTGTCGTGCACGGCGGTCTTCCGTCTCTGTGGGGAGCGTTCCGCGGGAACGCTCTGGGGGAGTGGCTGCGTGCCGGCGGGGTGGCTGCGGGCAGGGGTGTGCCGCAGGGCACAGCGTTGCACCGCCGGAACATTTACAGGATCATCGAAATGACAATCCGTACGCTAACACCCAGTTTGAGAGATCTCTAAATGTCTCCCTCCGTGCGCACCCTGCCCGCGCCGCCCGCCGACTCGCCGCCGGCCGACGCCGACCAGCCGGACACCGCCGACCTGTGCCTCGGCGGGCTGCTCCAGGCGTTCAGCGAGCCCCTGCGGCAGCTGATCGTCCGGCGGCTGGCCGTGGAAGCGGAGGTGGGCTGCGGCGACATCGAGCTGCCGGTGACGCGGGCCACCGGCTCGTACCACTTCCGCATCCTGCGCCAGGCGGGCTGGACCCACACCCGGCGGATCGGGCGCGAGCGCTACATCTCCCTGCGGAGCGCGGACATCGAGGACCGCTTCCCCGGCCTGCTGCCGGCGCTGCTCCGGGCGGCGGAGGCGGATGAGGTGCGGAGGGACGGCAAGGCTCGCGGGTGAGGCGGGGCGGCCCCCGCGCGCGGTGCGCGTCCCGATCGGCCCGGGAGGGCGATGGCGGCGTGTTCGTCGCCTTGCCGCTCCATAGTGTCGCGATATAGCGTGAGTGCGCCGCTGGGTCCGTATCGCTGAGGAGACCGCCCATGCCCGATCACGACGCCGCCCCGGAGCCGCTCCGCAAGCCCGCCCGGCCCGCTGCCCCGGCCCCGGCTGCCCAGGCCCCCGCGGTCCGCGCCTCCGACCAGGAGCGCGACGCCGCCGCGGCGCTCCTCTCCGACGCGCTCGCCCTCGGCCGCATCTCCGCCGACGAGCACTCCGACCGGCTGGAGGCCGTCTACCAGGCCCGCACCCGAGCCGAACTCGTCCCGCTCACCGCGGACCTGCCCGCGCCCGAGCCTGGCCGGGCCCTCGCCGACCCCGTCGACGCCGAGCCCGTGACCGCCCTCTTCAGCAAGATCCGGCGCGGCGGCCAACTGCCCGTGCCTCCGCACTCCGTCGTACACGCCCGGTTCGGCGCGGTCGTCCTCGACCTGCGGCACGCCGTCTTCACCCGGCGCGAAGTCGTGATCGAGGCCAACTCCTTCTGCGGCAAGATCGAGATCCTGCTGCCCGACGAGGCGCAGGTCTACGACACCGGCACCGCGCTCTTCGGCAAGCGCTCCCTGCCCGGCAAGACCCCTAAGGGCGGCGCGGACGGCCCGGTGGTGCGGATCACCGGACGGTCCGTCTTCGGCCATGTGCGGCTCATGCGGAACTTCAAGTGGCCTTGGCGCGAGTGGCGTTGAGCCAGGCGTCCTCGGCCGCGTAGTCGAAGATCCCGCCGTCGGAGCCGGTCCCGGCCATCAGCGGGAACGCCTCCCGCCAGTCCCGGCCCGCCAGCTCCCCGGCCAGCCACTCCACCGTACGGGGCAGCGACTCGGCGTACCCCGTCACCGACCGGTAGCCGAGTTCGCGTTCGGCCGCGGACATGTCGAGCACCACGGGCCGCGCCACGCTCCACGGCGTCTCCCCGATGCCCGGCTCCGGGGGTGCCCCGTCGACCAGCACCACGTCGCTCTTCACGCCCGTCACCGCGTCGACCGCCGCCGAGATCTCCGCCACCGACAGCGCCTCGGGGTCGCCGGCGTTCAGCACCCGCGACCCGGGCCGGGCCGCCGCGAGCCGCACCAGCTCCGCGAGATTGTCGACATGAATGGTGTGGAAGCGGCTCTCGCCGCGCCAGGACAGCACCCGCACCGGACGCCCGTCCAGCGCCCGCTTCAGGAAATACAGCTCCCGCGGCAGTCGGCTGTGCGGGCCGTGGACGGCGCCCGCCCGCAGCAACGTCGTCGGCAACCGGTCGCCGGCCGCCAGCAACTCCCGCTCCAGCGCTACCTTCCGCGTCCCGTACGTCAGATCGCTCGGCGCGACCGTACGGTACGACTCGGGGATCGGCACCGGATAGGCGGGAAAGCCGTCCGGCTCGCCCTGTGTGTCGAAGCTCCGGCCCGTGTCGTCCTCGTACACCGCTCCGCTGGAGATCACCACGGCCGACCCGACGCGGTCCGCCAGCCCCAGCAGTTGCTTCGCGTGCCCCTGCCCGTATGCGACGCAGTCCAGCAGCACATCGCAGCCGTCCCCGAGGGCCGCCGCGAGTGCCGCGTCGTCCTCCCGGTCCACCGCCACCGCCCGTACGTCCTCGGGCCAGTTCGTGTCCCGGCCGGCGCTCCTCGACGCCGCCCGTACGTGCCACCCGTCCGCCGCGAGCGCGCCCACCGCGGCCCGTCCGATCTGCCCGGTCGCCCCGAGCACGAATACGCTTCCGTTCGCCATGGCCGGGACGGTACGGCCCCCGCGAGCGGCGCGCCCATCCCTTTACGCCGTGCGCTGATTCGCCGTCAGCGCAATGGGGTCAGCGCAAGGGGCGCCCGGAGCGCCGTGCCTGGTCGGCCTTCTTCGCCTCGGTCGCGTACTGGTCCACGTACTCCTGCCCGGAGAGTCGCAGGATCGCGTACATGATCTCGTCGGTCACGGCCCGCAGCGCCAGCCGCTCATCGCTCAGCCCCACGAACCGCGAGAAGTCCAGCGGCTCCCCGAACCGGATCGTCACCGGCCTGATCCGCGGCATCGACCGGCCCGGCGGCTGGATCTCGAACGTGCCGACCATCGCGCACGGCACCACCGGCACCCGCGCCCGCAGGGCCATCGCCGCGACGCCCGTACGCCCCTTGTACAGCCGCCCGTCGTGCGACCGCGTGCCCTCCGGATAGACCCCCAGCAGCCGGCCCTTGCGCAGCACCGCCAGCCCCGAGCGCAGCGCGCCCTGCGACGCCTTGCCGCCGGAGCGGTCCACCGGGATCTGTCCGGCCCCGCGGAAGAAGGCCGCCGTCAGCCGGCCCCGCAGCCCCCGGCCCGTGAAGTACTCCGACTTCGCGAGGAACGTGATTCTGCGCGGCAGGATCACCGGCATCAGGAAATGATCGGAGAACGACAGATGATTTCCCGCGACGATCGCCGCGCCGTCATCCGGAATATGGTCGATGCCCTCGATTCTCGGCCGGAACAACAGCCTGAGCGGTGGCCCCAGGAACACGTATTTGAGCAACTGATAGAACACGGCGGCCGCCTTCCCCCTCGTCCCGGTGCCGACGCACAGTAGTCCCGCGGCGGCCCGCGGGGGAGAGGCCGGACCGCACCGGTCGAGGACGGCGCGAGCACCGCGGACCGGCCCCGCCTCAGTTCCCCCGCGCCACCACCACCCCCACCGTCAGCAGCCCCAGCACCACCCAGGTGAACCACAGCCAGCCGTTGCTCCCCAGCGCCACGCTGTAGCCGGTCACCACGACCAGGCCGCCCACCGTCATTCCGGCCATCGTCCGTGCAGATCCGGGCATGTCCCGCACCTCCCTATGGCGGCCCGGCCGAAAACGCGAGGACCGCGGTCAGGGGACCATCGTCACCCCGCCGCGGTCCTCACCGCCAGACGGCTACTGTCCGCCGCGCGCCCGGAGCGTCGCGAGATACGCGTTGTACGCCGCGAGCTCCTGGTCGCCGTTGCGCGCCTCCATCCGGTCCGAGCGCCGCGCCTGCCGCTGCTCGGACTTGTACCACTGGAAGACCAGCGCGATCAGCACGACCACCGAGGGGATCTCGCTGAACGCCCACGCGATGCCGCCCGCCGCCATCTGGTCCGAGAGCGGATCGACGCCCAGCGAGGCCGCCGGATGCATATACGTGGAGATCATCGGCTCCGACGCCATCATCAGCGCGATACCGAAGAACGCGTGGAACGGCATCCCCGCGAACAGCTCCAGCATCCGCATCACATAACCCGGCCGGTGCGGCCCCGGGTCCACGCCCATGATCGGCCAGAAGAACACCAGGCCCACCGCGAGGAAGTGCACCATCATCGCGATGTGCCCCGCCCTGCTGCCCATCAGGAAGTCGAAGATCGGCGTGAAATACAGCGCGTAAAGGCTCGCGATGAACAGCGGAATCGTGAACACCGGGTGGGTGATGATCCGCATGTACCGGCTGTGCAACAGCGCCACCAGCAGTTCGCGCGGCCCCTTTCGGCCGCGCGCCGCCGTGGGCAGCGCCCGCAGCGCCAGCGTCACCGGCGCCCCCAGCAGGATCAGAATGGGGGAGAGCATGCTGATGACCATGTGCTGCACCATGTGCACGCTAAACATGACCATGCCGTAGTCGTTGAGCTTGGTGCACATCACCAGTGCCACCGTCAGCACGCCGATGACAAACGCGACCGTACGCCCCACCGGCCACGCGTCCCCGCGCCGCCGCAGCCGCACCACGGCCCAGCCGTAGAGCGCGAGCCCCAGCAAGCAGCCGACCATGAAGAAAGCGTCGCCGCTGAACTCCAGGCTCCGCCCCAGCGTGAACGGCGGCAGATCCATCATCATCATGCCGTGACCGCCGTGGTCCATCCGCTCTCTCCTACTTCGTACCAATGCGCCCGCACCAGACTAGAACCGCCCCCGGCCGGAGTTCCGGCCGGGGGCGGCTTTCGGCGCCGATCGCGTCCTAGGGGCAGGGGGAGCGGAAACGGCCGAAAAAGATCAGCTCAGAGCACGCACTCCGCCTCGCCGTACCGCTCGGCGGGCACCGTCTTGAGCGTCTCCACGGCCTCGGCCAGCGGCACCAGCGTGATGTCCGTGCCGCGCAGCGCCGTCATCATCCCGAACTCGCCCCGGTGCGCCGCCTCCACCGCGTGCCAGCCGAACCGGGTCGCGAGCACCCGGTCGTACGCGGTCGGCGTGCCGCCCCGCTGCACATGGCCCAGGATCACCGGGCGCGCCTCCTTCTCCAGGCGCTGCTCCAGCTCGATCGCCAGCTGCCGGGCGACGCCCGCGAAGCGCTCATGCCCGTACACGTCGGTGGAGCCGATGTCGAAGTCCATCGACCCCTCGCGCGGCTTCGCGCCCTCCGCGACCACCACGATCGCGAACTTCTTGCCCGCTTCGAAGCGCTTGCCGACCAGCGTGGTCAATTCGCCGATGTCGAACGGCCGCTCCGGCACCACGATGGCGTGCGCGCCCGCCGCCATGCCCGAATGCAGGGCGATCCAGCCGGTGTGCCGCCCCATCACCTCGACGATCAGCACCCGCTGATGCGACTCCGCCGTCGTCTTGAGCCGGTCGAGGGCCTCGGTCGCGACGCCGACCGCGGTGTCGAAGCCGAAGGTCACATCCGTCGACGCGATGTCGTTGTCGATGGTCTTGGGCACCCCGACGATGGGCAGCCCCGCGTCCGACAGCAGCCGCGCCGCCTTGAGCGTGCCCTCGCCGCCGATCGGGATGATCGCGTCCAGCCCCAGGTCCCGGACATGGCCGCGGGCCCGCTCGACCCCGTCGCGCAAGTGCGCGGGCTGCACCCGGGAAGAGCCGAGAATCGTTCCGCCACGGGCCAGGATGCCGCCCACCGCGTCCAGATCCAGCTTGCGGTAGTCGCATTCCAGCAGCCCCTTCCACCCGTCGTGGAAGCCGATGACCTCGTCACCGTGGTCGGCCACCGCGCGGTGCACGACGGACCGGATGACGGCGTTCAGGCCGGGGCAGTCGCCACCGGAAGTGAGCACACCAATTCGCATGGCACGAAAACCTTTGCAACAGGGCCGGATGACCGGACCCCGTCGTCCGGCTGGATCATCCCCGCCACCCTACAAGCGCGGGTGGCGGGGGAACCGATCCGTCCGTCATACGGGCCACTTGGCCACGCGGGGGCCATGCCGCGTTCATCACGCGGGGCGCGCCGCGCTGCTCACGCGGGCTGCGACGCCGCCGAGATCCGCTCGGCGCGCAGCGCCTCGTACCACTGCTCGTCCACCGGCGGCAGCGCGTTCACATCGAGCGCCAGCTTCAGCATCAGGTCCGCGATCAGCGGATTGCGGGCCAGCACCGGGCCGTGCATGTACGTGCCGAAGACGGTGTCGTTGAACGCGCCCTCGGTGCCGTCGCCCGAGCCGTTGCCGTTGCCGAACCGCACCCGCGCCAGCGGCCGCGCGGTGGGGCCCAGGTGCGTGACGCCCTGGTGGTTCTCGAAACCGGTCAGCGGCGGCAGCCCCAGCCGCTCGTCGATGTCGCCCAGCACATCGCCGACGCACCGGTCGCCCTCGCCGCGGGTGCTGACCACGTCCAGCAGCCCCAGGCCCTGCTCGCGCTGGCCGAGGTCGTTGATGAACTCATGGCCCAGGATCTGGTATCCGGCGCACACCGAGAAGACGATCGCGCCGTTGGCCACCGCCCGGTTCAGCCCGCCGTCCCGGCGCAGCCGCTCGGCCGCCAGCCGCTGCGGCCGGTCCTCGCCGCCGCCGATCAGATAGATGTCCCCGGAGGTCGGGATCTGCTGGTCGGAACGGACGTCCAGGCGCTGGACGTCCAGCCGGCGCTGGCGCGCACGCCGCTCCACCACCAGGGCGTTGCCCTGGTCCCCGTACGTGCTCAGCAGGTCGGGGTAGATCCACACCAGGCGCAGACTGCTCTGGCTCATGGGTTAAGGCTCCTTACGCGGGTGTCAGTTGCCGACGCGGCGGCGTACGTCCTGGAACGCGGTGTAGTTCGCGATGACCTCGATCCGGCCGGGCGGCGACATCCGCACTGCCTCGTCCACGTCCTCGCACACCCGGAAGTCCAGCCCCGCGACCTCCAGGCGCACCGCCAGGTCCAGCTTGCGGTCGCCGATGACGAGGATCGGGTGGCCCGCGAGGCGGGTGTAGTCCACGTCCCACAGCCAGGAGGTGTCCGTGCCGTCGGCGCCGCGCGCGTTGACGGCGAGGATCACCGGCGTGGGCGGCGGGTCGATCAGCGAGAACGTCTCCAGCCAGCCGGCCGGGTTCTTCGCCAGCAGCAGCCGCAGCTCCCGCTCCATGAAGGTGACCACGTCGTACCGCCCGGCGACCGCCTGGACCGAGTACATCCGCTCCAGCGCCACCTGCGGCGGCACCCCGAAGGCGGCGGCCACGGCCGCGGAGGTGGTGGCGTTCGCCTTGTTCGCCCGGCCCGGCAGCTGGAGGTGGATCGGCCACGCGCTGCCGTGCGGGTCCAGGACGTAGTCGCCGGAGAGCGCCCAGCTCGGAGTGGGACGCCGGAAGCCGCACTCGGCGCAGAACCAGTCGTCGCCGGGGCGCTGCATCACGCCGCCGCACGACGGGCACGACCAGGCGTCGTCCTTCCACTCCTGGCCGGCCGCCACCCACACCACGTTCGGCGAGGAGGAGGCCGCCCACACGATGAGCGGGTCGTCGGCGTTCGCGATCACCACGGCCTTGGTGCCGGCCAGGCCCTCGCGCCACTTCTCGGCGAGCATGCGGGTCTCCGCGGCCCGGTCGAGCTGGTCGCGGGAGAGGTTCAGCAGCGCGATGGCCTTGGGCCCCACATCGCGCGCGACCCCCGCCAGATACTTCTCGTCCACCTCGATCACGCCGTACCGCGCGTCGGACCCGCCGGCCAGCGCGGAGGTGATGCCCGCGGGCATGTTGGCGCCCAGCGCGTTCGAGACCACCACTCCGCTGGCCCGCAGCGCCTCGGCGATCAGCCGGGTCGTGGTCGTCTTGCCGTTGGTGGCCGACACCAGGACCACGTCCAAGTGCGTCGCCAGCCGGGCCAGCAGGTCGGGGTCGAGCCTGAGCGCCACCTTGCCGCCGATCACCGATCCGCTGCCGCGGCCCGCGGCCCGCGATACCGCCGCCGCGGCCTTGCCCGCCGTCACGGCCAGCTTGGCCCGCGGGGACAGCGGCTCCGTGTTCCCTGCCATCGTCCTAGCTCCTCCTTGCATCCGGCGCCGCGCCTGCCTCGTGGTCCGCCGGCGGAACGCCCCCTCCGCGCCGAATCGCCAGCCGGGAGGCATCGGTCAGGGATCAGCCTATCGAGATCCGACCGCAGGCCCGAACCTGCCGCCCGCGGACCGTACGCTTTGACGCATGCGAAACGGCACGATCCCCGGCGGTCGCGGACTCGTACGCCCGATGCGGCTGCTCGGGGACCCGGTCCTGCGGGCGCCCTGCGCCGCGGTCGAGGAGTACGGTCCGGACCTCGACACGCTCATCGAGGACATGTACGCGACCATGTACGCGGCCCGGGGCGTCGGGCTCGCGGCCAATCAGGTCGGCGTGCCGCTGCGGGTCTTCGTCTACGACTGCCCCGACGACGAGGACCGCCGCCACCTCGGCCACATCGTCAACCCCCGGCTCGTCGAGGCCGACGGCGTGCGGGTGCGCGGCCCGGAGGGCTGTCTCTCGCTCCCCGGCGTCGAGGCCGGCACGCCCCGCTTCGACCGCGCCGTCGTCGAGGGCACGACGAAGGACGGCGCGCCGGTCCGGGTGGTGGGCACGGGTTTCTTCGCCCGCTGCCTCCAGCATGAGAGCGACCACCTCGACGGGGGGCTGTTCACCGACCGGCTGACGGGGCTGCGCCTGCGCCGGGCGCTGCGGGCGGCCCGGCGGGCGCCGTGGTCGACGCCCGCCGTACCCGCCGCTTCCTGAGACCCGCGGCCGCCGTCAGAAGCCGGGGCCGTCCAGCCGGTCGCCGGCCGCGGCCAGCCGCCCCCACAGGAGGTCGGCGAGGTGCCGTACCAATTCGGCGCGGGGGAACGGCCGCTCGCGCAGCCACCAGTCGCCCGCCGCGTGCATCATGCCGACGATGCCGTGGCCCCAGGCCCGCGCCAGCTGGTCGCCGCCGGGGCCGAGGTCGACCCGCTCGGCGATCACCTGGGCCAGCTCCTCGCCGAGCCGCCGCAGCAGCGGCGCGGAGTGCCGGCCGACGTCGAACCCCTGCTCCGAGGGCTGCTCCTCGTCGGCGGGGTGCATCAGGAACCGGTACACCTGCGGCCGGGTCTCGATGGCCACCAGGTACGTGTCCAGGGTCGCCTCGACGCGGTCGCGGCGGGGGACGGGGGAGTCGAGGGCCGCGCGCAATCCGTCGAGCAGGGCGTCGGTGTGGCGCACGGCCAGCGCGCGGTAGAGCCCGCCCTTGTCGCCGAAGTGCCGGTACAGGATCGGTTTGGTGATCCCCGCCTCGGCCGCGATGGCGTTCATGGACGCCCCCGGCCCGTCCCGCATCACCACCCGGTCCGCGGCCTCCAGCAGCTCTTTGCGCCGCGCCTGCGCGGCTCGCTGCTGATCTTCGCGCTGACTGGTCTCCACCATGTGTGCCTCCCCGCCCCCGTGACTCTTGACGCATGCGCAACGTAACACCCGGTCCACTCAGCGGATCGGGGTGCCGTACCAGGTTGACAGCGCTTACTGGCGAGTAACACACTCATGTTACCGCTAGTAACAAATAGTTGGAGGGGTCATGGCCGAGTTCACCATGGAGCTGAATGAGGACCAGAGGGAGGTGCGCGACTGGATCCACGGCTTCGCCGCCGACGTGATGCGCCCGGCGGCGGCCGAATGGGACGAGCGCGAAGAGACCCCCTGGCCTGTCATCCAGGAAGCGGCCAAGATCGGCATCTACTCGCTCGACTTCTACGCCCAGCAGTTCTTCGACCCCACCGGCCTCGGCATCCCCATGGCCATGGAGGAGCTCTTCTGGGGCGACGCGGGCATCGGCCTGTCCATCGTCGGCACCGGCCTCGCCGCCGTCGGCGTCCTCGCCAACGGCACCGAGGAGCAGATCGGCACCTGGATCCCCCAGATGTACGGCGACGCCGACGACGTCAAGGTCGCCGCCTTCTGCTCCTCCGAGCCCGACGCCGGCTCCGACGTCGCCGCGATGCGCACCCGCGCCGTCTACGACGGGGCCAAGGACGAATGGGTGCTGAACGGCACCAAGACGTGGGCGACCAACGGCGGCATCGCGGGCGTCCACGTCGTCGTCGCCGTGGTCGACCCCGAGCTCGGCTCCAAGGGCCACGCCTCCTTCATCGTCCCGCCGGGCACCCCCGGACTCTCCCAGGGCCAGAAGTTCAAGAAGCACGGCATCCGGGCCTCGCACACCGCCGAGGTCGTCCTGGAGGACGTCCGCGTCCCGGGCCACTGCCTGCTCGGCGGCAAGGAAAAGCTCGACGAGCGCCTCGCCCGCGCCCGCGAACGCGCCAAGAACGGCGGCGAGCGCGTCAAGAACGCCGCCATGGCCACCTTCGAGGCGTCCCGCCCGGCCGTCGGCGCCATGGCGGTGGGCACCGCGCGCGCCGCCTACGAGGAAGCCCTCGAATACGCCAGGACCCGCTCCCAGTTCGGCCGCCCCATCATCGACAACCAGGGCGTGGCCTTCCAACTCGCCGACATGCGGACCCAGATCGACGCGGCCCGGCTGCTGGTCTGGCGCGCCTCCTGGATGGCCACCGCCGGCAAGCCCTTCACCTCCGCCGAGGGCTCCATGTCGAAGCTCTTCGCCAGCGAGACCGCCAAGAAGGTCACCGCCCAGGCCGTCCAGATCCTCGGCGGCAACGGCTTCACCCGCGAGTACCCGGTCGAGCGCATGCACCGGGACGCGGCCATCTACACCATCTTCGAGGGCACCAGCGAGATCCAGCGCCTGGTCATCGCCCGCACCGTGTCGGGCATGCCGATCCGCTGAGCACGCACCGCGGAACAGGCGCGCCCCGGCCGGTTCGGCCGGGGCGCGCCGCCGTCACCGGCGCAGCAGCTCCAGGACGGCCGCCGCCGACCACGAGAAGTTCGAGGAGTTGCGCCCCGCGCCCGTGAGCGGATGGTAGTTCTCGTGAATCGGCCCGTTGCCCAGCAGACCGCGGGCGTGGTGCAGGAGATGTTCCGTGGTGGCCCCCGCGTCCCGGTGGTAGCCGTACTCGCGCAGGCCGAGGATCGCGAAGTACGCCTGGTCCAGCCAGACCAGCCCGCGCCAGTAGCCGGTCGGGTCGAACTTCGGGTTGTTCCGCGCCACTGTCGGGAGCGGCATATGGGTGGCGAACTGCGCCGGGTCGACGAGCGCGGCCCGGACCGACGCCGCCTGCCGGCCCGTCGCGACGCCGGCCCACAGCGGGATGGCGCCCTCGATGCCCTTGCCCGCCGAGGTGAGCGGCCCGCGGCCGTCCGTGCCGTAGTCATGGAAGAAGCCGTCGGCCGGGTCGTACATGCGCTCCTGGATCCGGTGCTTCAGCCGGTCCGCCTGCCGGTGCCGGTCCGCCGACTCCGCGTGCCGTCCGAGGACGTTCGCCGCGCGGGCCAGGTAGCGCTTCTCCGCGTACAGATAGGCGTTGAGGTCCACGGACTCCTGCGCCAGCGAGTAGCCGACCGTACGCCCCCGGCGGTCGGTGTTGGTGTCCACGCCCGCGCCGTCGAAGCGGGGCGCGTTGTCCATCCCGCTCTCCCAGGCCGCGGCCAGCCTGCGCTCCTTGGTGCTGTCGTTGGCCGGGTCGACGGTGGCCCCGTACTCCGCCAGGCCGTTGTGGTCGTGGTCCCGGTTCCGGTACCACCACGCGTGATAGGCCGTCAGTTTCGGGTACATCCGGCGCAGGAACTCCCGGTCCCGGCCCCGCTCGTACACCTGCCAGACCGCCCAGGCGGCCAGCGGAGGCTTGGAGTTGCGCTCGTTCCAGTTCTGACCGCCGGTGCTGGCCTTGTTGTAGAACACCGCGTCCGGCACCATCCCGGCGTCCTGCGGGCGGTCCTCGGAGGCCGCGGTGATCTGGTAGTCGAACATCGACTCAATGGCGGAGGCGGCGAGCCGGGGCGCGAACAGCGCCGTCGAGGCAGCCTCCTTCCACGAGTCCCACGCCCAGAAGCCGCCCGCGAAGTCCTTGTTGGTGAGCGACGGCGTGATGCCGTCCGAGCGCAGCGCGCCGGCCGGGCTGCGCCAGTTGGTCACCAGGGTCTGCACCGCCTTGGCCGCCGTGCGGCGGCGGCCCGCGTCCACTCCGTGCAGGGCGCGCGACAGGTACTCCCGCCAGCGCTCGTCCCCGCGGAACGCGACCCGGTCCGGGTGCGCGAGCGCCTCCCGTACGGCCGGTTGGTCCTTGCGGCGCTCGGCCTCGGTGAATGTGTACGACTCGCTCCAGACGAACGACGCCGTCCTGCCCGGCCGTACGGTCACGGGCTCGCGCGCGACGGTGCGGTAGCCGTCGCCGTGGACCGAGGTGTGCACCGCTCCCGCGTGCGCGACCTCGAACCGGGCGGCGGTGGTGGTGAGGTAGTCCGTGTAGGAGCGGACCCGGGAGAAGCCGACCGCCACGCCCGTACGGGTCGCCCGGAGCCGGGGCGCGCTGCGGATCGGCTCTTCGGTGTGCCGCAGCAGCGTCCCCGACCAGGAGGCCCGCAGCGTGCGGGCCCGTCTGCCGGTGTTGTGGACCTTCGCTTCGACGAGCGCGGTGCGGTTGCTGGCGTAACGCAGCGTCAGGGTGATTTGGAGTCCGTCGACGCGGAACGACTGGAGGAGGAGCCCCGGCGCGGACTCCACGGTGGGGGAGCGGTCCTCGGAGAACGCGAGGGTGCGGTGCGACCGCGTGTCGAGGAGGTCGAACCGGGAGAACGAGCGGCTGAGGTACCAGGGGTACTCCTCCGCCATGTACAGCGGTCCGCTGAAGCCGCCGAGGGCGTCGTGGTCCGAGGGGGAGGGGAGGCCGTACGCGTGCCAGGCGCCCAGGTCCGCGAAGACGTTGAGCGGGTTGTCGCCCGGCGGCTCGGCGGCCGCCGGCAGTCCGCGCAGGTCCAGCAGGTCATGGAGGCCGTGCCGGAATTCTGCGGTCCGCGGCGTCCCGGCCGCTGCGGAGGGGGACTGCGTCGTCTGCTCGTTCTCCGCCGCGAGCGCCGGCGCGGCCGGCAGCAGTGCGGCCCCCAACGGTACGAGCGACGACGCGGCGAACCGCCTGCGGGATAGGTCCGACATGGGAATCCTCACGTGACGAGGGGGTCTGGCAGGGGAGACCCTAACTCCGGCGCGGCGTCACTTTAAGCCCTTGACTCTCATCGGTCTCTTGGTTCACTCCAGTGACATAAATGAGCATTCCGGACCTGCCCGTGTCGGCCGTCGTCGGCCTCCTCGTCGCATCGGTCCCATTGGCTCGATCGCCGCGACGCGTTTACCCAAATTCCATCTCGCGTCAGATGTGCGTATGCGGGCCGTTTCCGGTTCAACATTCCGCGGGGCTCTTTCGCACGGTTACGTGGGGAGGCCACACGTCGGCCGTTCGCCGTCAAGAGGATCTTTTGCGAACAAGACTCGAACAAGCCCCGGTTGCCGCGCGCCGCTGAACTGGGCGTACTGGCAGGGTGTCGCCTTTGTCCGCCGGGAGGCCGGTGGAGATCTTTTCGCTCCACGCCCAAGATCGGCGCAAAGACGTCTCTCATCAGGCGACTTTACTATAGTCATGTTGTCGCATGACCATTCCTTGGTTTAACTGTGGGTGAGGGGACGTCAGCGGCCCGTGCGGGCCCCGTGCGTGACGCCTCGTGACCGGCCGCCTGTGCTCGGCGGGCCGCAGCCGGTGGAACACATCGACGCGACCAACCGCTGGAGGGTTTCCATGGATTATCCGAATCAGCTTCGTGACGCCATCTCCCAAGAGGAGACCACGCCCCTGATCGGCGTTTTCGACATGTTCTCCGCCTCCGTGGCGGCCCAGCACTACGACGGCATGTTCGTCTCCGGATTCGGTTTCGCCGCGTCCCATTACGGGCTGCCGGACATCGGATTCATCGCGTGGCCCGACATCGTCGCGTTCGTCCAGCGGCTGCGGCTCGCCTTCCCCCGGCAGCACCTGCTCGTCGACATCGACGACGGCTACGTGGACCCGGAGACGGCCTGCCATGTCGTCCAGCACCTGGAGGCGATCGGCGCCTCCGGGGTGATCCTTGAGGACCAGCAGCGGCCCCGGCGCTGCGGCCATGTCGACGGCAAGCAGGTACTCCCGCTGGAGGCGTACCTGGAGAAGCTGGACATGGTCCTGGCCGCGCGCCGCGACCTGGTCGTCGTCGCCCGCACGGATGCCACGGAAGAGGGCGAGATCCTGCGCCGGGCCGAGGCGCTGGCCGCCACGGACGCGGACGTGATCCTCGTCGACGGGGTGCGCAGCGTCGACTGGATCCGCAAGGTCCGCGAGGTCATCGGGGACAAGCCGCTGCTGTTCAACCAGATCGCCGGCGGCAAGTCGCCGCGGCTCTCGCTGCCCGAGCTGAGCGAGCTCGGCGTCGATGTGGCGATCTACAGCACGCCGTGCCTGTTCGCGGCGCAGACCGCGATCGACCAGGCGCTCTCGGAGCTGAAGAAGGCCGAGGGGCGGCTGCCGCAGTTCACCGCGGAGAGCGTGGGGGTCGCCGAGTCGCTGGCTCTGCTGGAGCGGAACATCAGCAGGAACCACACCCCGGCCGGCGCCGCGCTCTGACCCGGCGCGGGCTCGTACAGCCCGCGGCCGACACGGAACGGGAGGCCCCGGTCAGCGCGACCGGGGCCTCCCCTCGCCCGTACGCGGTTCACCTGGTGAGCCGTCAGCCGTACGCGCCGAACCGCGCGCTCACGGCCGTACCGCTGCGAGCTCCGCAATTCCAGACCGTCCCCCTGTGGCCATCAGGAAGGAAGAGGGAACCCTCAGATGCTGCCGCTCTCATCCCGCAGGCTGCGCGCCCTGGCGCGCGGCCGTGTCGACTGGTACATCGTGGCCCTGCTCGCCACGGTCGGCCTGGCCGCGCTGCTGCCCGCCGACGGCGCGCCCGCCGAGGCCCTGGGCGTCGCCACCAAGGTCGCCGTGGGCCTGCTGTTCTTCCTCTACGGCGTCCGGCTCTCGCCGCGGGCGGCGCTGGGCGGGCTGAGCCACTGGCGGCTGCACCTGCCCATCCTGCTGTGCACCTTCGCGCTCTTCCCGCTGCTCGGGCTCGCACTGCGGCAGCTCCCCGAATCCGTGCTCAACGCGGAACAGGCCACCGGCATCCTCTTCCTGTGCCTGCTGCCCTCGACGGTGCAGTCCTCCGTCGCCCTCACCTCGATGGCGCGCGGCAACGTGGCCGCCGCGATCTGCTCGGCCTCCTTCTCCACCCTCCTCGGCGTCGTCCTCACCCCGCTGCTCGCCGCGCTGCTGCTGCGCGGCGGCTCCAGCGGCACCGTCCCCTTCTCCCTGGGGCAGGTCACCGACATCGTGGTGCAGTTGCTGCTGCCCTTCCTGGCCGGGCAGTTGGCGCGCCCGCTGCTCGTGGACCTCGTCACCCGGCACCGCATGCTGACGCTGGTGTGCGACCGCGGATCGATCCTGCTCGTCGTGTACGCCGCGTTCAGCAAGGGGATGACGGCCGGCATCTGGCAGCGGACCTCCGTGGGACGGCTGCTCGTCCTCCTCGCCCTGTGCGGGGCGCTGCTCGCGCTGATACTGACGGTCGCCGCGAAGGGGGCGCGCCTGCTGGGCTTCGACCGGGAGGACCAGGTGACCGCGGTCTTCTGCGCCTCGACCAAGAGCCTCGCCAGCGGCCTGCCGATCGCCACCGTGCTCTTCGCGGGCAGCGAAGTCGGCCTGGTGATACTGCCGTTGATGCTCTACCACACGATGCAGCTGATGGTCTGCACGGCCCTCGCCCGCCGGCTCGCACGCCGCGCCGCCGATCCGGCGGAACCGCGGGCGGTCCCGAGGAACACCGCCGCCCGTACGGATGTGGCGCCGGGCGCCTGACGCCCGTAAGGACGGGGCTCCAGGGGGCCCTGGAGCCGCCGCGGGCGGCTGGCAGCATATGGGTATGTCGACAGAACACGTGGTCACGTACCTGGAGATGACCGAGCGCGCCCAACTGCGCCCCGCACGGCCCGCCGAGGGGGTCGCCCTGGAGGAGACGCCGGCCGGCTCCGAGACGCTGGCCGCCACGCGGGAAGCGGTGGGCGCGCCGCACCACTGGTCCGGCAGCTGGCTGGACCGGCGCCGCGACGAGCGGATGCGGCACTGGCTGATACGGGTGGACGGCGAGGCCGCGGGCGTGCTGAGCGTGCGCGGGGAAACCGGCGGGAGCGTGGAGATAGACACGTTCGGCCTGGTGCCGCGGTATGTCGGGCAGGGGTACGGCGGGCACGCCCTGACGCTCGCCGTCCGGCAGGCCTGGGACCAGCGGCCGCTGGACGCGCCGGAGGTGCGCCGGGTCTGGCTGCACACCTCGACCCGCGACCATCCGCACGCGCTGCGCAACTACGAGCGCCGCGGCTTCCGGCGCTACGCCCGCGAACCGGAGACGCGCAAGCCGGACTGAACCGCGCCGCCGCCCCGGTTCGTAGCGCGGCGGGGCGGCCCGCACCCGGTACGGGCCGCCCCGCCATAGGCGGCTACTCGCGGGGCCCGACGACCTCCGTCCCGTCCGTGACGGTGATCGCCAGGGCCGGGCAGGAGTCGGCCACGTCCAGCGCGGTCTCCTGCGGCTCGATCTCCTCCTGGACGGCGCGGGCGCGCTCGCCCTCCAGCCGGAACAGCTCAGGCGCCGTCCCCGCGCAGATCCCCGAACCGATGCACACGCTCCGGTCCACGTCGACGTGCCAGGTCATCGCTCACCACCCCACCGGCATCGAGCGCGGCCCGCGCACCAGCATTTCCGTCTTCCACACGATGTCGCCCGTGATGCGCAGCCCGGGCAGCCGCAGGATCAGGGCCCGCAGCGCCTCCTGGAGTTCGAGCCGGGCCAGCGGCGCGCCCAGGCAGTGGTGCGCGCCGTGGCCGAACCCGAGGTGGCCGTTGCTCTCCCGCCGCACGTCGAGCTCGCCGGCCTCGGTGAAGCGCAGGGCGTCGCGGTTGGCCGCGCCGACGGCCACCACCACGGGCTCCCCGGCGCGCACCAGCGTGCCGCCCACCTCGATGTCCTCGGTGGCGTACCGGGCCTGGCTGGCGCCGACGCCCAGCGGCACGAAGCGCAGCAGCTCCTCGACGGCGGCCGGGATGAGGTCCGGGTCCTCGCGCAGCAGGGCGAGCTGCTCGGGGTGGTCGAGCAGGGTGCAGACGAAGTTGGGGATCTGGGAGGCGGTGGTCTCGTGCCCGGCCACCAGGATGCCGACGCAGAGGTCGACCAGCTCCAGCTCGGAGAGCCGGTCACCCACGTCGCGCGCCTCGATCAGGGAGGTCATCAGGTCGTCCGCGGGGTGGGCGCGGTGCTGCTCGATCAACCCCCGCATGTACTCGCGCAGTTCCTCCCGGCTGGCGTGGAACTCCTCGGCGGTCAGGGAGCTGGTGGACAGCGCGTTGTCGCTCCAGACCCGGAAGCGCGGGCGGTCCTCGGTGGGCACCCCGAGCATGCGGCAGATGACACCGACGGGGATCGGCAGCGCGTAGTCCTCGACGAGGTCGGCGGGCGGCCCGGCCGCGATCATGTCGTCGATCAGGCCCTCCGCGAGCGTGCGTATGTCCGGCCGCAACTTCTCGACCTTGTGCACCGTGAACGCCTTGGCCGAGAGTTTGCGGAGCCGGGTGTGGTCGGGCGGATCCATGCTGAGGATGCCGGAGTTGGTCTGGGCCTCGGACTGCCGGGGCTCGTCGTGGTGTGCGGCCTCGGCGCGGCTGAACCGGCGGTCGCCGAGTACGAGCCGGGCGTCGGCGTAGCGGGTCGCCAGCCACGCGGGATCGCCGTACGGCAAGCGGACCCGCAGCAGCCCTTCCCGGCTGCGGGCGTCCTCGTAGAGATCCGAGAGCGTCAGCGCGGTCGCTTCGTTGAACGGGTAAGCCGCGGGTTCGATGTCGGTGGCGGTCACCTGTGCCCCTTCCGTCTTCCGTTGTAAGCGTCTGCTTACATACGGTAGGTCCGGCGGAGCGGGCGGTCAACGGGGCGTCGGATCAAATTCGGGTTATGCTGACGGCCATTTCGGGGGAGGCTCGCGGGATGACCGAAGACCGGCCGGAGCGCAGGCGGGACGCCGAGGCGACCAGACGAGCCCTCATCGACGCGGCGACCGCGCTGTTCACCGAGCGGGGCTACGAACGCACCACCGTCCGCGACATCGCCGCCCGCGCGGGCTTCAACCAGGCCCTGCTCTTCCGCTACTTCGGCACCAAGAAGGCGCTGTTCAGCGAGGTGGTGGCCCGGCAGGGATGGCAGCAGGTGCGCGACACCCCGCCCGAACGGCTGCTGGAAGTCGCCCTGCGCGGCCTCCTCGACCCCGGCGACGGCCACCGCGACCGGACGCTGGAGGTGTATCTGCGCTCCACCGGCACCGGCGAGGCGCGCAGCGAGACGCGCCGCCTCCTCGGCCGGGAGTACACCAGCGTCCTGTCCACCCTCACCGACGCCGACGACGCCGAGCTGCGCTCCGACCTGATCCTCGCCTGGCTCCTCGGCATCGGGCTGACCCGCTCGGTGATCGGCAAGGACCCGATCGCGGGCGCCGACCCCGAGGACATCTGCCGCCTCATGCTCCACGCGTCCCGTACGCTCCTGGAGAAGCTGCCCGACGACAGCGCACCCTGACGGGCCGTCAGCGCCCGTCGGCTCAGGAAGGGGCGCCGACCACGGAGAACAGGGCGCCGTCCGGATCGCGCAGCCCCGCCACCCGGCCGTGCATGGACTCCCGCGGCTCGTCCATCAGCTCCCCGCCCAGCTTCTCGGCCCTGCGCACCGCCTCGTCGACGTCCGTCACCGGGAAGAAGACATGCCACCGCGGCCGGACGCGGGGATCCACCGCGGCCTCGGTGCCGCCCCCGTGCAGGGCCGCGACGCCGCGCCCGTCGACGTGCAGCACCACATGGTCGTACTCCCACCGCACCTCGTAGCGGGCCGGGTCCCGGTCGTCCCAGCCGAAGACATTGCCGTAGAAGATCGCCGCGTCGAAGGCGTCCCGCGTGCGCAGCTCCGTCCAGACGGAGGCCACCCCCGACCGCAGCCCGCTGCCCGCGCTGCCGGTCGCCTCCCAGATGCCGAACGCGGCCCCGGCCGGGTCGGCGACCAGCGCGATGCGGCCCGCCTCGAACTCCAGGGGGCCCACCGCCACCGTCCCGCCGCGCTCGCGGATCGACGCGGCGGTCTCATTCGCGTTCTCCGTGCCGAAATACGTCGTCCACGTCACCGGGTACTCCCAGTCGCGGGCCACCTCGCCCACGCCCGCGACCTCCGTGTCCCCGGCGAAGGCCCGCAGGTAGCGGCCCCACGGCTCGGGCCCCGTCACAAACCGCCAGCCGAGCAGCGGACCGTAGAAGTCCGCCGCGCCGTCGAGGCTCCGCGCCATCAGACTGACCCAGCACGGAGCGCCTGCCATACACCCAGCCGTCACACCGGACACCTCATATCTTTCCGCCTAAAAGGCGCATCCAGTCTATGCCCGCCCGCCCATGCGAGCTCAGGTGAAGCGGCCGAGACCGGCGAGGATTCTGTCCGGGTGCAGCGGCAGCTCACGGAACCGGACGCCCGTCGCGTGGTACACGGCGTTGCCGATCGCCGCCGCCGTCCCCACGATGCCGATCTCACCGATCCCCTTGCTGCCCATCGGGTTCAGCCGCCCGTCGTCCTCGTCGAGCCAGTGCGCCTCGATCTCCGGCAGGTCCGCGCAGGCGGGCACATGGTACGAAGCCAGATCGCGCTCGGCGAAGTCGCCGAAGACCGGATCCATCGTGCTCCCCTCCAGCAGCGCCATGCCCACCCCCATCGTCATCGCACCGATGAACTGACTGCGCGCCGTGCGGGAGTTGAGGATCCGCCCGGCGGCGAAGACCCCGAGCAGCCGGCGCACCCGCGTCTCACCGCTGTCGACATCGACCTGCACCTCGGCGAACTGTGCCCCGAAAGAGTGCTTCGCGTACGGGGACGCCGCCTCCTTCTCCAGCTCCTCCGCCGTGTCCGCCACGGCGACCAGCCCCGCCGCCGGCGGCTCGCCCCCGTGCTCGTCGAGCCGCGCCCGCAGCTCACGGCACGCCTTGTCCACCGCCCACCCCCAGGACGCCGTGCCGGACGAGCCCCCGGCCAGCGACGCGGCAGGCAGCGCGCTGCTCCCGATGTCGATGCCCACCCGGTCCAACGGCGCCCCGAGCGCGTCGGCCGCGACCTGCGCCAGAACCGTACGGGCCCCCGTACCGATGTCCGTGGCGTTGACGCGGACCCGGAAGAGGCCACCGGGCTCCGTCCGCGCCTCGGCCCGGGAGGCCATCATCAGCACCGGATACGTGGACGACGCGACGCCGCTCCCGATCAGCAGCCGCCCCTCCCGCCGGGACCGGGGGCGGGGATCGCGCTCGTACCAGCCGAACCGCCGCGCCCCGTCGTGCAGGGCGCCGACGAGATGCCGGCTGCTGAACGGCTTCCCGGTGTCCGGCTCCACGCCGGGCTCATTGCGGACCCGCAGCTCCACCGGGTCCAGCCCGGCCCGCTCGGCGAGCTCGTCCATGGCCGACTCCAGCGCGTACATGCCCGACGCCTCGCCCGGCGCCCGCATCCACGACGGGCTCGGCACGTCCAGCGCCGCGACCCGGTGCGCGGTGCGGCTGTTCGGCGAGGTATACATGACGCGGGCCGGGACCGCGGCCTGCTCCACGAACTCCTTGACGGTGGAGGTCTGCGTGACGACCTCCTGCGCGAGCGCGGTGATCACCCCGTCCTCGCCCGCCCCGAGCCGCACCCGCTGGATCGTCGGCGCGCGATGGCCCACGACCGCCGCCAACTGCGCGCGCGGCAACGCCAGCTTGACCGGGCGCCCGGTGTGCAGCGCCGCCATCACGGCCAGCACCACCTGGGGCCGCGGCGTGCCCTTGGCGCCGAAACCGCCCCCGACATGCTCCGAGACGACCGTGATCCGCTCCTCGGCCAGCCCGAACAGCCCGGCCAGCGTGCGCTGCACGGTCGTCGCGCCCTGACTGGAATCGTGCACCGCCAGCCGGCCGCCGTCCCACTCGGCCGTGGCGGCGTGCGGCTCCATGGGGTGGTTGTGCAGGCCGGACATCGTGTACGTGGCGTCGACGCGCACCGGAGCGGACCCGTACGAGGCGTCGAAGTCGCCCCGCACCCGGGTCCCCTCGGCCCCGCCGTTGGCCTCCTCGCACGCGTACAGCCCCGGATGGTCGGCGGTGAGCACGACGTCGTGGTCCCGCGTCTCATAGTCGACGCGGACGGCGGCGGCCATGGCGCGCGCCGCCTCCGGGGTGGCGGCGACGGCGAGGGCCACGTACCAGCCGCGGTGCGGCACCTGGTCGTCCTGGAGGACCCACAGGATCGGGTCGTCGCACTCGCCGAGGCGCGGCGCGTTCTCATGCGTGAGGACGGCGACGGCCCCGAGCTCGGCCAGCGCCTCCGCCACGTGCACCGCGGTCACCCTGCCGCAGGGCACGGCGGCGGGCACCGGCCAGGCGTACACGGCGCCCGCCGGGGTGTGCTCGGCCGCGTACCGGGCGGTGCCGGTGACCTTCTCCATGCCCTCCAGCCGGCCGACCGGCGCGCCGAGGGCCTGACCTGCGCTGTGCGTACGAACCATCCCAACGCTCCTCAACTGCCGGTGTACGGGCCGGGGGACCGGGGATCGGAGGCCGCCTCGCCGGCCAGCCCCGCGAGCACACGGACCGCCAGATTGCGGGCGAGCTCCACCTTGAACGCGTTGTCCCGCAGCGGCTCGGCCGCCGACAGCTCGGCGTCGGCCGCCCGGCCGAAGGACTCCTCCGTGGCCTCCGCGCCCAGCAGCGCCTCTTCGGCCGCGCGGGCGCGCCAGGGCTTGTGCGCCAGGCCGCCGAAGGCGAGCCGCGCGGAGCGGACCGTACCGCCTCGGACGTCGAGGGCGGCGGCCACGGAGACGAGCGCGAAGGCGTACGAGGCGCGGTCGCGGGCCTTGCGGTAGGCGGAGCGGCCCGGAGCGGGGGCGGGCAGCTCCACGGCGGTGATCAGTTCGCCGTGGCCGATCACGCTGTCCCGCTCGGGACGGTCGCCGGGCAGCCGGTGGAAGTCCGTCACGGGCACGGTCCGCTCGCCGTCGGGACCGCGCAGCCGGACGACGGCGTCCAGGGCGGCGAGGGCGACGGCCATGTCCGAGGGGTGCGTGGCGACGCAGTGCGCGGAGTGGCCGAGCACCGCCAGATCCCGGTGCACCCCCTCCCGCGCGGGACAGCCGGAGCCGGGCTCCCGCTTGTTGCACGGCTTGCCCACGTCCTGGAAGTAGAGGCAGCGCGTGCGCTGGAGCAGGTTTCCGCCGGTGGTCGCCGCGTTGCGGAGCTGGCCCGAGGCACCGGCCAGCAGGGCCTGCGACAGCGCCGGGTACCGGGCCCGGACGACGGGGTGCGCCGCGAGGTCGCTGTTGCGGACGTTCGCGCCGACCGACAGACCGCCGTCCGAGGTCGGCTCCACGCCGGTCAGCGGCAGCCCGGAGACGTCGACCAGCAGCCCCGGAGCCGCCACCCCGAGCTTCATCAGGTCGACCAGGTTCGTACCGCCCCCGAGGAAGCTGCCCGCGGGGTCGGCCGAGACAGCGGCGATGGCGGTGTCGACGTCGCTCGGACGTACATAGGAGAAGGACTTCACCCGGCCACGTCCTCGATGGCGGCGACGATA
The DNA here is from genome assembly GCF_040654875.1 of Streptomyces sp. NPDC050610. Taxonomy (NCBI): domain Bacteria; kingdom Bacillati; phylum Actinomycetota; class Actinomycetes; order Kitasatosporales; family Streptomycetaceae; genus Streptomyces; species Streptomyces sp. NPDC050610. Next base: position 142,054 of record NZ_JBFAIV010000016.1, on the reverse strand, counting down.
TTGGTGTACGCGCCGCAACGGCACAGGTTGCCGCTCATGCGCTCCCGGATCTCTTCGGGGGTGAGCCGCACCGGCTCCGGGGCCGCTTCCGAGCCGCTGGGCGGCACGGGCGTCACATGCGAGGGGTGGCCGTCCGCCACCTCGGTCAGGACCCCGACGGCGGAGCAGATCTGGCCCGGTGTGCAGTAGCCGCACTGGAAGCCGTCGCGGTCGAGGAACGCCCGCTGCACCGGATGCGGATTCTCCCCGTCGGCCAGCCCCTCCACCGTGGTGATCTCCGCACCGTCACAGGAGACCGCCAGCTTGAGGCAGCTGTTGGTGTGCCGGCCCTCGATCAGCACCGTGCAGGCGCCGCACTGCCCGTGGTCGCAGCCCTTCTTCGAGCCGGTCAGCGCGAGGTGCTCGCGCAGCGCGTCGAGCACGGTCGTGCGGTTGTCCAGGGTCAACCGGTGCGGGACGCCATTGACATGGAGAGTGACCGCGGAGACGGCCGGGGGATGCTGCGCGGTGTGCGATACCACGTGCCACACCTTTCACTGGAAGCCCCCCTCGGCACCGTGGTCCGGTCCCCCACCTCAGGGCGGACCAAACGCGTCCGCCGCACTCTCCACTCCTTCGGCGCAGGCACTGCCGGGGCCGTCGCAAGGTGACGCGGTTCCCGGACCGGCCGAGAGCGCCGCCGAGGGCCGTGTTTAGGTGTGGTCATGGCTGAGATGACACCTTCTGACACAGGGGCGGACACGCCGCCCACAGCTCTGTCGGCTGCGCCGGGGTATCAGGTGCGGCGGTTGTATCAGGCGTATGTGGCGGCGTGGGTGCGGTTGGTGGATCCGGTGTTGACGGGTCCGCAGTTCGCGGTGTTGACGGCGGTGGGGGCGGCGCCTGGTGAGGATCAGTCGTCGATGGCGTCGGCGGTGGCGTTGGATACGTCGACGATGGCGGATGTGGCGCGGCGGTTGGAGGGACGGGGGTTGCTGGTGCGGCGTACGGCTCCGGACGACGGGCGTCGGAAGTTGCTGTTCTTGACGGAGGCGGGGGAGGGGGCGTTGGCGGAGGCGGACCGGCGGGCGCGGCTGCTGGACGAGCGGTTGCTGGGGCCGTACGGGCCGGGTGAGCGCGCGGCGCTGCTGGGGGAGCTGACGGCGCTGGCCGACCACTGGGAGTGCCTGACTCGGGACGCGTGATCGTCATTCCCGACCGCGGCCACTACGTACCGGAGGAGCGCCGGGCCGAACTCCTCGACTGCCCTCTCCCCTTCCTCTTCCGCTGCCCCCAGGGCTGTCGCAGGCGTCAGACGCCTTCCTTGACGAGGCTCACGCCCGCGACGGGCGCCCGGTGGGCGGGGACCCGCGCCTCCTCGGCCGCTGCCGCCCGTAGCGGCGGAGTCCGTTCGAGGAGCGCGGTGGCCCGGTCGCCGCGGAGGGCCGCCAGGGCCGCGGCGAGACCGACCACGGTGCCGAGCACGAGCCCGGCGGCGTACAGGGCCATGGCGGCGGCGGTGCCGTGGTTGCCGGTCAGCAGCGGCAGCAGCGACCAGCCGGCCTTGCCCTGGGCGACCGCGCCGACCGTGTAACCGAACTGGTTGAACGCGCCGAGGAACGCGCCGCCCGTCGCGCCGCCGAGGCAGCCCATCACATAGACGCGGCCGAGGGGGAGGGTGACGGTGTAGTACATGGGCTCGCCGACGCCGAGGAGCGCCGCCGGAGCGGTGGCGCGAATGGCGTGGCGCAGAGCGTTGCCGGGCCGGGCCCGCAGGTATACGGCGATGGCGGCGCCGACCTGTCCGGCGCCGGCCATGTCCATGATGGGCAGCAGGGCGGAGGAGCCGTGCTGCTGGATGAGGGTGCTGGTCACCCCGATCAGCGCCTGGTGCAGACCGGGTATGAAGACGCCGCCGAGGATCGCGCCGCCGACGGCGCCGTTGACGCCGAGCGCCCAGGAGGCGAGAGTCCCGGTCGCCGAGGCCGCCGCCCCGCCCAGCGGCATGAGGACGAGAACGGTGGTGAGCCCCCCGATCAGGACGGTGAGCAGCGGCGTGAACAGCTCGTCCACACTGCGTGGCACGACGCGCCGGAGCCGGCGTTCGAGCCAGGCGGTGACCAGCCCGATGGCGAGCGCGGTGAGCGGGCCGCCTTCGTTGTGGCTGGGGGAAACGTCGCCGATGAGCGGCAGGCTGTAGTGGATGGCCACCACCTTCGGATGCAGCATGACCGCCGCGGTGGCACCGCCCAGCACGGGCGTACCGCCGAGCGCACGGGCCGCGCTGTAGCCGACGAACACCGAGAGCACGGCGGTGAAGCCGTTGCTCAGCGGCAGCAGAACCGTGACGGTCCCGGCGGCCCACGGCAGATGCCCGGTGTGGACGAGATTCGCGAGCAGCCCGGTGAGCCCGGCGAGCAGCCCGCAGCCCGTGAGCGCGGGGATGAGCGGAATGAAGACGCCGCCGACGAGATCGAGGACACGACGCGGCAGCCGGGGCGCGCGGGCCGGTGCGGTGACGGTGCGGGAAGGGGACATACGGGCTCCGGCTGTCTCTGGCGACTCTTACGACACTGACGACCCAGCGGCCTACTTAGGTAAGCCTTGGCTTATGTCGAGCGAGGGTATCCCATATGCTGTATACACATCGCGGCCCCCTCCGCCCTGGCCTGCGTCGGAGCCGAGCGCGACGGGCGCCGGGAGGTCGTCCGGGCGAGTGTGGCGCGCTTCACGGGCGGGCCGCGGATTTTTTCGAAGCCGATTTGAACGCCTCTCGGCGCCGGTGCGTATTCCGTTCTGACCGGAAGGTATCCGGAGTCCTGATCGGGCGTCAGGAACGCCTATCGGGAGATTGCGACAGGGGGACGACATGGCTATGGGTATTTCCTCGCGAGGCCGGCACGGGCGGCGTGCGGTGACTTTGCTGGCGGCTGTGGGTATTGCCGCGGGACTGGGGTTCGGGCTTTCGCCGGCGGCCGGTGCGGCGGCGGTCGGGAATGGGCGGGTGGCGGCGAAGGTGACGGTTCAGGTGACGCAGAAGGGGAATTACACGGCGGCGATATGCGTCACCGACAACCTGGGCGGTACCTGCCAGACCGACGTGCGCAAGGGGCAGACGAAGACCTTCACCGTGGAGCCGGCGAAGGGGACGCCGGTCAATGTGCGAGTCGTCCCCAATGGCGGTGGATCCGCTGAGAAATCCGTCGTGTCGGACAAGACGAAGCTGAAGTTCGAGACCGCGGGGAGCAAGGCGAAGCCCACCGTGAAGCAGGTTTCCTGACCCGGAATCCGACTGAGCGCATCGACCGGTCCCGTCGCGTCGCGGCGGGGCTGTGTCGCGTGGGGGCGTTGTGGGTCTGTGGTGCGTATCAGCCGCGTTTCGGCGGCCTTCTGTACGGGCGTTAGCGCCGTGTTAGTGGATCGTGAGCGGGCGGATGGAGAGTGGAGACGCAAGCGTTCGGTCTGCCGTACTCCCGTAAGGGGCGTTCTCATGTCGTCTGCCACTCTCGTCGCTCGTCGTGCTCGTTGTGCCGCCGCGGTCTCGCTGGTCGCTGTCGCGGCGCTGTCGCTCTCCGCCTGCGGGGACGACAAGGCGGGCGCGGCGACCGGTTCGTCGTCCGCTGCCTCGGCCGGTGGTTCCGGGGCGGGCACCTCGTCCGAATCCGGCTCCGGCTCGGGCTCCGACGCGGCCGGTACGGCCGGCGGCGGCGGTCACGGCAAGGGAAGCGCGGCGGCCGCCGCGTCGAACCTGTCGCCCCAGTCCGCCTCGGACCGCTGCGAGGCCGCCGACATGTCACTGCGAGTGGGGACCGGGGACGTGGGGGCGGGCAACATCCACTACCCGCTGGTGTTCACGAACACGGGCAAGAAGGCCTGTTCGCTGGGCGGCTACCCCGGAGTGTCGCTGCTGGCGGGGGACGGCCAGACGGTGGGCTCGCCCGCGAAGCGCGAGGGCGGTGCCGGGGGCGTGGTGCGGCTGGCCCCGGGCGAGAGCGCGTACGCCGCGCTGCGGACGATCAACGACGGCCTCAAGGACAGCCCGTGCTGGAAGACGGGGAAGATCGTGAAGGCGTACGCGCCCGGTTCGAAGGACGCCATGACCGCGCGGACCTCGGGGCTGCGAGTGTGCGGCGACACCTTCACGGTCGGCGCCCTCCAGTCGGGCACCGGCCCTCAGTAATGAGGCACCGGCACCGCTGACGCGGTCAAGCCTCCTTATTCGTCGGCAGGTTGGGGCTCTGCCCTCTGGTCGTGGCCGCTGGGGCGAGCGAGGATGACTCGGACGCCCACCCGGCGGTTGCGCGGCGGCGGTACGTACGGATGTGCGTACCGCCGAAGGGCGTAGAGGCCCTGCGATGGAGGTGCGTCGAACGTGTTTCGCAGACCGTTACGCGGTGCGTTGTCGGCTGTAGGCGTGGTGATCTGGGCGGGTGCGGCGATGGCCGCACCCGCCCAGGCCGTTCCGCCCGCGCATGCCGCTTCCCCCGCTCCGTCCGTTTCCTCCGCTTCCCTCGTTTCCTCCGCTGTACGGGCCGACGCCTGCCGCCCGAACGCGGACGCCGCGGGGCTGGCCAGCCGCCCCATGAACGGCAGCTTGGTGTCGGTGCCGCGCGGCGACGGGCGAGTCGAGCAGTTCCAGTACTTCGCGGACGACTCGGTGACTCAGGGCACGCCCTGGTTCCTGTGGCACCGCGCTCAGGACGAGCCGGGCGGCGCCTACGGCGACTGGAAGCGCGTCAGTGCTGTGCCCGTCGGGCCGAAGATCTCGTACGTGAGCGCGGCCGAGGACGCCGATGGCCGGCTGGAGGTGTTCTTCCCCTCGTACGGCGTCTCTTGCCACACCGCGCAGGCCACCGCCGATGGGGAGGACTGGAGCGCGCCCGAGGACTTCGGCCTGAACCCGGCCCCGTACCACGGCGGCGTGGTGCTGTTCGCGACGCGCGACGGGCGGCTGCACGCCTTCGCGTCCAGCGTCGCCGCTGCGTCCTCGATGAACGTGCGGAGCCAAGGCGGCTCGTCCGGCGCCTGGGGGCCGGTGCGGTCCATGGGGAAGGTCCCCGAGGTCGATGTGGGGCTCGGCGCCCCGGGCAGTGTCACCGAACTCGCCGACGGCCGACTGAGGGTGAGCGCCCGCGAGTGGAACCGCGACCGGACCTGGCAGGCCACCGAGCATGCGCCCGGGGGCAGTTGGGGGCTGTGGCAGCTGTGCCCCGCGGCGGCCTGCGCCTGACGTCGCCGTCCCACAACGCCGTCGAGACGGTCCTGAACCGGTAGAAGCGGAGATATTCTCACACGATTGGGTGATACCGCCGATCGAGGAACGTAATTTATTCTCAAGGCGATTCAAAGGGCTTTTCCGTGAAGCCGTACGGGTCGCCTTTTCTTCTTCCTCCTTTTCTGGTCTTGCCGGTCTTTCTGGGATGCCGTGCGTTGCATTCCGTTCGGTCGCTCCGGAGCGGGGAATGGGTAAGGTTCCGTGCGGCTGCGCTCCATCTTGCTCGCCCGCATCCCCTGCCAAAAGGCGTGGGATATCCGAGAGGACAGCAATGGCAAACTTTGGGAAGCGTATCCGGAAGACTTGCGCGGCTGCGGCTACCGCCACGGTATTCGCCGGACTCGCGCTGGCAGTGGCTCCGGCCGCCGACGCGTCACCCGGACACGCGGCCCCGCGGGCCGTGCAGCGGATCAACGCCGTCTGCACCGTCAACGACAACGGGGTCAACTTCCGGGGCGGTCCCGGCACGGAGTATCCCGTCCTGGGGCAGGTGAACCGCGGACAGAAGCTGAATCTGCGCGGCAGGCAGGGGAATTGGGTGATGGGTGACCTGTGGGGCGGCCGCACCGGTGTCTGGATTCACACGGCTTACCTGAACTGCTGACCTGAACGGCCGGGGGCGCGGCTCGCTCCCGGCCTTCTCTGCCCCCCGCTTCTCCACCTCCCATTTCTCTACCTTCCCTTCAGCCGCCCCCGGTCGGTCACGGAACAACTGTGACCGACCGGGGGTGTGTTGTGCTGTCCGCTATCGGACGGCGCGCTGGAGTGGCCCACCCGCACCCCCGTGGCGGGTGGGCCGCCGTGATGCGGCCGACGGGCCCCAACCGGTACCCGGACCTCCGGTGGTTCGTTCGCGGTGAAAGGGACGCCCCAGGGGAGGGGACGGTTGACGCCCCGCCACCCGGTACGTGCTGCCGCCCTCCCAAGCCGCTCCCGGCCCCCGCCCACCCGTACCTCTGATGTAACGCACGCCCGGACCGTCACAACAAGGCCGCATTCGGGCGAAGTTCGCGATCCGGATGACTCGCGTGGCCCGCTCCCCGCGTGCCTTCCGCACCCCGCCCTCTGGCCACGCGCCGACGCCCTCTGGCGGGCCCGCGGCTTCCCGGCCATCGTGGGGCGACGGCGGCTCACCGCCCTCAAACGCCGCACGTGTACCCGCACCCGCACCCACGCCCGTACGGCTCCGCTCGTCCGTGCCACCGACCGTGACCAGCGTGATCAGAAGGAGGCAGCCATGGATGCCGCCCGACCCGCCCCCGAAGACCAGGACGCCCTCGTACTGCGGCTGAGCGAGCACGCTCTGGCCTATCTCCACTCCGCGACACTGCGGGCCGCGGCCCGCCTCGGCGTGGCCGACCGCCTCGTCGACGGCCCGCGCACCCCCGACCAGCTCGCCGCCCTGACCGGCGCCGACGCCGGCCATCTGCGCCGCGCCTTGCGCCTGTTGGCGACCCGTGATGTCTTCCACGAGGACGAGACGGGCGCCTTCGGACTGACGCCGCTGGCCCAGTTACTGCGCTCGGACGTGCCGTCGTCCATGCGGGAAGCGGTCGGCATGCTGTCGGACGAGACGTTCTGGCGCCCCGCCGGCCGGCTGGAGGAGACCGTACGCGCCGGGCACACCGTCTTCGACGACATCTTCGGCGCCCCCTTCTTCGACTACCTCGCCGGGGCCGAGGAACTGGGCGCCGCCTTCGACACGGGCATGGCCGCCCTCTCCGACGGCGAGAACACCGCCATCGCCGCCGCCTGTCCCCTCCCCGCCACCGGTGTGGTCGCCGATGTCGGCGGCGGCCGTGGCGGGCTGCTGCGCGAGGTGCTGCTGCGCGGCCGGAAGCTGACCGGCGTCCTGTACGACCAGGAGACGGTGGTGCGTGAGCACGCGCTGGAGGGGCCGGAGCTGGCCGGGCGCTGGCGGGTGGAGAGCGGCGACTTCTTCACGTCCGTACCGGCCGCGGCCGACGTCTACCTCGTCAAACGCGTCCTGCACGACTGGCACGACGACGACTGCCTGCGCATCCTGCGCGCCTGCCGCGCCGCGATGACCGAGGGCAGCCGGCTGCTGGTGATCGACGCCGTAATCCCACGGGACAACGCGCCGCACCACGGCAAGACCCTCGACGTGCTGATGATGGCGTCACTGAGCGGCCGGGAGCGCGGCGCGGACGACTTCCGGCGGCTGCTGACGGACGCGGGACTGACGATGGTCCGCGTCCATCCCACCGCCTCGTCCCTGTCGGTGGTGGAGGCGGCGGTGCCGAAGGGCGCTTGAGAGGCCTGCATCGCAGGGGTCGGCAGCGCAGGGGCCGACCGTCGTCCGGGCGGGCGCCTCACTGGGCGGCGACGGCCTCGATCTCCACCAGCATGTCCGGATCCGAGAGCGCGCTGACCCCGGCGAGCAGGCTGGCGGGCCCGCAGCCGCGGTTTTCGAGTTCGGTGGTGAGAGCGTCGTAGTTCGCGGTCATGGCCGGCAGGTCGACGGTGAAGACGCGGATCTGGACGATATCGGAGAAGCTGAACCCCGCCTCGTCCAGCGTCTCGCCGAGGCGTTGGCAGGTCAGTGCGATCTGGCCGCGAATGTCGCCGCGGTGGGCGATTCGGCCCTGCTCGTCGCGGGCCTCGTGGCCGGACAGCACCAGCCAGCGGCGGGGCTCCTCCACGACCACCGCCCGGTGGTACGCGAGGTGCCCGCCGATCATCCGCGGCCCGATGTCGTGGCGCTCCATGGTCTTCTCCTCCGGACGGACGGCTGACGGTCGGCTTCCCCCTCGCGATCATGGTCTCACCGGTCCGTCCCCGCAATTCGTCGCCCCCGTCCGGAGCGGGCCGCCCCTCCCGCGACAAGAGCCGTAGGGGAAGGGCAGCCGAGTGTTCTCCTGTGCCTTCGATCTATGACCTATTTCCTACGGTCTACGGGGCACGGCCTATTTCTTATGGCTCCGTTGAGAATGTCTTGACCATCTTCGCCGAAATCCACTCGCCGGAGGTCATGCCGGTCTTGGGCGGGCATTCGTAGTCCGGGGGCGCGATAGCGGCGATCGGTTCGACGGGAGCGTCATGGTTGGGCTGTTGGAAGAAGGGGATGGACAGGCGCGAGGACCGGGTTCCTTGTCCCGGGTTCAGTACGCGGTGCATGGTCGAAACCCACCGCCCGCCGGTCCACAGGGCCATCAGGTCGCCGATGTTGACGACGAAGCTGCCCGGAATGGCCGGCACGTCACGCCATTCGCCGGTCTCTCCGGAACCCTGGAGGACCTGGAGACCGCCGAGGCCGTCCTCCTGGTGGAGGATCGTCAGACTGCCCCAGTCGGTATGCGCGCCGCGCCGTAGCTGCCCCGGCAGGGGAGGCGTGAGCTGCGGGTAGTAGTAGTTGGCGATGAGCGCCGACGTGTGGTTGTCGAACTTGTCGTCCCAGAACCCTTCGGGCAGCCCGAGCGCCAGCGCGAACAACCGCATGATGTCGCTCGCGAGTTCCGCCATGGCGCCCGTGTACTCGTGCCACGTGTCCTGGAAACCGGCGGGTGCGTCGGGCCAGATGTTCGCCATCTTCCACGGAGCCTCGTAGTCGCCGAGCCGGGCGCGTTCGTCCTCGCTCAGTTCTCCCGTCACATGGGACGCGAAGACCTCGCACAGGTCGGGAGGCGTCTGCTGATCCTGGCTCAGGGCGGTCGTTCCTCCGAAGCGCCGGAATCCGGCGACGCCGGGCCGGTTCGCCACCAGATCCTTCTCTGTGTCCGGCAATTCGAAGAACGCGTTCGTCGTCGCGTGCATGCGGGCGATGAGTTCCGGCGGTACGCCATGGCCCACGATGGTGAAGAATCCGGAGCTCTCGCACGCCGCGCCGATCGCGTCGGCTATGAGCTCGCGCCCGTGCGCACTTCCCCTGGCGGACAGATCGATGACCGGCACGAAACCTTCGACTACGGCGGCATTTCCTTGAATGTGGCCCAATGTCTTTTCCCTTCCGATGGGAATTCCTTCGAGGGCGCTATGAGCGATGAGACCGAGGCGGAAGAGGCGGCGTGGAACACCGGCTCTTCCCCCTCGTCGGCCTTCATGTCTTCAAGTATTCCGTTGAATCCGCCCCGGAGACTTTTCGCCGCCTACGTCCGAGGGCGCGCGGCCGGTACGCGCAGAACCCTCAAGCCGCGGTCGAACCGGTCGAACCACCGCGGCCTCGGCCACCGCGTCGCCCGGCCGGAGCCGGCCGTGCACCCAGGGGCCCGGGGCCGGTCAGCGGTGCCCGTTTCAGGCAGCGAGTTCCGGTTCGCCCAGGCCCTCCGCCGGGGCGTCCCGCACCGTGTGCATCCGCTGCGAGAACGTGGCGCGCCCGGCCTCGTCTCACCGGGCGACTTCCCGGCCGCCCCCTGCCGCGCCTCACATGCCCGACACGCCTGATACGCCTGACACGCCTTCCACGTCGACGACCTTCCCCGGATTGAGGATGCCGTGCGGATCCAGCGCGCTCTTGACGGCGTGGTGCAGGGCCAGCACCTCCGGGCCCAGTTCGCGGTCCATGCCGCGCCGTTTGAGCAGCCCGACACCGTGTTCGCCGGTGACCGTGCCGCCCAGCGCCAGAGCGTCGTCGAGGATCGCCTCGAAGGCCCGCTGCGCGCGGGCCCGCGCCTCGTCGTCGCCGGGCGGCGTGATGATCAGAGGGTGCAGGTTGCCGTCCCCGGCGTGCGCGATGTTGGCGATCAGCAGGTCGTGCGCGGCGGCGGTCCGGTCGATACGGGCCAGCATCTCCGGCACCTTGGCCCGGGGCACGCAGACGTCCTCGGTGAGTACCGGGCCCAGCCGTTCCAGCGCCGGATAGGCCAGGCGGCGGGCGTCGAACAGGGCGTCGGCCTCCTGCTGGTCGGTCGAGACCGCGGCCCAGCTCGCCCCGGCCGCGCGGAAGCAGTCGACCATCAGGTCCGCCTCGGCGTCCCCGGCCGCCCCTGGTGTGTCCAGCCGTCCCAGCAGCACCGTGTCGGCCTCGGCGGAGAGCCCCATGTTCTTCCAGGCGTCGACGGCGGCCAGGCAGTGCCGGTCGACGAGTTCCAGCGCCGAGGGCGCCACCCCCGCGGCGGCCACGGCGGCGACCGCCTCGCCCGCCGCGACGGCCGAGTCGAAATGGCCCACCACCGTACGCTCGGGCGGTCGCTGCGCCCGTAGCCGCACCGTCACCTCGGTGATCACGCCGAGGGTCCCCTCCGAGCCGACGAGCAGCGAGCACAGGTCGTAACCGGCCACGCCCTTGGCGGTGCGCCGCCCCAGTCTGACCACCTCGCCGCCGCCGGTGACCACCTCCAGCCCCAGCACGTAGTCCCGGGTGACGCCGTACTTGACGCAGCACATCCCGCCCGCGTTGGTGGCGACGTTGCCGCCTATGGTCGACCACGGGGAACTGGCCGGGTCCGGCGGGTACCACAGCCCGTGCTCGGCGCAGGCCCGGCGCAGATCGTCGTTGACGACGCCGGGCTGCACCACGGCCAGCCGCTCGCCCGCGTCGATCTCCAGCACCCGGTCCATGGCCTCGAAGGACACCACGACGGAGCCGTCCAGGGCGTTCGCCCCGCCGGACAGCCCGGTGCCCGCCCCGCGCGGAACCAGCGGCACCCGGTGTTCCAGGCACCACCGCACCAGGGTGCGGACCTCGGCGGTGGACCGGGGCCGGACCACGGCGACCGGCTGCCCGTACGGGGCCCACTCCGCCTCGTCGTGCCGGTAGCCGTCCATGGTCTCCGGCCCCGTCAGGACCCGGCCCTCGGGCAGCGCTTCGGTCAGTGCCCGGGCGAGGTCGGCGACCGCGCCGGGCCCGCTGCCGATGGGATGAGTGTGCTGGTCCATGCGCCGTCCTCCGCGAATGCGTGCCGTGCTGTACGGCTCTCAACATCATCAGGCGCGGCGCCGCACGGCATAGGGGGCATCTCACAATTTCCGTGGTCCAGTGGCGGCGGCCACTGCCGCGGACCCGCGCGTTCGGCCGGTGGAAGCCGTACGCCGCCGGACCCGTCGCCCTGTTGCCCTGTCCCACTCGGCGAGGGGCGGCAGCGGGTCAGGCCGGCGCGCCGCCCGTCCGGGACAGCTCGGCCGAGAGTTCCGCGGCGGCGGCGCGTACGGCGTCCGCGACCGTGTCGAGCCGCTCGGCGGTACGGGGAGTGGGGCCCGCCACCGCCAGGCACGCGATGAGCCGGCCGCCCGCGAACACCCCGGCCGCGGTGGCGCTGACGTCGGGCAGGGTCTCCCCGCGGTTGAAGGCGACGCCCCCGGCGGCGACGGCCGCCAGCTCCTCGCGGACCTGCGCGCGGTGGTGCTCGTCCGGCACGTGGGTCCGCAGATAGGCGTTGCGGCGCGCCGTGTCGCGGTGGGCCAGGGCCACCTTGCCGGTGCTGGTCGGATACAGCGGGCGCCGGGTGCGCAGGGGAGCGGAGTAGCGGATCACCTGGGTGGATTCGAGGACCTGGACGTAGACGATCGAGTCGCCGACGGGTTCGCCGAGCATCACCGTCTCGTCGAACTCCCGCAGCAGCCGCTCCATCGCCGGGCGGGCGAGGTCGGCCAGGGCGGTCCGGGGCGCGGCGAGCAGGGCCCCGGCGGCCGGGCCGAGCACGTAGCCGCTGTCCCGCTCGGTGAGGTAGCCGGTGGCCACCAGCCCTTGCACGAGGCCGTGGACGGACGACTTCGGGGCGTCCAGTACGGCGCAGAGCGCGGCCAGCCGGATGCCGTCCGAGGCGGCGGCCGTCTCCAGGATGGTGGTCACCCGCGTGACGGTCCGGTGTTCCTTGGGCGCCTGTTCTTTGGGCGCCTGTTCTTTGGGCGTCAGTTCCTTGGTCGTCCGCTCTGTGGGCGTCCGCTCGTCGAGCGTCCGCTGCTTGGGCGTCGATGCCGGCGGGCCCGCGGCCGGCGCCCCTGGTGCGTTCCCGTCGCCGTTGTGACCTGCCACGTCGCCTCCGTGCTCATGCGCGCCGCTGCCCGGCCGCCATCGTCGGCGGTCATTGTCGCAGCCCGCGCCGGGCTGTCCCATCCCTTGACAGGGGGCACACCCGTACCTAGGTTCGTCCCTACTTACGAACTCGCGTTCTTATATAGGAACGATAGGAACGGCACGAGTGATCGGAGCGGCAGATGGATTTCGAACTCACCGAGCAGCAGCGGGACATCCAGGCCGGCGTCCGCGACCTGGCCCGGAGCTTCCCGCCCGAGTACTGGGCCGAGCGCGACCACCGCGGCGAGTTCCCCTGGAAGTTCTACGACGCCTTCGCCGCCGCCGGCTGGCTGGGCATCGCCGTCCCCGAGGAGTACGGCGGCGGCGGGCTCGGCGTGCTGGAGGCGGCGCTGCTGCTGGAGGAGGTGGCCGCCTCCGGCGCCGGCATGAACGGGTGCAGCACGATGCACCTGACGATCTTCGGACTCAACGTCCTGGCCCGGCACGGCGGCGAGGAACTGCGCCGCGCGGTGCTGCCGCACGCCGCCACCGGCGAACTGCACGTCTGCTTCGGGGTGACCGAACCGGACGCCGGGACCGACACCACCCGGATCTCCACCGTCGCCCGGCGCGACGGCGAGGACTACGTGATCGACGGCCGCAAGATATGGATCACCAAGGCCGGGGACGCGCAGAAGATGATCCTGCTCGCCCGTACGACCCCTCGCGACGAGGTGACCCGGCCCACCCAGGGGCTGTCGGTCTTCCTCGCCGACGTCGACCGCCGGGCCATGGACATCCGGCCGATCCCGAAGATGGGCCGCAACGCGGTGGCCTCCAACGAGATCTTCATCGACGGGCTCCGGGTGCCCGCGTCGGCCCGGATCGGCGAGGAGGGCGAAGGGTTCCGCTATCTGCTGGACGGCCTCAACCCGGAGCGCATCCTGCTCGCCCACGAGGCGCTGGGGCTCGGCCGAGCCGCCCTGGACGCCGCGACCCGCTACGCGAAGGAACGCGTCGTCTTCGACCGCCCCATCGGACAGAACCAGGGCATCGCCTTCCCGCTGGCCGAGGCCCTCACCCGGCTGGACGCCGCCCGCCTGATGGCCCGTCAGGCAGCCTGGCGCTACGACCGGGGGCTGACCTGCGGGCGCGAGGCGAACATGGCCAAGTGGCTCTGTGCGGACGCCGGTTTCCAGGCTGCGGACCGGGCGGTGCAGACGCTGGGCGGCATGGGGTACGCGCAGGAGTACCACGTGGAGCGCTACTTCCGGGAGTCCCGGCTGCTGCGGCTGGCGCCGGTCAGCCAGGAGATGGTACTCAACTACGTCTCGCAGCATGTGATGGGGCTGCCGCGCTCGTATTGATCCGCAGCTGTACTGGACCGCCCGTATCTGACGCGCCCCTCCCTGACCCGCCCGTACCTGACCCGCCCCTCCCTGACCTGCTCGTACTGATCCGACTGTGCCGGCCCCGTGCACAGATCGCCTCGTGCGGCTGCTGCCCGCGGCGGCAGGCCCCGCTCGTACCGCCAAGCTCGTACGGAACCGCCCTCGCCTCGCCCCGCCTCTGGAGGAACCATGCGCGCACTCGACGGCGTCACCATCGTCAGCCTGGAGCAGGCGGTGGCCGCCCCGATCGCCACCCGCCATCTCGCCGACCTCGGGGCCCGCGTCATCAAGATCGAACGGCCCGACGGCGGCGACTTCGCCCGCGGCTACGACGAGGCGGTGCGCGGCATTTCCTCGCACTTCGTCTGGCTCAACCGGGGCAAGGAGTCGGTCGCCCTGGACCTCAAGAGCGCGCGGGGCCGCGAGGCGCTGGGCGCCCTGCTGGCGCACGCCGACGTGTTCGTCCAGAACCTCGCACCCGGCGCCGCCGACCGGCTGGGCTTCGGGTCGGCCGCCCTGCGCGCCGCCCACCCCCGCCTGGTGGTCGTGGAGATGTCCGGCTACGGCAGCAGCGGCCCGCTGCGCGCCAAACGCGCGTACGACCTGCTCGTACAGGGCGAGACGGGCCTCGCCTCGGTGACCGGCACCGCGGGCGAGGCGGTGAAGACCGGCATCCCGGTGGCCGACATCGGGGCCGGCCTCTACGCCTTCTCCGCGGTCCTGGCGGCCCTGCTGCGCCGGGAGCGCGGCGGAGGCGGCGCGTGCGTGGAGGTGTCGATGTTCGACGCGATCGCCGAATGGATGGGGCACCCGCTCTACACCACCCTGCACACCGGGGCGCAGCCGCCGCGCGCCGCGCTGGGCCACCCCGCGATCGTCCCCTACGACGCGTACCCGACGGCGGACGGTACGGACGTACTGATCGGCGTGCAGAACGACCGGCAGTGGCGCGCCCTGGCCGCCGAGGTGCTCGGCCGCCCCGACCTGGCGGAGCACCCGGACTACGCCACCAACGTCGCGCGCTGCCGCCACCGCCCGGCCGTGGACGCCCTCATCGGCGAGGTGACCGCCCGGCTGACCGTGGCGGAGCTCGTACGGGCCCTCGACGACGCGGGCATCGGCAACGCCCGGCTGAACTCCGTGCACGGCCTGGCCGACCACCCCCAGCTGGCGGCCCGCGACCGGTGGCGCACGGTGGAGACCCCGGTCGGCCCCGTCGAGGCCGTGCTCCCGGCGATCACCTTCACCGACACGGAGGCGCGGATGGACGCCGTGCCGGCTCTGGGCGAGCACACCGAGGCGGTACTGGCCGAGTTCGGCATCGGCGCGGACGAAGCGCCGGTGTACGAAGCGCCGGTGTACACAGCGGCGTCGGCGGACGAGGCGTCGGTGCACACAGCGTCGGCGGACGAGGCGCCGGCGGAAGGGCGTTCGGCCGCAGCGAAATCGCCCGCAGAGGATTCCGCGGCAGAGGATTCGGAGGAAGAGGTTTCGGGGCGGTGAGCCCGATTCCGGTTATGGCGTCGTAGGCGCTTGACGACGCTCAGTAGTCAGCCTAGGTTGACGGCCGTGGATGAAGTGGACGGAGTGGATGAAGCAGAGGTGAACCGGCTCGTGGCCGCCGCGGCATCCGGCGGGATCCGGGAGGGGCTGGCCGCCGTGCGCCTGCTGCGCCGGCTCGTCGAGGAGATGGAGGCCCAGCAGGTGGACCGGGCCCGTGCGCTGGGCTGGGCCTGGGGCGACATCGCCGAACCGCTCGGCGTGTCCCGCCAGTCCGCCCACAAGAAGCACGCCCGGCGGCGGCGCCCGGCGGCGTGAGGAGACCGGCTCCGGCCCGCCGCGGTCTCTTCCAGGGCGTCGGCATACGACAACCTGACGCGTTTCCGCCGCCGTCCCACCCGGACACCATCCCGCCTCGACCGCCCCCTGGCACCCTTCGGCCATGCCCAACGCAGGGATCAGACACCGCGTGGCCGCCCGACTTCTGCGTCCCCTGTGGCGTCCTCTGTGGGACGGCCTGGTCGCCTTCGGCACGCTGCACGCGACCGGCCAACTGCCCCCGCCCGTACGGCCCGAGGCGCATCCCCTGGCCGGTCCGCCGCCGGGCCACCCCGAGCGGCTACGGGCCGACGTGCCGCTGACCGCCCAGGAACGCCGCCTCGCGGGCAGTCTCCCGCCGCTGACCTGGCCCGACGAGGTCTGAGGGACGGACCCAGGGCGTGAGACACGCGATGCGCCCCCGTTCAGGTGTCGGACACCTGAACGGGGGCGCGCATCACACGCCGAGCGGCACCTGTCCTCTACGGGCCGCCGAAGCGATCCGGTACCGGCGGGGCCGGAGCCCGAACTCGGGTCAGCAGGACTGTACGGAGCTGATCTCGCTGGCGATGCCGGGGTCGAGATCGATGGCCGCGCCGTCGGGGATGAGCTGGGCCTGGTTCCCGTACCCGGCGTCCCGGTACAGGCACCAGTTGCCGCCGGAGATGTTCTTCACCGAGTACACGTGGTCGTTGAGGTTGCCGGCCACGCCGCCGAGGTCGTAGACGCCCTCCGAGAGCGACAGGTGACTCCCGCCGCCCTGCGCGTCGTGGTAGATGCAGAACTCCGACGAGTCGCACGGCCACTGGGACGGGTCCGCGCTGGCCGTGCCCGGCGCCGCGAACATCGCGGCGGCCCCGGCGAGCGCCGCCGCGACGACGGCGATACGGCTGCGGCTGCGGTTGTTGCGGATGCTCATGGTGTTTCTTCCCTTCTGATGAGGGAGCCTTTCTCCCCGTTACCGGCGGCGCGTGGATCGTTCCCTGTCGCGCCACCCGCATAAGCATCGTTACACCGCAGAAGCCGCAAGGGAGCCTCAGAGGTCTCAGGTCGGTCAGGCATCCACATCCGTGCGGGAGTTGGTAGCGGGCGCCCGCCAGGGAGCCGGATATCCGGATGAGGGGCCCGGTCCGATGGAACCGGAAGAGGGCCCCGTTACCAGCGGACGGGCAGGTTGCGCAGCCCGCGCAGCAGGCTCGGACGCCACTCGGGAGCGTCGGCCGTCTCGTCGAGGGCGAGGTCGGGGAAGCGGCTGAGGAGCGCGGGCAGGGCGATGGCCGTTTCGAGGCGGGCGAGGGGCGCGCCGAGGCAGTGGTGGATGCCGTGGCTGAACGCGATCTGCGCGCGGTTGACGGCGGGGTCGCGGTGGATGTCGAAGCGGTCCGGGTCGGCGAACCGGTCGGGGTCGCGGTTGGCGGCGGCGAGCCCGAGAACGACGCGTTCGCCCTGGTCGAGGGCGGTACCGGCCAGCGTCATGGGTTCGGCGTTGTAGCGGTAGGCGGCGATCTGCGCGGGGGGCTCGTAGCGCAGGGCCTCCTCGACCGTGCCGTCCACGAGGGCGGGGTCGGCGCGCAGCGCGGCGAGCTGGTCGGGGTGGCGCAGGAGGTGGTGGACGGCGCTGGATATGAGATTGGCGGTGGTCTCGTGCCCGGCGACGAGCAACAGGAAGGCCATGCCGAGGAGTTCCTCGGGGGTGAGGTGGTCGTCCTGGTCGTGGGTGCGTACGAGCGCGTGCAGCAGGTCGCCGTCCTCGTCCGGGGCCTGGCGGCGCTTGTCCTCGATGAGGCCGGTGAGGTAACCGGTCATGGCGACCGCCGCGGCGCCGGCCTTCTCCGCGTCGGCGACGGCGACGATGTCGCTGGACCAGCCGCGGAAGGCGGCGCGGTCGGCGGCCGGGACGCCGAGGAGCTCGCTGATGACGGTGATGGGCAGCGGGAAGGCGTAGTCGTTCACGAGATCCGCGCGGTCGGCCCGGTCGGCGGTCATGTCGTCGAGGAGCTCGGCGCAGATGTGCTCGATGCGCGGACGCAGGTGCGCGATGCGGCGGGCGGTGAACTCGCGGGCGACGAGGGTGCGGAGCCGGGTGTGGTCGGGCGGGTCGGTCTGGAGCATGTTGAGGCCGATCGCGTAGCCGCCGTCGTCGTCGAACTCGGCCGAGTGCCGGATGTCGTTGCGCAGCCGCGGGTCGGCGAGGGCGGTGCGTACGGCGTCGTACCCGAGGACCAGCCGGACCGTCTCGCCGCCGGGCATCTTCACCCGGTGCACCGGGCCCTGCGCGCGCAGGGCCCGGTAGGCGGGGTGGGGGTCGGTGAGGAAACCGGGAAAGGCCGTGGTCAGTTCGGTGATGGGCTCGATACGCATGCTGGCTCCCAAACATTTGGGGACTGGTCCCCGTTTACGTTCGGCGAGCGTACCAAGAAGCGGGGAGCGCTCCACGCTTGAGGGGGGCGGGGCGTGGGGCGGGGGTACCGGAGGTACGCCTGGGCGCGCTCTGATTCCGCGAGGGCAGATCCCGCAGGAAGCGCGGGACGGGCCCGCAGGCCCTCGCGCGAGGTTCACCAGCTGATCCCGGCCGCCACCGGCAAGTGGTCGCTGCCGGTGGCCGGCAGCACCCACGAGCTCTTCGGCCGCACGCCCCGGACCAGGATCTGATCGATCCGCGCCACCGGGAACTCCGCCGGCCAGCTGAAGCCGAACCCGCCCCCGGCCATGTCCTGGGCCGAACGCAGCCGCGAGGCGATGCCGGCCAGCGCGCGGTCGTCCATGGTGCCGTTCATGTCGCCGAGCAGCACCACCCGCGCGTTCCGCTCGGCGGCGACGGCCTCGGCGAGCGCCTTCGCGTTGCGGTCCCGGCTGTCCGTCCAGAACCCGTTCCCGGGAAACAGGCGTACGGAGCCCAGGTGGGCCACATACACCGCCAGCGGACCCCGGTCCGTGGCCACCGTGGCGCGCAGCGCCCGCGTGCCGGCCACCCTGGCGCCGACCGGCTTGGTGGCCGCCAGCGGTCCGTAGTCCATTTGGGTGTCGACCGGCCGGATGCCCGACAGCGGCGACTTGCTCCACAGCCCGACCGTGCCCTGCACTGTGTGGTACGGATACGCCCTCGCCAGAGCCTTCTCGTACACCGGCTTCGCCTGCGCGGTGATCTCCTCCAGGGCCAGCAGACCGGCGCCGGAGGCGGCCAGGTCGCGGGCCGTACCGGCCGGGTCGGGGTTGGCGGCGTCGACGTTGTGGCTGACCACGGTGAGGTCGCTGCCCGGGTGCGCCTTGTCGGTGAGCAGCCCGCCGAAGAGGTCCAGCCACACCACGACCGGCAGCAGCAGCGCGACCGCCGCGGAGGCCGAGCGGCGCCACAGCGCCCCGGCCAGCAGCAATGGGACGAACAGGCCGAACCACGGAAGGAAGGTCTCCACCAGGCTGCCGAGACCCCAGCGGCCCGTCAGCCGCGCGTGCAGCAGCATGAGCAGGCCCAGCAGCAGCGCCGACGCCGCGAGCACCAGGCCGCGCTTCCACGGCCCTGACCGGGAGCCGGAGGGGGCCGAGCGGGATGGGGCCGAGCCGGATGGGGCGCCCCCTGCTCCGGCGAAGCCGAGAGTCCGGAAGAGGACCGCCCGGCGGATGACCGCGCGTCGGCCGCCGGAGCCGGAGCCGGAGCCGGAGTCGGAGTCGGAGCCGGAGTCCCGACGGCCCGCCGCGCGCCGTTCGGTCTCCGGCGTGTCCGCCCGAACCATGGCCTGTCCCCGATTTCGTTCTTGTTCTCGTTCTCGTTCTTCGACGGTCACGGCCGCATCCTCGGGTCCCGGGTGGGGTCGGCGTACATCCGCGGGCAGCCGTGTGTGCTCGCCTCGGGGCGCAGTTCGTAGTGCCAGGGTTCGTTGCGGTAGATCTGGCACAGCCCGTACTCGGCGCCGTGCCGGGAGAGCCACTCCGTGGCACGGGAGTGTCCGACGTCGACCGCGTCCCCCGACACGTGAGGAGACGTCGCCGCGGTGGCCACCCATCGGGCCGCCTCGTCTTCGGACCCGTACTTCGCGACTGCCTCGCGCAGAAGCTGATTCTGGTATTCCGGGGACCGCCAGCCACTGTTGACGTAGAACCCGTCGCCCCCGGCCGCTGCCGCGGCCCGGCGGAGAGCCTTGAGCAGCCCCGGATCGAGGTTGGCCACAGCGGGCACCCGGTCGTCGAAGACGGTCACGTCGTCGGGGACGACGCCGTCGGCTTCGCCGGGCACACCACGGTGCTCACCGCGTGGCGCACGCTGTGCTGCGGCTGAGGAGGACAAGGCGGACAGAGAGGCCGAGGTGGACGACGACTTCAGCGTGTGGAATCCGAGGGCCGCGGCGGTCACCGCTGTGACGAATGCCAGGCCGATCGCTACGAGCCACCGAATGCGGCGGTTCCTCGTCCGTGCTGATAGCGGGGTTCGATGCATACCGCCAGCCAAGGCGGCGCCGCGTTGCCGGCACGTATCCGGATTTCGATACGCCGGCGATATGCGCCGACTCGTAGTCTCGATGACATGCGCGTGCTGATCGTCGAGGACGAACCCTTCATGGCGGAAGCCATCCGCGACGGCCTGCGCCTGGAGGCGATCGCGGCCGACATCGCGGGCGACGGCAGCACCGCTCTGGAACTGCTGAGCGTCAACGCCTACGACATCGCCGTCCTCGACCGCGACATCCCCGGACCCTCCGGTGACGAGATCGCCAAGGGCATCGTCGCCTCCGGCAGCGGCATGCCGATCCTCATGCTCACCGCGGCCGACCGGCTCGACGACAAGGCATCCGGGTTCGAGCTCGGCGCCGACGACTACCTCACGAAACCCTTCGAACTCCAAGAGCTCGTGCTCCGGCTCAGAGCGCTCGACCGCAGGCGCGCCCACAACAGGCCGCCCGTGCGGGAGATCGCGGGTCTGCGCCTCGATCCGTTCCGCAGAGAGGTCTACCGGGACGGTCGTTACGTCGCACTGACCAGGAAGCAGTTCGCCGTGCTCGAAGTCCTCGTCTCCGCCGAAGGCGGTGTCGTCAGCGCCGAGGAACTCCTGGAGCGGGCGTGGGACGAGAACGCCGATCCGTTCACCAACGCCGTGCGCATCACGGTCTCGGCCCTGCGCAAACGGCTCGGCGAACCCTGGATCATCGCCACCGTGCCGGGCGTCGGCTACCGCATCGACGTGCACTCGGACGCGCGATCAGACGTGCAGTCGGGCGCGCAGCCGTACGCGCAGCCGGACGTGAAATCAGACGAGCAATCAGACGAGCAACCAGATGTGCGACCGGACGCGAGATCAGACATCGAACAGCCAAGGACCGGATCAGACATCGCGCGACCAGGGGCCGAACGCCGGGGAGGAGAGCGTGGATAGGGCGCCAGGTGTGAGCGTGCGCGTCAAACTCACCCTCAGCTACGCCGCGTTCCTCATGGTCGCGGGCGGCTTGCTGCTCGCCGCCGTATGGGTGTTCCTCCTCCAGTACGTACCCGACGACTGGAACCGCCGACTCCTCCACGAGAATCCCAACCGCCAACTCCTCCTGCACACCTTCGTCCCGGCGGCGGCCGTGGTGATGGTGTTCCTGCTGCTGTTCGGCCTCCTCGGGGGATGGCTCCTCGCCGGCCGCATGCTCGCCCCCCTCGCCCGCATCACGGACGCCACGCGCACGGCCACGTACGGATCGCTCTCCCACCGCATCCGGCTGCCGGGCCGCAAGGACGAGTTCCGCGAACTCGCCGACGCCTTCGACGCGATGCTCGCGCGGCTCGAAGCGCACGTCGCCGAACAGCGGCGGTTCGCGGCCAACGCCTCGCACGAGCTGCGCACCCCGCTGGCGATCTCGAAGACCCTTCTCGACGTGGCCCGCGCCGACCCCGGCCACGACACCGGCGATGTCATCGACCGCCTCCACGCCGTCAACACCCGGGCGATCGACCTCACCGAGGCGCTGCTCCTGCTGAGCCGCGCCGGCCGGCGGTCCTTTCCCCGAGAACCCGTCGACCTGTCCCTCCTGGCCGAAGAAGCCACCGAAACGCTCCTTCCCCTCGCGGGGAAGCGCGGCGTCACCATCGAGACCGGAGGTGACCTCGCCCCCACGATCGGATCGCAAGCGCTCCTGCTGCAGCTGACCACGAACCTCGTGCACAACGCGATCGTCCACAATCTGCCGGAGCAGGGCGCCGTGTGGGTCGATACCGCGGTCCGTTCCCGGGCCGTGCTGCTCACGGTCGAGAACACCGGCGAGCAGGTCGCCCCGCACCGGGCCGCGACACTCACCGAACCGTTCCAGCGCGGCACCGAGCGCGTGCACAGCACCGGCCACACGGGCGTCGGCCTCGGGCTGGCCATCGTCGAGACCATCACCCAGGCGCACGACGGCGTCCTCACCCTCACTCCGCGCTCCGCCGGCGGGCTCCGGGTCACCGTGGAACTGCCCGCGCCAGCCCCGGACGCCGACAGCCGGCAGGTGAGGAACCAGATCCGCGATTCCGGCGCCTGAGAAAAAAGACGCCGGCGGCCTCCGTGTCGGAGACCGCCGGTCGATGCGGCGTTCAGGCAGGCCCTGGGAGACGGCGGTGTGCCGTGCCCGCGCGGCGCGACCCATATGTACCGCGAGGCGGCCGTCAGCTCAGGACTGAGGACGGCTACCGTGGTTGGCGCCGTTCTTGCGGCGGGCCTTCTTCTTGCGGCGTCGCTTCGAGGACATGCCGCCTCCTTTCAGGGTTGGTTTCAGCCAGTTTTCACCCTTTCATATCGATATCCGTCGCGTCGATTCGACAAGGGCCGCCCCGCCCGGTCCGCCCGCGCGGCAGGGCCCACGGAGAGGTCAGGGCCGCCACACCACGGCGTGGTGCGTACCCGGCAGATACGTGTAAAGAGGGGTACGGATAGATACCCCCGCGATGGTGCCGCCCGAGTTGACGAACAGCGCCGAGCTGTACGGATCGGAGGGCGCGCTCCCCAGGTCGATGGCGGTGCCGTCGGGGGCCCAGCGCATGCCGCGCTTGTTCTCACGGCTCGGATTGCCGTCCCAGGCGTCCCCGACGACGGTGCCTGCGTCGTTGACCTGGGCGCCGGTGCCGTGGCCGCTCAGGCCGCCCGGCAGGGCCAGCGGGGCCGCCGTGCCGTCCGGGGCCCAGCGCACAGCGGTCTGCCGGACCGATATGTCGAGGCGCCGGGAGCCGGCCATGATGCCCTGGGCGCTGATCGACGTGGCGCCGGCGTTCAGCCCCAAGTCCGTTACGGAGCCGTCGGCGCCCCACTTGACGGCGTGCGGCTCGCTCCGGCCCGCCGGGTGGGCCTTGAAGGCCTGACCGATGACGGTGCCCGAATCGTTGATGCCGACCGCGACGCCGGCGTCATGCTGCGGCCACGTCGCGCGGACGAGAGCGCCGAGGTCGGTGGCGACGCCGGTGGAACTCCACTTCACCGCGTGCCGCGCCGAGAGGCCGCCGTTCCAGGAGTACCCGACGACCTCGCCCGCGCTGTTCATGCCCGTGGGTGCGCTGTGGGTGTCGCCGGGCAGGGCGGGCAGGGGGAGGAGCGTGCCGTCCGGTTCCCACACCACGCCGTGGCCTTCGTCGGGCGAGGCTTCGCCGGTCCAGGAGGACCCCGCGACGGCGCCCGCGTCGTTGAGGGCGGCGGGCCGCGAAGCCGTGTCGCCGGGCAGGGGCGCGAGCGGCGTGACGTCGCCGTCGCCGTCCCAGCGCACCGCGTGCCCCTGCCGCGCGGACTGCGAGGTCCCCGCGGACCAGGAGTACCCCGCGGTCGTGCCGGCGGCGTTGATCTCGGTGGCCCTGCCGTACAGGTCGCCGGGCGCGGGCGGCAGCGCGGTGATGCTGTTGTCGGGGGCCCAACGCACCGCGCGATCCCGGTAGTTGGCCGGGTAGATGCCATCGGGGGGCGTCGAGTACCCCGAGATGGCGCCCTCCGCGTTCAGCCCTGTCGGTTCGCTGTACCAGTCGCCGGGCAGGAACGGCAGCGCTGTGAGCGCGGGTGCGGGCGGCGGGTCGGCGACGGCTGACGGCGCCGCCGTCACGAGCAGGGAGGTGGCCGCGAGGAAGACGGCGGCGGTGACGCCGCGCGTGCGGCGGCGGTGGCGCGCTCCGTACGGAACGTGGGGTGGCGTGGAATCGCCGGGTCTCGATAATTCGTCGTCCCGGCCGGCCATACGTGTGATCACGGTTTCTCCAGGGGGAGATGTGAAGGGGGAGAGCGACCGGGCGATAGTAAGGGCGAGGGGATTGTTCCGCGCATGTCTCGCTCGTGATCGTTAGTTGCTGTTGCTGTTGCTGTTGCTGTTGCTGTTGCTGCCGCTGTTGCTGCCGCTGTTGCTGCCGCTGCCGCTGCCGTCGCCATCGCCGGTCCCATGCGGCAAGCCACTGCCCCGCCCCGCGGCCGCTTTCTGCGCGCAGTCGGGCGAAAACCTTTTGCATCATTACCCTCTCCCGACAAAAATCACCTTTGATGACGAACGAACTCGAACAGGCCCGTCAGCTCCTCGACGCCGGGGACATTCCGGGGACCGTACGGGCCCTGCGCCCCCTCGCCGAAACGGCCCCGCTCCGCGACCTCGCCGAAGTAGTGCGGCGGTTGTCCTCGGCGGCAGGCTTCGACGACCTCGCGAAGGCGGCGAAGCGCCTGGCGAAGAAGCCCGAAAACCCGCAGGCGCTCTACGACTTCGGCTACGGGTGCGTCGAACGCGGCGTGTCCTTCCTGGCCGTCCCCGCCCTGCGCCAGGCGCTGCGGCACGTCCCCGAGTCGAGCGCTCTGCGCGTCGAACTGGTCTCGGCCCTGGAGCGCGACCACCGCCACACGGAAGCGGTCGCCGTCCTCACGGAGCACGAAGCCGAACTGCGCCCCTGGCCCGAGGGCTACCTCCTGGTCTTCAACTCCCTGCTGGCCGGCGACCTTTCCCGAGCCCGCGACGCCGCTGCCCGGCTCCCGGCCCCCGACGACGACCAGTGGGAATGGGCCCACGACCGAGTGCGGAGCATGCTGCGCCGGGCCGCACTCGCGGCGACGGCAGGCCCGCTCGACGGCAGGGACCTGCGCGGCTGGCACTACACCCTGACCGGCGGCTACCTGGGCGCCCTCTCGCCGTACGGCTTCGCGGCGGGCATGACCGGCCGCTACGCCTACCTCCAGGACACCGTCGAGCAGTGCCGCGCCGGCCTCGACCGGCTGGCCTCGGCCCTCGACACCACCGGTCTGAAGCCGCGCACGGTCTCCCTGCTGCCGGGCCGGGCCCACCACATCCTGGGCCTCGCCGCCGCCGAGGTGCTCGGCCTGCCCGCCGAGCCGTACGCGCCCGGCCGTACGGACACGGTCGTCGTCGCCTACGACCTCGGCGCCCTCGACGACGAGGTGGCCGTCACCCTCCGCGAGCGCGTGGACGGGCAGGTCCTCTACGAACACGCGACCCGCTGGACGGACCCGCCGCTCGCCAACGCCGACATGAGCGCTCTGCTCTGCCAGTTCGTCGTCGAGCCCTGGGGGCCGAAGCTGCGGCACGGTGAGAACGGTACGGAGGAAGTGCCCGCCGACACCCGGTCGGAAGCGGAGCTGGCGGCCGAGATCGTACGAGCCGATCCGGCCCCCGATCCGGGGGACGGGGAGACGCCTCCCGATCCCGATGAGGCGTTCGCCGCGTTCGTGGCGGTTACGGCGGACGGCTGGCTGACCGGTACCCGCATCCGGCTCGGCTCGCCCGGACCCGTCGGCAGTTCGCGCTTCGACTGAGCGGCGCGGTCGAGCGCTCCTCCCGAACGCCCGAATATCCGGATGATCCGTCTGATATCTGAATTGACAGATCTCGGCGGTACGGGCTCCAGGAACGGCCGTGGCCCCGGTACACGTCACCGGGGCCACGGCCGCGTTCACCCGAGCGGTGGGCAGGGGCTCAGCAGGTGACGACCTTGCCGTACGAGCCGCGGCCCCAGTGCCATTGCCACTGCTCACCGTTCTGGTACGTCAGGCACCGCGAGTCGGGGCCCCAGTCGATGACGACCTTCAGGTGCATCGCCCGGCCGCAATTGTTCGTGACCTTCACGTACTTCTTGTGCTTGATGACGTCCCGCTTGACGCAGGACGGGGCGGTGCCCGCGATTTTGGTGGCGGAGGACTCACGGGCCGTGCCGGCAGCGGCGGTATACGCGGCGGCGGTGGCGGCGGGAGCGAGGGCCAGGCCGTTGCCCAGCAGGAACGCGGCCATCAGGCCGACGGCGGCGGGCTTGCGGAACTTCACAGTGCGGAATTCCCTTCCTCGGTGATCCCGGGCGGTCCGTGCGTCGCGAGGACGGCCCGAGGCCGGCCCCGACGAACCGGCGCAGGCAAGGTTCGCCGACGCTCGGCGCCTTCGCGCCGGAACGCCTGTCAAGAGACACGATGGGATGACAGCGCCCGCGGTCTCACGGCCGATGCCGGGCCGGGGTGAGTTCCAAGAGCTGGAATTCCACGGTCATGTGCAGCTCGCGCACCTCGGAGCGGAGGGTGGAGAGCGTGAGCCCGTACGTATCGCACAACTGCCGGAGAAGCTCGTGGTTGCCGACGTCGCTGAAACCGAGCAGGAGCCGGCCGTCGGGTGCCAGATGGGCCGGTGCCTCGGCGAGGAAGCGCCGGTGCGCGGCGTATCCGGGATCGAAGAACGCGTGGTGGAGCATGGTGTCGAGGGAGAAGTCTGCGGGGGGCTCCACGTAGTTGGAGTTCCAGAAGATGACGTCGAACACCACGTCCGGCGGCAGCGCGTCGAACAGGTCGCTGTGCAGGACGGTGACCCGGTCGGACACGTCGTGACGGCACGCGTTGGCGCGGGTGTTCTCGACGGCGGCGGGGTTGATGTCCAGGGCGACGACGCGGCGGCAGCCCTGCAACGCCGCCCAGACGGCCGTGACTCCGGTGCCGGAGCCCACCTCCAGGAAGGCGCCGTCGGGCGGATAGGGGAGCCAGGTGGTGAACATGGCCGTAACCGGGGTGAACTCGGGGGAGAAGACGCCGGGGAAGACGTCCCATTTCTTGCGCAGGGCGGTGAAGGTGTGGGGCTCGCGCGTGGTGTGCTCCTGATGGCGGCGCAGCAGTTCGCGGCTGCGCTCCATCCCCGGGTCGTCGCTCACCCGCGCTCTCGCCGTCCGCCGCCGGGGGTGTCCGGTCCGGCCGGCGTTTCGACCGGCGCCCCGGCTTGTGCTCCGGACGGAGTTTCGGCTGGTGCCCCGGCGGCCGATTCGACCGGCGCGTCGGCCCGTGCCCCGGCGGGCGTTTCCACCAGCGCGAGGACGCGGGCCGGGCTGCCGGAGCCGCCGACGAGGGGCAGCGGCGCGGCCAGCACCATCGAACCCGTGATGGGGAGGCGGTCCAGGTTGCGGAGCTGCGTGAGCCCGTATTTCCCCGCGCCGAGAAGGTGCCAGTGGCAGGGGAACGGCCGGTCGGCGAAGGACGCGGCCGCTCCCGCGTCGATGCCGACGGTCTCCACGCCGATGCCCAGTACTGACGTCTCCTCGGCCAGCCAGCGGGCGCATTCGGGGCCGATGCCGGGGCTGTGGCCTGCGTTGAGGAACCGGTGGGGGTCGTCAGCGCGGGCGTCCCAGCCCGTTCGGAAGAGCAGCCAGCCGTGCTCGGGCAGCGGGCCGTGCCGTTCGATCCAGCCGTCGAGGTCTTCGCGGGTGAGCAGGTAGTCGGGGTCCGCGGCGGCCTGGGCGCGGAAGTCGAGTACGGCCGCGGGCCCCAGCAGCCGGGCCGGCGGCACGGACGCGACGTCGTCGAGATCGCGACCGGAGAGCCAGTGGACGGGGGCGTCGAAGTGGGTGCCGGTGTGTTCGGAGAGCCGGATGTTGTTCCAGTAGAACTCCGGCCCGTTCGCGTCGTACCGGCTGATCAGCTCCCTTTCGAACGGCCGCGCCTGGCCCAGTTCGGGCGGCAGCTCGATGACGGGGGTGTGCTCGCTCAGCGGGGTGGTGAGGTCGACGATCTCCACCGCACCGTTCAGGAGCGCCGATGCCAGGGGGTCCAGCATGCCCATGTTCATGCCTTCCAGTCAGGTTGCTGAGTCATGCCCCGGATGCCGGGATGGTGCACCTGCCGGGCCACATGGTCGATACATCGACCGCGGTGCGCCCGTAGGCCGCCGGGCGCGCCCCGAACAGCGGCGATCTTGCTCACAACGCCGGGCGCGGCCGGTTGGACGGCGGATATCCGGGCACCCGCACCTGCGCACCCCCGAAAAGGTGTGAACAGCAGATATCGCAGCGACTCATGACACAAGCCCCCGATGGACCACATAGGGCCGTTTGTACTACTTTAGGTCCGTCAGTGATCCCGACCGTGAGGAGTCTCCCGTGGGTGACAGCAGCGCCATGGACAAGATCAAGGGCAAGGCCAAGGAAGCCGTCGGAAACGCCACCGGCAACGAGCGCATGAAGTCCGAAGGCAAGACCGACCAGGCCAAGGGCAAGGCCAAGGGCGCGGTCGACGAGGTGAAGGACCGCGCCGACGGCGTGAAGGACTCGTTGAGCGGCGAACGCGACGACTCCTGAACAACGGATGAACGGACGAGGGGCGCTGCCGCACGGCAGCGCCCCTCGTCCGCGACTCACCCCATGTAAGGCACAAAAGCCGCTCGATCAGCGGCGCGCTCTATCAGCAGCGCTTGGAGACGTAACCCTTCTTACCGGCGGGAGACACATCCCGGTCGCGCAGGTTGACGGACAGCTTCTTGCCCCAGGCCTTGCACGCCTCCGTGAAATCCTTCTGCTTGTACTCGATGGCGAAGACCCTGCCGTTGTAGGCGGAGAGGAAGGACGGGCACTCCTTGTAGTGCGCGCATTCCTCGGCGACGGCGAAGTCGAAGCCGATCTCGCCGCGCTTGTCGAGGAGATCGGTGGTGTTCTTCTGGGCGATGGCCAGGCCCTTGTCGTGCGCCCGGTGGGCCAGAAGCTTGGCGAAAGCCGCGGCGTCCTCAACGCTGAGCAGGTCGTCGGAGCGCTCGTAGGAGTCGAGGTTGTCGGGTTCCACGGCGTCGAAGCCGGAGTCGGCGCAGCCGTCGATCCAGGGGCCGACGATGTCGAGGAGGTCCTGGCGCTTCTCAGGGGTGGAGATATCGAGGAGCGGTTCTTCCCAGGGGCCGTCCACGACCAGTTCTCCGTCGGAGTCGCGCAGGAGAAGGTCGTCGTGGTTGTCCTTCCACCAGTCGATCGCGTCGCCGGGTTGAGTCTGGTACGCGTTGACGTAGCAGACGTTGTACAGACCGGCGGCCGGTTTGGCCGTACGGTCACGGGAAACCGCCCGCACGCCGTCCGGCGGCGTGTACGGTCCGCCGATCTGGTAGTCGAAGGAGGCGTTGGCCTGCGGCAGGCGGATTCCGTCGCCGCTGGACTCCGTGGACACGCTCTTCTCGGCGGCCTTCGAGGGCTCGTCGGGAGCGGGCTTGGACGCGCCGATGGAGCAGCCGGTGATGAGCGCCAGGGACAGAGCCAGGGTTCCGGTGGACCGGATGGACATGGGAAGCACGTGCTCAGCTTTCCACAATGATCGTTCAGATTCGAACATAAGCTGTGTGATCTCGACTTCGCGGCGGTGTCCCTCCGGCTCCGCCGCCACGCACTCCGGGGCCCGCGATCGTTGCCGGGCGACGCCGAACTTGCCGGTCAGGGGCGCTCCTCTGGGTGGTTCCGGGCCCGCTCGGCGGACCCGGAACGCGGCTGTCTAGCCAGGGGATGACGTCGGTTCGGGCACCGGGCCCTGCGAACCGTTCGATTCTGGCCGCGTCCGACGGCGGGACGTCGGCAGATCCCGGGACCGTCGGATCGGCGAGAAGAGCAGGATCAGCGCGGCCAGCGGGATGCCCGCCGTGGTGATCCACATCGCGGCGCGGAGGCCGAGCGCCGTGCCGAGCGCGCCGCCCAGCAGCGCTCCGAGAGGGATCGTTCCGTAGTTGAGGAACGAGGTGGTCGCCGTGAGCCGGCCCAGCAGCTCGGGCGGACAGTAGCGCTGCTGGAAGCTCGCCTTGACGACGTTGCCGGCCACGACGCCGGCCGAGACGCAGAACCCGCCCGCCACGAAGAACAGCACTCCGACGCCGTCCGTGGTCAGCGGGATGAGCAGGGCGAAGAGAGCGAGCCCCAGCTCGAACAGGAGCGTCGCGCGGGCCGTACCGACCCGCACGGCGACCCGGCGCGCGGCGAAGGCCCCCGCGACGCCCCCGGCGCCGGCCGCCGCGACGAGTGCGCCGACGGCTCCGGAGGACAGCCCGACGGTCTTGACCAGGAAGACGACATTGATCGACTGGTACCCCATGAGGGCGAGGTTGGAAGCCGAGCCGAAGAGCGTCAGCGTACGGAGCCAGGGGTCGCCCGCGACCAGCCGCAGCCCCTCCGCGAGCTCACCGACCAGGGCACCGCGGGACCGCTCCGACGCGGTGGCGGCCCCCGTCGGCTCGGTACCGGATACCGGCTCGGTACCGGATACCGGCTCGGTACCGGATATCGGCTCGGTACCGGGCGTCGACCCGGCGCCGCGTGCCGGCTCGATGCCGCGTAGCGGTCTGGCGGCGGTGCGCGGCTCCGCGTGCCGGATGCCGGACAGGCAGAGGAGGGACACGAGGAACGTCGCGGCGTTGGCGAACATCCCGTTGACCGCTCCCGCGAACTGCGCGATGACACCGCCGGAACTGAGCCCGGCGATCTGCGCGGCGGAAGCGCTGCCGTGCAGCTTGGCGTTGCCTTCGGGCTGGTCAACCGGTTCCAGAAGGGTGGCGAGATAGGCGGTGTAGGCGGTCTGGAAGAACACCGCCGCCGTACCGGTCAGCAGCGCCACGGCCAGCAGCAGACCGAAGCTCAGCAGGCCCGCGCCCACCGCGACCGGGACGGCGGCGAACAGGACGAAGGAGACCGCGGCGGCGGCCAGCATGATCGGCCGGCGCCGCATCCGGTCCACCCACACGCCGACCGGCAGGCCGATGACCAGCCACGGAGCCCAGCCGGCGGCGGTCAGCAGCCCGATCTCGAACGTGCTGGCGTGCAGAACGGACACGGCGATCAGCGGCATCGCCACCTTGGTGACGGACGCCCCGAACTTGCCGGCCGTCTCGCCGCACCACAGCAGCCGGAAGTCGCGGTGCCGCCGCAGAAGGCCGCCGCGTACGGCCGCGTTCACGCGGAGCCGCGCTCATGGCGGGGGAAGGACTGGAGCTGTACGACCACGGGCAGCGCGCCCGGCTCGGGTACGGCGTCCGGGGCGGGGGTGTGGCGGGCGACGACGGCCATCAGCTCCGCGTTGAGCGCCGCCAGTCGGCCGGGCGTCATGCGCAGGTCCGGCCAGTCGGCAATGGTGCCGGCGTTCCGCCAGGCGTCGTCCCACTCCTCGCTGATGTAGTTCGTGACGCGGCTGAAGTACTGCTGCACGAGTTCGTGGAGGTAGACCGACAACGCGCCCCGGGAGTCCGGCTCGTCGCGGAAGTCGGCCGTGTTCAGCTCGTTCGTGGCGTCGGCCCGCCGCCACCAGCGCTCGCGCTTCGTGCCGCGCCCGGTCTCCTCCTCGATGAACCCGTGCTCGGCGAGGTGGCGCAGGTGCCAGCTCACCGTCCCGGTGTTCTGCCCGACGCGTGCGGAGAGCCCGGTGGCGGTGGCGGGGCCGTCCAGGCTCAGCAGTTCGAAGATCTGCATCCGCAGGGGGTGAGCGAGTCCGCGCAGACTGTGGGCGTCGAGGCGCCGGGTGGGCTTGAGGGGGTGCGGCGTGACGTCGTCTCTGGGCTCTTCGGATGCGGGGGTTTCGGAAGGCATGGCGGGACAGTACGTATTGCAGAGACTCCTCTGCAAAGGATTATCTGCAGAGGAGCCTCTGCGAATTCCGTAGGGGAGCGGAGCCCGGGGTCAGTGGCCGCCCGCGCCCGGATGTGCTCCCTGCGGAGCCCCCTGGTCAGCGCCTTGGAAGGCTGTGCGGTAGGCGTGCGGGCTGGTGCCGACGACGCGCTTGAAGCGTTCCCGGAAGGCGGTGGGGGAGCCGAACCCGACCTGGCCCGCGATGCGGTCGACCGGATGGGCGGTCGTCTCCCTGGCCCTCCTGTTGCTCAACCTGGTGACGGTGCACTGGCCGACGGTGTCCTCCGTGACGGGGCCCGTGCACGGCTGCTCCTACCTGTTCGTCATCCTCGCCACCGCCAGGCATGCCCAGGGCACAGGACGGCTGACGGCGCTCGCGCTGATCCCCGGCGTCGGCGGCCTGTTGGTCCTGCGGCGACTCGCCCGCGTCCGGCCTTCCACGGCGGAGAGACCGCTCCGGTCGGTACCGCAAGGACCGGAGCGGTGACTGGTGAATTGTTCTGTCGACTGGCGAAGTCGGCTTTGAGGTAGGAGTGTTCGGCGTTGTCGGATATCTGGATTTCTCCGGCTGTGAGTGCTGAATTGCGGTACGGACGGAATCGGTGAGTACGCCGCCGATCGTTTTCCGCCAGACATTGTGGAGTCATTTATTCCGTCACTGACGGCTGCCTAGGGTCAAGATCTTCAAGTAGCTCGCACGGTTAACCAGAGGAGTGCAACGTGCGTACACGTGGACGCGTCACCGTTATGGCAGCCCTGTTCTCCGCTCTCTCCCTGACGGCCTTCGCGCAATCGGCGGTGGCCGCATCGCCCGCGCCCCAGCCGGCGGACAAGACGTCTCCCTGGCAGGTATCCCAGGGCAGCGCTTCGGCCAGTGGCACCCATACGAACAAGCCCCTCGTCTTCTTTCAGCGGATTACCGTCGAGGGCGAGTTCAAGAACACCGGATCGGGCTGTTCCACGCTGTGGTTCCAGTGGGGTGACGAGAGCGGCGCCAGCTTTGAGAAGTCCGCCAGTTCGTGCGGTCCCGGCACCGTTCCCGTCAAGGCTCAGGCTGATGTTCCGGTGTCGGGGAACAGTTTTGTCTATATCTGCAAGGGCACCGAGGACGTCAAGGACTGCGGCTCGCGCGTCCTGATCAGCTGACGTCGGTGCTCCTCGACCGCCAGTAGGCGGGCGGGGCGGTTGCCGGGGGGCGCCTGTGCGTAGGCGCCCCCTCGTGACCGTTGACGAATCGGAGCGGTGTTCCGTATAGTAATCGGAACGACGATCCGGTTTTGGTGCACCCGAAGCCGGCCACTCTGGCTGCCTCACCCGCCGCCGGCCGAACGAGACCGGCGGCAGAGGCCATTGAATGGACAGGCGAATCATGAGTGAACCGACCCGCCGCACCGACGCCCTCAGCTCGCCCGCACCCGTCCTCTCGGTCAGCCCTGTGGTTCTGCCGGCTCCCGACCGGGCCGTGGATCTGGAGATGCGGGTCTCCGCGCCCGTGACCGGGGACGACCTGCCGGTCGTCCTCCTCTCGCACGGTCAGGGGTATTCGAACCACCTCTCCTCGTTGAACGGCTACGCACCACTCGCCAACTACTGGGCGGCGCACGGCTTCGTGGTGATCCAGCCCACCCACCTCAGTTCCAGGTCGCTGAGCCTGGACCCCGCAACCCCCGGAGCGCCTCTGCACTGGCGGTCGCGGGCCGAGGACATGAAGCGCATCCTCGACCAGCTCGACGCGGTCGAGGCCGCGGTCCCGCAGCTCCGCGGGCGGCTGGACCGGGGGAGGGTCGCCGTGGCCGGGCACTCGATGGGCGGGCACACCGCGAGCCTGCTGCTGGGCGCCCGGCTCACCGATCCGGACGACGGAGCCGAGGTGAACCTGTCCGAGCCCCGCATCAAGGCCGGCGTCCTGCTCGCCGCGCCCGGCAGGGGCGGCGACGCCCTCGACGAGTCCGTGGCCGAGAGCCTCCCCTTCTTGCTGACCACGGACTTCTCCGAGATGGCGACACCCGCCCTCGTGGTCGCCGGGGACAAGGACGACTCGGCCCACCTCACGGGCAACGGCCCGAACTGGCACGCCGACCCGTACTCCCTCGCCCCCGGGCCCAAGACGCTCCTCACCCTGTTCGGCGGGGAGCACGGGCTCGGCGGCGTCGCCGGCTACGACGTCGCCGAGACGACGGACGAGAGCCCCGGGCGAGTCGCCGCGGTCCAGCGGCTCACCTGGGCGTACCTCCGCACCGAGCTCTACCCTGGGGACTCCGCCTGGAAGTCGGCGTGCGACGCGCTGACGTCCGGCCCCGACCCGTTCGGCCGGGTCGAATCCAAGTAGAGCCGGGCCGAACCCGGGCGAGCGGACGGCCGCGGTACCTCAGTCGTCCGTGTGGTTCCCCGCCCACACGGCGGGGATGCGCCCCGACCACGGGCTTGCCTGTTCCAGTTGTCCGGCGAGGCGGAAGAGACGGTCCTCGCGCCCGTAACCGGCAGCGAACTGCATGCCGATCGGGAGCCCCGTAGCGGCGTCCGCCGTCAGCGGCACGGACATGGCGGGCGTGCCGGCC
Source organism: Streptomyces sp. NPDC050610 (assembly GCF_040654875.1). NCBI lineage: Bacteria > Bacillati > Actinomycetota > Actinomycetes > Kitasatosporales > Streptomycetaceae > Streptomyces > Streptomyces sp. NPDC050610. Next base: position 108,319 of record NZ_JBFAIV010000016.1, on the reverse strand, counting down.
AGATTGAACGCCATGGTGAACGGCGAGCGGTCGTTGAGGCGCTCGATCCAGCCGAGGCCGTCCAGCGCACCGGTGTCCTCGGCGTACGCGCCCAGGCGCATGGGAAGCTCCGGCACGGTCGGGGTGAGCAGTATGTCGTGCACGTCGAAGTGGTGCGCCAGGCTTCGGGCGACCCGGTTCCGGACCGCGAGAGCGGCGACGATGTCGGCGCCGCCGACCCGCTGCCCGTAGCTATAGCCGGCCAGGGTCTCCGCCTCAAGGGTCGAGGAGTCGATCGGCCGGCCGAACGCGGCGGCCAGCTCGTCGACCGAGGCCGTGAGATTCGCCGTCATCAGACGGGCGTTGGCCAGGACGAACTCCTCCCAGCCAACCCCGAGGTCCACCTCAACCTCCTCGACCCGGTGGCCGAGGGATTCGAGCAGTCGCACGGTACGGGCGAGGGCCTCGGCCACCGGCGCGGTGGTGCGGCGCCCGCCCCACGCCTGAGGGAGGACACCGATCCGCAGCGAGCCCGGGGAGCGGGTGACCTCCTGCGCGTAAGGCCGGTGCGGCTCCTGGGCGAAGTAGGGGTCGCCCGCCTCCGGGCCGCGGATCTGGTCGAGCAGCGCGGCGCTGTCGCGAACCGTGCGGCTGACGCCGCCCTGCACGGCCAAACCGCTGAACACCTCGTCGGCGTCAGGGCCCATGGAGATCCGGCCGCGGGTGGGCTTCAGTCCGAAGAGACCGTTGTAGGCGGCGGGGATGCGGATCGAGCCCGCGGCGTCGGTGCCATGGGCGAGCGGTACCACCCCGGCGGCGACCGCCGCCCCCGCGCCCCCGCTGGACCCGCCCGCGCTCCGCTCCAGGTCCCACGGGTTGCGGGTCGGCCCGTACAGCACGGGTTCCGTCGTGATGCTGTAGGCCATCTCCGGCGTCGTGGTGCGCCCGAACGTCACGAGGCCGGCGCGGCGGAAGCGCCGCATCAGGAAGGAGTCTCCGCCGGAGACGTGGCCGGCGGCCAACCGGCTGCCCATCTCCATCCGCCTCCCGGCCATGGCGACCGCGAGATCCTTGATCAGGAAGGGGACCCCGGCCAGCGGCGCGCTGCCGGGGGCGGGCTCGTCGTCGGTCGGCCAGGTCTCCACGATGGCGTTGATCCGCGGATTGACCGCCTGCGCGGCCTCGCGTGCGGCTGCCTCCAGTTCGGCGGGGGTCACCTCGCCGGTCGCCACCAGCTCCGCGAGCCCGATCGCGTCGAAGCGTACGTACTCGGCAACTTTCACTGTCACTCCTCAGGGGAACGGATGATACCGATTGGTCCTCAACGATACCGAACGGTATCGGCTGGGACGGACTGGTACCGTAGCAGCAGCTGAGGGAACCCACAGCCGACCCACCGACCTACTGACCAACCGCCCTACCGGACGTCACGGAGCAGTCATGGCATCGACCGAGAGAAGGCCGAGCAGGGTGGCGAAACTGCCGCCTCGTGAGCGCATCCTCGACGCGGCGGAAGAGCTCTTCCAGAGCGAGGGCATCCGGCGGGTGGGCGTCCAGGCGATCGCCGAGAAGGCCGAGACCACCAAAATGGCGATCTACCGGCACTTCGACACCAAGGACACGCTGGTCGCGGAGTGGCTGCGGATCGTCGCCGCCGACTACCAGGCGGCCTTCGACCGGGTCGAGGCCGAATACTCCGGCCGCCCCGAGGAGCAGATCCTGGGCCTGGCCCGCTTCATCGCCGAGGGCCTGCCGGCGATCTCGCACCGGGGCTGCCCGTTCATCAACTCCCTGGCCGAACTGCCCGACCGCTCCCACCCCGCACGCCAGGTGATCGAGCAGCACAAGGCCCACCAGGCCCGCAGACTGCTCGCCATGTGCACCGAGGCCGGCCTGTCCGACCCCGAGCAGGCCACGGCCGAGATCACCTTCCTACTCGAAGGCGCGCAGGTCAGCACGCAGAACGGGAGCATCGACCAGGCGGGGGACCGGCTGATGAGAATCGTGGAGGCGATCGTCGACCGGCACCGCTCCGCGACGGGCGCGCCTGGTGCGACGGCCGGGTGAACGCTCCGTACGCGTCCGTACGCATCCGTACCCGAGTTCACCGGAGCGTTTCGCGCGACCTCAACGGGCCGTCATGCGAAGGGCGGTGAAGACGCCGCCCGCGCGAACGGAATCGCGAACGGAATACGGTGACCGGGCCCACGGTTCACGGACCAGGCCGGTCGACGGCCGCGGCCGCTCGTAGCCACTTTTCGAGGGCTGAGAAGTCGCCGTCCGCCATGCCTCGGCGAGGGTCCACGGGGTGCAGGAGGGCTTGCCCCGGGCAGCGCTCCTCGACCCAGGCGAGGTCACGATCGGTGATTTCGTCGTCGACCCAGGCGAACGGGCGCCCGGCCGCCCAGTTGAGAAGGGTGCGGGTCTTCCAGTGGAGCCCGTCACGCCCGTCCTCCGCGGAGGGGTCCGGCCATGCCACCACGGGCAACTCCGGCAGGCCGAGCCACGGGGCGAGGCACGTATTGGCGTCGTCCATCCACGTCGTGGCCCATACCAGCTCGCACGGCAACGCCGTCAGCCGTGGCCCATGAGCCGGATCGACCCTGGTGATCAGCGGATTCGCGTCGACTCCGCGCGGCACGTGCCGCCCTGCCTCGTAGGTCGGGTACCCGTTCGGCAACTGTTGCCGCGTCGCCCCGAAGGGAATGAGGGGGCCGTCGACGTCGAGAAAGAGGAGGGGCAGCGCGGAATCGATCACGACAGAACGCTAGTCGCCGTCAGGCTCACACATCGAGGACCGGCGGCCGAGGGGGCAGTCGTCGCGCCCTCGGCGCACCGGGGAGCCGACCGTGATTCCGTCGCGGCCGCGAGGGCGACCGGCCGCTACGGGCGTTCCGCCGGGACCGGTCGGAGGGCGGGCCAGCGGGTGAGCATGCGGTGGCGCATTTCGGCGGTGAGGGTGCTCACGCGGGTGAGAGAGGCGTGGGCGGCGGTCATGTGGCTGACGACGCCGAGTCGGTGGGCCAGCCGTTGCCGGGCTGTCGCGGTGCCCCACTCCCAGTCCTGGTGCGGGAGCCGGGCCAGGTGGTCGGCGCCTTCGCGGTGGGCGCGCTCGACGAGGGCGTCGCCGCGGAGCAGCCAGCCGGTGCACGCGTCGGCGAGGTCGCCCTCGGGCGCGGAGCCCGTCGCGGTGCGCCAGGCCGCGCGGTACGCGCGCTCCGCGCGTTCCAGCAGCGGCACGGACGCCGAAGTGACGCACCAGCAGGTCGGGAAGCCGATGCGCGGATAGGCCAGTTCCATCAGGCCGTTGCCCAGCGACGCCTGCTCGAAGTCGATGAATTTGACGCCCGTAGCGGTGTGCAGGTCGTTTCCGGGACACGGGTCCCCGTGGAGCAGGGCATGGCCGGGCGCCTGGGCGAGACGGGACACGAGGTCCTGGAGTTCATCCGAAACGCCAAGGGGGACAGGGGCCTTGAGGGTTTTCGCCAGTTCAAGGAAGGAGTTGATGTCCGCCTGGCCGGGGCCTCGCCACCGGGGGAGTGCCGCCGCGTCGTCCGGGCGGGCGGTGGCGTGCAGCCGCGCCAACGCGGTCGCGTAGCCGACGAGCCAGTCCGCGGACGGGGTCCGGTGCTCCAGATGTTCCAGTACGAGCATCCGCTCCTCGGGGTCCGTGGCCAGCAGCGTGGGCGCCACGGGGATCTCGGCGCGGGCGGCGATGCGGTGAGCGGCGACCTCACGGGCGTACCGCTCGTCGGCGCCGGGGCCCTCGACGAGCTGCTTGACCACCACCGAAACAGCCGAAGTGTCCGATGCTCCCAATGTGCCGGGCGTTCGCGGGAGTTCGACGTGCCACACGCGTGAACGGGGGCTGCTTTCCAATCCGCGAGAGCGCTTGGGCGTACCCAGCATGGCCCGCAACCCGTCCCCGAACACCAGTCGTGATCCCATGAGGGGGCATCCTTCCACGCGTCCGTCGCCGACGAGGATTGCCGCGCACCTCAATTGGCGCGAGCGGAGGCAGCGCCCTCGGCGGATTGCTCCGTTCACATGACGTCGCGCAACCCGCAGAAGACCAGCAGACAACCAGTCGTTGAACAGCCCATGCACTCCCTGTGGCCCCTACAACCGCAGGCGGCACTCCGCATGTCGAAGCACGTGCCGGAACCACCGGCGACCGACAACACCAGCGGAGCCCATGTGAATACGCGTATACCGCTCGCCCGGCTGGCCACCGCCGCCGTGCTCGCCATGGCCACCACCGCCATCGGCATGCCGGCCGCCCACGCGGCCCGCGCCGCCGAGCCGGAGGACGCCTTCAAGGTCACCCTCTCCAGCAGCGCCGCGACGACCGACTTCACGCACCGCACCGTCGACCTCACCGGAACGGTGACCCGTGCCGACGGCGCCCCCGTCGCCGACGTACCGGTCCAACTGAGCCAGAACGTCACGTTCGAGACCTGGAACCCGTGGGGCGACCCCATCGACCCGACCGAGCGGGAGTCCCGCGGCCTGGGCACCCTCCGCACCGACGCCAAGGGGCGGTTCGCGCTCTCCGGCGTGCCCGCGGACCGCTGGGAGAAGAAGGACAGCAAGTTTCCGATCGCCAGTCACGAAGTGGAATTCCGGGCGGCGTACGACCCCGGTGACCCCGACGACGGGCACTTCTTCTTCGCCGACACCTCGGTGACCGTCCAGCCGGTCGCCAGCACCCTCAGCTACAAGGTCGACAAGACCAAGGTGCACCCCGGCGACACCCTCACCGTCACCGGCAAGGTCGCCTGGCCCGCCGGGCACGGGCCGGTCAAGGGCGCCCGCGTGCTGCTGCGGACGTACTACGAGACCGAGTCCAACGCGCAGACCACCGCCGACGCGAACGGCAATTTCACCGTCCGCGCCAAGATCCGGAAAGACGACCACGACTTCGTCCTCTTCTCCGCGCCCAAGGACTACTACATCGCGGGAGCGACCAAGGAACTCCCGGTCAAGAACGTCCCCCGCTGACGCGCCCTTCGCCTTCCGTTCCTTGCCTATTGCCCGCCGTGTTCCGGCCGCGATCCGTCGCCGTACGCGGTGGCGCAGTCGGTGACTACGGGGTTCGAGGCGCCCGGCCTGACCAGCAACCGCCTCTGCCCGGGCTGTGATTGGAGACGCACCGTGCGCCCGTCCACAGTTACGGAAATCCCTCGCGGGAATACCGCGTCGAGGGCGCCGCCGTCACGGTCGGTATATTCGCCGAGCAGAATGGCCGATACGTAAACGGCTTCGCCCGTAGGCCCCGTGGGGCCGGATACGTACGGCACCGCCGAACAGCGACCGAAGGCATTCGTGCCGGCACTGTGCCGCACTCCCCCCGCCGTCCAGCTATGCAGTCCGACGACGGCGCTCACCAGGCCGTCGGCCCGCCGCACCGCGGCACGCACCCCGGCTGAACGGGCGGCGGACGCTGTACGGCCGGGCGTCCCACGGGCCGGTGTCGTACGGGCAGCCGGCCGTGTCCGGTCCGCGAGGGCATAGCCGCCCTCGCGGACCGTCCACCCCACCGGCGCGACCACCCGATGCACCCGGATTTCCCACCGGCCGCACACGACGGACACGCTGTCGATACGGCAGTCGTCAAAGAACCCACGACAAGCGTCGTCGCCGTCGGACAGCGCGGCCTCGTCGAACCGCGGCCGATGCCAGGACGCGGCATAGCCGTCGGCCACGGCCACGCGGTGAATGCGCTCGCGCCGCGAGATGTCCCCGGTGGGCGAGACCAGGGCGATGTGGTTGTCGAGCCGTTCGTGCGCGGCTTCGCCGACCTCCGGCCCCGTACAGGAGGAGTAGGCGAACTTGGCGTAGTGCGGATCGTCGCGGTGCGTGGCGGGCGGGGCCGTCAGGTAGTGGCTGCCGTGGTTGAGCAGCCGCACCACACCGTCCTTCCGAGTGCCGTGGATGAGGAAGCCGGGCGTCGGAAGCGGCCTGACGCAGTCCCCGTCCTCGATGGGCAGTCGGCTTTCGACCGCGGTCCACACGGGGTGCTCCGGCGGGAGCAGCAGCCCCAGGAAGCCTTTGCTCGCGGCGTACGGCGCCCCCGGCCCGCTGTACGCCTGCGTGCCGGGCGAGAACTCCGCATACCACCCCAGCGGCAGCAGTCCCCGCGGGTCCGGCGCGCCGCGCCGCACGAAGTGGCGCAGTGTCGCGCTCGCCAGCCGCCGGGTGAGCCCGGGCGACAGTGGCGGCTCCGCGTCTTCGACGGGGGCGGCCCACGCACCGAGCCAGACGGGGGCGAGGGCGGCGAACCGGTAGGGGAGCGACCGGCCGTGGTGTACGGGGGCGCCGTCCGCGCCGAAGAGGTGCACGTACTGCGTCAGGAATGAACGCAGCCGCTCGCGGTAGACGGCGGCGCGCTTCTCCCCGCCGGCGCCCGCGATATGCGCCCACAGCAGGGTGTAGAGGTGGAAACCCCACGCGTTGTAGTAGTCGAAGCGTTCCCCGGCGTCGTAACCCGCCCCGGACTGTGAACGGATCTTCCCGTCGGCGGGGTCGCGGTAGTCGGTGCGTCGCCGCGGCCCGTCCTGGTACCAGCCGTCGCCGCGGTACCACTCGTCGACGCGCGCGAGCCCGGCTTCGATGCCGGTGCGGTCGGCGAGCGCCCCGATGGAGCTGAGGAATTCCTCCACCACGACTTGGAAGAGCACATGGTTGTTGTCCCGGGTGCGGCGGCCGGCGACGCCGGTGAGCCAGTGGGCGACGCGCTCCTGTTCGCAGGGGGCGAGCCGGTCCCACAGCCAGGGCTTGGACAGGTGGAGGGAGAGCGCGATCCCCGCGGCTTCCACGATCTGCTGGGACCCGTCGGCGATGCCCGGCCATGCCTCGGGGCCGTCGGGGCCGTTGGGGCGGGCCCCGGCGATCAGGCCCCGTGCCCAGCGTTCGGCCCTGTTGGACGGGTCCGCGCCCCGGGCGCCGGCGAGACGGATGGCGACCAGCAGGAAGCTGCGGGCGAAGCCCTCCAGGCCGTCGACGCGGCGACCGGACCAGCTGGGCGGCCCCGGCGGGTGCACCGCTGCTCCGTACGGGCTCATGTACGGCAGCAGCGCGTCCAGCAGGTGGTCGGCGACGGCCTCCCAGTGGTCCCGCGTCCACCCGGTGCGGGGGGATCGGAGGCGGTCTTCCGGGGGGAGGAGGAGACGGGGCGGGGGCTCCGGAGACCTGCTCAACTCTGCCTTCCTTTCCGGCCGGGGCAGCAGGGGCCGGTGTGGTGCAGCGGGGCGGACGGGGTGAACGAAATCCCCTGCGGTTGCGTTAAGTGATTATCTCGTCACTATTAGTACCTGTAGGCGACTCGCTCACGCCACGAGCGCCGCACCATCGAGTTTTGGGACAGGCCATGACAGCGCCGAGCACCACCTCCGGCAGCACATCGCCGACCGCGCGGCGGCCGATACCGGACTTCGCCGACACCACCTGCGTGATCACCGGCGGAGCCTCCGGCATCGGGCGCGCCACGGCCCACGCCTTCGCCGCGGCGGGAGCGCACGTCGTCCTGGTGGACCGGGACGCCGACACCCTGCACCGCACGGCCAAAGAGCTGGAGGGAACGGCCACCGAGGTGGCCGGCGACATCTCGCGGCAGGCGGACTGCCGCGCGGCCGCGCGGACCGCCGAGGCCGTCGGGCTGCCGGTACGCGCGCTCGTCAACTGCGCGGCCACCTTCCTGGCCCGCGGCGCGCAGGCCCGGCCCGACGAGTGGGACCAGAGCCTGGGCACCAACGTCAAGGGCAGCGCCATGATGACCGCCGAACTCGGCCCCTTGCTTCGCCTGGCCCAGGGCGCCGCCGTCGTCAACGTCGCGTCCATCTCGGGGCACATCGCGCAGCCCGGCCAATGGACGTACAGCGCGGGCAAGGGGGCGCTGCTGGCGCTGACCCGCTGTCAGGCTCTCGACCTCGCCGACGACGGCATCCGCGTCAACAGCGTCTCCCCGGGGCTGGTGTGGACACCCGAAGTCGAGCGGATGACGGGCGGCGACCGGGCGGGCTGGGGTCCCGTACTGGGCGAGCACCACATGCTGCGGCGGGTGGGAGAGCCGGAAGAGATCGCCGCAGCCGTGCTGTTCCTGTGCGGACCGGGCGCGACCTTCATCACCGGCGCCGACCTTCCCGTCGACGGCGGTTACCTCGCCATGGGCCACAGCCGGTCGGAGCCGGCGACGCTGCCGGGACGGTGTGACGCCCGATGACCCCCGCCTTCCGCCGCTGAGGGAGTTCCGCATGCTGCAAGCAGTTCTGGCCACCGCCAATCCGGCCAAGGCCGCGGAGATCCGGGCCCTGCTGGCCGGCTGCCTGGACCTCCTGCCCCGGCCCGCCTGGCTTCCCGACATCGTCGAGAACGGGACGACCGTCGAGGAGAACGCCTACCTCAAAGCCGCCGCGGTCGCCCGCGCCACCGGGTGCCTCGCGGTCGCCGACGACACGGTGATGGAGGTGGACGCACTCGGCGGCGCCCCCGGGCTGCGCTCCGCCCGTTACGCGGGCGAAGGCGCGTACGACGCCGAGAACATGGCGAAGGTGCTGGCGGAGATGGCGGGCGTACCGGCGTCGCAGCGCGGCGCGCGCGTACGGACCGTGGCCCTGCTGTGCCGTACGGACGGCCGGCGGGTCGCCTGCGAGGGCACGGCCCGGGGGCGCATCACCGAACGGCCGCGCGGCGACGCCGGGTTCGGCTACGACGCCGTGTTCGTACCCGACGAGGGGGACGGGCGCACGCTCGGCCAGATGACGGCGGAGGAGAAGGCCGCGCTGTACTGCCGGGGGCGGGCCTTCCGCGCACTGGCCGAGCGGCTGCGGATCAGCGCGCCCTGGCCGGGAGGCGCGGAGGAGCGCTTGTGGGGGAGCGGGTCCGGCGGCGAAGGCCGTCTCGTGCCGAGTGGGCTCGGCGGTGAGAGCCGCGTCGCGCCGTACGGGCTCGGAGGTGTGAGCCGCGTCGCGCCGCACCGGACCGGAGACGAACGTCGTATTCCGCCGTATGGGCTCGGCGGTGAGGTGCGCGTCTCGCCGTATGGGCTCGGTGTTGAGGGGCGCGTCTCGCCGTATGGGATCGGCGCTGAGGGGCGCGTCCCGCCGTACGGGATCGGCGCTGAGAATCGCGTCCCGCCGGATGGGACCGGCGGCGAACGCGGTGTCGCGGTGCACGGGACCGGCGGTGGAGGCCGTATCGCGGCGCACGGGACCGGCGGTGGAGGCCGTATCGCGGCGCACCGGCCCGGCGGTGAGCGTCGTGTCGCGCCGGATGAGACCGGCGACCCCGACCGTTTCGCACCTGGCGAGACCGGCCGAGCGCCGCGGAACCGGTGAGGAGGCCGGCATGTCCGTCACGATCGAGGTCGCGGGGCACGCGACGGTGCTGGTGCGCGCGTGCGGATTCACGCTGCTGTGCGATCCGCACCTGCACGGCGGTTACCGCGGCGGGCTGATGGGGTTCGCCCCGGCCCGGCGCATCCTGCCCCGGGCCCTCCCTCGCCCGGACGCCGTGTGGATCTCCCACTCCCACCGCGACCACTTCGACATCGCCTCCCTCCACCTCCTGGACCGCAGCCTGCCGGTGCTGCACCCCGACGACCCCCGCATCGCCCACGCCCTGCGGCGGCTCGGCTTCACCGATACGACCGTGGTGCGCGACTGGACGACGCTCACCCCGCGCCCGGGGCTGGAGCTGATGTGGACGCCCTCGACGTTCGACGGCCCGGAGCACGGCCTGGCCGTCCGTACGCCGGGCTGCTTCGTGTGGCACATGGTGGACAGCCTGGCCACTCCCGCCTGGGTGGACCGGCTGGTCGGGGCCGGGGCGCCGGATCTGCTGCTGACGCCCTGTCAGCCGATCATGGAGACCCGCAGCGTCGAGGGGGAACCGCCGGGGACGGACGCGGACTGGGCGGAGCCGCTGACGGAGCTGCTGGCCCGGGTCCGCCCAACCCACGTGGTGCCGCTGCCCGAGGGACAGTACGGGCTCGGCGACGCGGCATGGCTCAACGCCCACAAGTTCCCCGTACCGCCCGGCCTCGTCGACCAGGCCCTGCGCGCGGACGACCCGACCCGGCAGATCCTGCGCGCCGAACCGGGAGACCGGATCACCGTGACATCCGCGGCGGGCGTGCGACGGGAGAGGAACGCGCTGGCATGGGTACGCCCCACCGGCGAGCGCCAGGACCGCACGTACCACCCCGGCTCCCGGATCGGACCGCTCGCCGCGCAACACCGGGCGGACGTGCGGACGAGGGACCGTCCCGCCCCGGCCGGCCGCCTGCTGGACCAGCTGACCGGCCTCGCGTCCGATGGCGAAGCAGGCACAGCGGGTACCGCTTCCGTGTCGTCCCCGGCGCCCGCCCTCAAGGAACTCGCCGCCGACGCCCACGGCCGGTTGCGCGAGTCCGTCTACCGCTTCGTCGTCGTGGACTCCCACGCGCTCCCCGCGGCCGCACGGACCCTGCGGCTACGGACGTCGGGCCGCCTCACCGCGGAACCGTCCGCAGCCGTGCCCGACTTCGAGGTGGCGGTCGCCGCCGACGACCTGGAAGACCTCCTGACCGGCCGACTCGGCTACTCCGCCGCGCAGTACGGCGGCCGGCTGCGCGAGATCCGCCCCGGCCCGGCCGCCGACCCCGCTCCCGGCCCGGCGCTCATCACCAGCCGGCACGACCCGCTGCCGGCGCACGGCACGGTGGCCCTCTCCGGCATCGGACTGTTCGCCCTGCTGCTCCGTACCCGCCTCGGGTCCCCGCTGGTGGAGCTGGACAGCGAGATCGAGGCGTGTCTGCGCGGACGTCCGGTCCGGCCGCCCGCCGCGGCCCGCGCCCGTACGCCCCGCCCCTCGCCCGACCTCCCCGAACACCTCCTGCCGCAACTGCGGCACGTACCGGGGCAGCACACCGTATGGGCGCGCATCGGCCGGTGCCTGGCGCGCGGTGAGGACCCGGGCCACGCCTCGGGGACGGTCGTCGACGGGGACCGGTGCCGCTACGCCGGTGTGCTCGGACGGGCCCCATGGCCGGCGCCCCGGGCCCGGCCGGACGACGGCCTGGGGCTGCTGCTGCCGATCGGCCTGGTCGAGGCGCAGCCGCACCTCGGCGGCGGCGTGCGGTTCCCCGCCGACTCCTACCGTCAGTTGCTGACCAACATCGAGAACTCACCGATCCGCCGGTGGCAGCTGCTGCACAACCTCCCCGAAGGGGTGCGGGTACCGCGGTGGCGGGCGGCCTCGCTGTTTCCCGTCCCGGCCGCCCGGCTGCGCGCCGACCTGGCGCGCCGGGGGTGGCGCGGCGAGATCCTCGACCCCCTGGGGACGGCGGCCGAGGGCAGCCCGGCAGAACGGTGCTGGTGGCTGGGCGTCCCGCCGGTACGGGGAACGGGCGCGGGCGGCCGAATCCTGCGGGTGGAGGAGTCATCCGGCTGCCGGGTGCACGGGCTGGTCGAAGCCGGGCCGGAGGCGACCACCGGCCTCCTCGGGGCGGACCCGGCAGCCGCGGGAGACGCGTTGGAGCGGCCCGACTTCCGGGTGTGGGCGGCCTTTCCGCATGCCCCGACTCCGCATGCCCCGACTCCGCATGCTCCGCTTCCGGATGCCCCGACACCGGACACCTTGGAGGCCGTCGAAGCAGCGGTCCTGGACGCGCTGATCCGCGGAGACGTGCGCTTCTCCTGGCTCCTGCCGCCGCGCGAGACACGCGCCCGTGCCGGGCGGGAGGTGGACCCGGTCGTCTTCGCGGAACGGGTGGCCCTGCTGTCCCTGGCGCGACTGGCCCGTACCGGAGTGCCGGACGTGTCGGCAGACCTCCCGCTCGACGCGCCCGTCCGCTTCGCCTCGAACCGGGACCGGGACCGGGACCGGGATCGGGACCGAGATCGGGACTGGCACCGGGATCTCGACCTCGGCCCCGGGCCCGCCTCCGCCCCCGCCTCCGCCCCCAGCCCCCGCCTGTTGCCGACCGAGCCGTGAGGAACGTGATGCTCACCGATCTGCCACCAGGGCACCGCCCTGCCCACCGCCGCGCCGCCTGCCTGATCCTCGACAGCCGGGGCCGGGTCCTGCTCACCGATCCGCACGCGGGTTCCGAGGCCGTCGGCCTCCCGTGGGCCGTGGTCCCCCCGGAAGGCACGGCACGGCAGGCCGCCGCGGCCGTGGCCGGTCGCGCCTGTCGGCAGCGCGTGCCCGCCGCCCAACTGGACTACCTCGCCGAGCTGTACCTCCCCTCAGAACCGCACCGCGGAGACCCGTACGACCTTCGGGTGTTCACCTGGCGGCGCGGTACGGACACGGGCCGCGCCCCCGGCCCCCACCTGCGGTGGCGCGAGCCGGAGAGCATCGCCGCCGACGAGCTGGACCCGGCCGCTGCGCACTGCCTGAGCCGGGAACCGCACCGGCTCTCCCGCCCGGCGGCCGAGGGCGACTCGCCCCTGGCCGACATCGAACGCGCGGCACGGCGCCTGATCGATCCGGTCCCGGCCCTGTGGCGGGAGGCGGCCCCGGCCCCCATCGTGGTCCTGGGCCCGCCCGCCGTGGGCAAGAGCACGCTGCTCAAGCGGCACACCGCACGCGCGCCGCGGATCGAGCACGTACGGGACATCGTCCCGGTCAGCCGCGGCCGGGGGCACGACGGGGTACGGGAGAACTACCTGACCCGCTATCTGCGCGGCGACAACGGCTCGGCGCTCCTCTGCCAGTTGGAGACCCTCCTGCTGCGCGTGTTGCAGAACCTGCGTACGGGCGGCGGCAGCGTGCTGGACCAGGACGTGCACAGTTCGCTGGCGTACGCGAAGGCGATGCGGCTGAGCGGCGCGCTGAGCTCGCAGCAGTACGAGACCTACTACCGCTACCACCACCTGATCACCTCGGCCCTGCCGTCGCCGGCGGCCGTGGTGCACCTGACGGCGCGTACGGACGTGCTGATGCGCCGGATGCGGCGGCGCAACCGCGTTCTGGAGCGGTCCTTCACCAGTTCCTATGTCTCTCTGGTGTCGCAGTGCTTCGAAGACGTGGCCGAGGAGCTGTCGGCGCGCGTACCGGTCCGCCATCTCGACGCGTCCGAGCTGTCCCCCGACCAAGTGCTGGAGCGCTTCCGCGACATGGTCCCGGAAGCGCATCCCGCACCTGCCGGGACGCCAGCCCGGAACTCCGCCGAGGCCCCTGACCGGGACCTCACCGAGACCCTCATCCGGAATTCCACCGAGGTCCTCGCCGAGTCCCTCACCCGGAACCCCACCGAGACCCTCACCCCGAACCCCATCGAAAACGCAGCCCAGAACCAGAAGAGGAGCAGCAGCCATGGCAGCACCCACGTACGACTGGCGTAACCCGGGCCCCGCCCCCACCGAGGGCCCGCTCGCCGACACCTTCGGCCGCGTCGCAGGCGACCTGCGGATCTCGGTCATCGACAAGTGCAATCTGCGCTGCACCTACTGCATGCCGGCCGAGGGGCTGCCCTGGCTGGAGAAGGACGAGATCCTCACCGTCGAGGAGATCGACCGCATGGCCCGCCTCTTCCACTCCCTGGGCGTGCGCGAGTTCAAGATCACGGGCGGGGAGCCGACCGTACGCCGCGAGCTTCCCGAGATCGTCCGGCGGGTGTGCGCACTGGAGGGGGTGGACGTCTCCATCACCACCAACGGGCTGCTGCTGGACAGACTCGCCGGGCCGCTGCGCGAGGCCGGGCTGCGCCGCGTCACGGTCTCCTGCGACTCGCTGCTGAGCCACCGCTACGCCGAGATGACCCGGCGGGACGCCTTCGCCAAGGTGTCCAAGGGGCTGGAGGCCGCCCGGGAAGCGGGGCTCGACCCCATCAAGATCAACTGTGTGGTCATCCGCGGCACCAACGACGACGAAGCGGTCGACTTCGCGCGCCTGGCCCGAGAGGGCGGCTACGACGTGCGCTTCATCGAGTACATGCCGCTCGACGCCGAACAGACCTGGGAGCGCGAGAAGGTGGTGCCGGCCGAGGAGACGCTGGCCGCCGTCTCCCGCGTCTTCGACCTCGTCCCCGTCGCCCACGACTCGCCCCAGCCGGCCACCTCCTTCCGGTTCGCCGACGGCGCTCCCGGCGGCCTGGGCTTCATCCCCTCGGTGACCAACCCCTTCTGCGAGAGCTGCAACCGCATGCGCGTCACCGCCGAAGGGGCCTTCCGCGTCTGCCTGTTCGCCCTGGAGGAGACCGACCTGCGCGCCGCGCTCCGCTCGGGCGCAGACGACCCCGCACTGGAGCGGATGATCCGCGAAGCCCTCTGGCACAAGTGGCCCGGACACAAGATCAACCACCCCGACTTCGTCCGCCCCGACCGCAGCATGTCCATGATCGGCGGCTGACCCCGATGCGCCGCGCGGCCCGACGGCACGGACCCACCCAATGGCACGGGCCGACCCGACGGCACCGATCGACCCGGTGGTACCGGGGGAGGAGCACCGTATGACGGCAGGCGCCAGAGTCCTGGTGACCAACGACGACGGGGTGGCGGGCGAGGGCCTGCACCGGCTGGCCCGCTACCTCCGTGACCAGGGCTTCGACGTGGTCGTAGCGGCGCCCGAAAGGGACGAGAGCGGCTGCGGCACCAGCCGCGCGGTCGCCCCGGACGGGCTGGTGCCCACCCGGTCGTCCCGTGACCCGGCGGGCCCGACCGGAATCCCCGTCCACGCCGTGGCGGCCCCGCCGGGGCTGATCGTCGCGGCAGCCTGCCAGGGCGCCTTCGGGCCGGCGCCCGACCTGGTCCTGTCCGGCGTCAATCCGGGAGCCAACATCGGCCCGGCCGTGGTGCACTCCGGCACGGTCGGCGCCGCGTTCACCGCGGTCCAGTACGGCCGACCGGCCATCGCCGTGTCCCTCGGCCACGGCGCTCCGTACCACTGGGACACGGCGCTCGACGCGCTGGCGACCGTACTGCCCGGCATCCTGGCGGCCGCACGGAGGAGGCGGCGGCAGCCACCGCCGCTGTGGAACCTGAACGTGCCGAACGTGCCCGCGCACCGGCTGGCCGGAGTGGTGCGCGCCGGGCTCGGCGCCCACGCGGACAGCCGCTTCACCATCCAGCGCCTCGGCCCGGAACTCCTGTACGCCTCCCACCAGCCGGCCGCACACGGCGACGGCGGCGAGGCGGCCCTCCTCGCCGCCGGCTACGCGACGGTGACGCCGCTGCGTCCGGTCGGCGAGGACACCGAAGCTCTCCTCCCGTTCCCTGCCGCGGAGCAGGGGCGACCGGCGGACCAGACCTGTCCGGCGGACCAGAACCGTCCAGCGGAAAAGGATCGGCCCGCGGTCCAAGCCCGCCCAGCGGTCCAAGCCCGCCCCGCGGAACAAGATCGGCCCGCGGTCCAAGCCCGCCCCGCGGTCCAAGCCCATCCCACGGACCAGGACCACCCCGCCGCGCGGGGCCGCCCGGCGGCACCGGACGCCGGGCGGAAACCCGCCTCGCGCCAACACCCCGCCGAACTCGCCCGGGAGCCCTCATGACCCGCCGCGTCGTCTCCTTCACCTGGGGCCGGGGCCTCGGGCACGTCTCGCGCCTCATCGCCGTCCACACCGAACTCCAGGCCCAGGGCTGGGACTCGCTCCTGCTCACCGAGCGCCACCAGCGGCTCATCGACGACCACGGCTTCCGTCAGACGGTCATCCCCACCGACGCCGACAGCCTGGTCGGCGAGCCCCTGCACGGTACCGGCCCCGCCGTCGACCACCGCCTCGCCCAGGCGCTGGTGGCCCAGGCGCTGCGTCCGGACGACGCGGTACTGCACGACGTGACGGTGCAACGAGAGCTGTACGAACACGCCACCCGGCTGGGCTGCCCCCAATTCCTCGTCCACCGCTTTCAGCGCAACCGGCCCGACCCCGCGGCCTGGGTCGCCCGCCACACGCCCGCCATCGGCCGCGTCTACCTGCTCGGCGCCCCCGAACGGCAGGCCGTGGAACACGGGGTGAGCCTGGTGGGGGTGGACGACGTCGTACGCCGCCTGCTCGGCACGCGCTCCCCGTGGCCCCCAGACACGTCGGCGATGAAGGTCGCCGTGGTGGCAGGCGGAGGCGGCCACGCGGATGCCGCCGGCTTCCTCGACGCCGCACTCCACGGCGTACGGGCGTATGCCCGGCGCGCGGCCGTCGAGGCCGTAGACGTGCTGGTGCTCACCGGCCCGCACTTCGACGGACACGTCCTCGTGCCGCCCGGTCTGCCCGGCCCCGTACGGGTCGCCCCCTACCTGGGGCCTGAGTACGACGTCTACCGGCACGCCACGGTCGCGATCACCCACGCCGGCTACAACACCGTGCGGGAACTCGTACGTTCCGGGGTGCCGGCCGTGGCCGTGCCCGGCGTTCGCGACTTCGACGACCAGCGGGTGCATCTGCGGGCCGCCGCCGCGCGGTTGAACGCGACAGTGGCCGAGGCGGACGCGCGCTCCGTCGCCGACGGCCTCGCTGCCGTGCTGGGGGCGGGCACCGGCACCGGCACCGACGCCCACGCTGTCGTGCCGTCCGCCTCCGGCTCCGCTTCCGGCTCCGCCTCCGCTTCCGGCTCGCGAGGGGCGCCCGCCGGGGACGGAGCCTCCGCCATCGCCCGCGACCTGCTGGCGGCCGTCACGGCTCGTGGCGGAACACCAGGAGGTGGGTGTGGTGATAGCCGGGAGCCGCGTGGTCGGACCCTGTCTGCACGAAGACGATGTCCTCGCTGAAGTGGAAGAGCTCTCCCAGCAGCATGCCGAACTCCCACACCAGCGGCCGGGTCCAGCGCCATTCGGGACGCCGCAGCTGGGACACCTCGATCGCCACCGTCGCCCCCGGGGCGAGGAAGCGCGTAAGCCCCGCGAAGATGCGTCGCGCGTCGCCGAGATGGGTGTCGCGGCCGTCGCGCCCCACGGAGGTGCGGAAACTGGTGAACGGCGGGCTGGTCAGCAGCAGCGCGAACGGAGGCCAGGGCCCGGCGTCGGCGTGCTCCGCGTCCGCGACGAGAAGGCGCGCCGGGTCGGGCAGCCGCGTCCTGGCGAAGGCGGCGCGCTGCTCGTCGCGTTCGAACCCCACGGCCTCGCGGCCCAGCCGGTCGGCCACGGCGAGCGTGGTGCCGAAGCCGCAGAACGGGTCGAGGACCCAGTCGCCCGGGCGGGAGAAGTTCTCCACCGCGTACGCGGCCAGGGATTCCGGAAACCGCATGTCCGTCGGGCCCGGATAGTCGATGGTCTCCAGCGCCCCGTCGATCATCTGCCAGGAGCGCCGATCGGCTCGCCGCCCGTCGTCGTACATGGTCGAAGCATCGGTCATGGATTCGCTTCTCCTCGGTGGTCCGATACGGAACGCAGCGGCTCTATCCGGAACGCAGCGGCCCTATTCGGAACGCAGCGGCCCTATTCGGAAACGCGGCCGCCGTTATCGGAGACAAGGGCCTCCAGGTGGAACAGCTGGACGGCGAAGGGCGCGAATGTGTCCACGGCCCGCCACGACGGCGGGCGCCCGCCGCCGGTGAGCAGCTTGGGCAGCAGCCCGTCGGCCGATCGCCACCATCCGCGTTCCCGGGTGAGGGCGTGGAAGGACAGGTCGGCGAGGTACAGCAGCCGGTTGGCCGCCACGCGGGGCCCGCGCCGCATCGGGCCCTCGACGAACGGCAGATGCGCGAGACGCGGATAGGCGCGCCGGATCGCCTCGGTATGAAAACCCTCGTCCGCCAGTACGCGCTCCGGGAGCGCCGCCATCAGATCGAACAGGTCGTGGTCGAGATACGGCAGATGCACCCGCAGCCCGCCGTGGCCCATCAGCCGGAGAGGGTGCGGCCCGATGGCCCGCCGGATCCGGTTCCAGAAGAGGAAGGACGCCAGCGGGAAGGCCGCGCCCTGGTGCCGGGCGAACTCGGCGGCGATCCGGGCCTCGGCGCGGTCCCTGCTCCACCGCCTCAGCCGGTTCGACGGGATGAGGCGGGGCAGCAGCGGGTCGAGTCCGTACTGCTCCACCAGCCACCCGGCCGCCCCCGCCGGGCTCCGCGTCCGCTCCCTGTCGCGCGGCGGGCGGCGGTAGTGGAAGGGCGTCTGCCACAGGATGTCGCCGCCGAACCCGTCGTACGTGAGCCCGCTGTGAGCCCGTACGTACCGGCAGAGCGGCAGCATCCACGGGCCTTCCACCGAGCAGTGCTGCTGGAGCCGGCCGGTGACGAGCTCGGCCCGCAACTCCGAGGGGCCACGCGGCACATACGTGTGCGGGACCCCCACCGCGGCGGCGACCAGGGGCGCGAGGCGCACGTCGGCGTCCCGGCTGGTGAACTTCCCCGTCGTCACGGTCAGCCGGGGCGGCGCGCCCTGCCGGACCAGCTCCAGCAGCATGTGCCGGGAGTCCCGGCCGCCGCTCAGCGGCAGCACGTAGTCGTCCGCCGGCAGCCGGGCGGCGATGGCCGACCGGAACAGCTCCACCCCGGCGTCGACGGCTTCGCCGCGCGTGATCTGCCGAGGGTCCGGGTGCAGCTGAGCGGGGCCGTGGCCCTGCTCCCAGCGCAGCCCTTCCCCGGCTCGTACGGGCGTCCACTCCATCCGCGCGCCGGGCGGCAGGGCGCGCACCGCCCGGAACGGGGTGTCCTCGGCGAGGAACGTCCCGAGGCGCAGGAACACCGCCAGCGCGTCGTCGTCCACGGCGGCCGGCGCCCCCATGTCCAGGAGCCGGGACAGCTCGGTGGAGAGCATCACGGCGCTGTCCGTCACCGCGTAGAAGACCTTGGGCAGCCCGTAGCGGTCACAGCGGACGGTGAGCCGCCGCCCGTCCCAGTGCCAGGCGGCGAAGGGGTCTCCGGGGGCGCCGTCCGGGTCGCCGAGACACACGGACGGCGCGCCCTCGGTCTCGACCCGGCCGTTCCGGGCGACGTCGAGCCGCAGGCAGGGCGCGGTGCCGCCGGATGCCGAGCGCTGCTTTCCCATCCGTACCACCAGAGGACTCCACGGCGCCGGCACGCTTCCTGCCGCCGTCGCCACCACTCGGACACCCGCCGCACCGGCCGGGACGATGGCTCGAACGTCCCCCGTCCCGGCGCGTGCCGCCACCGCTGCTCCGCCATCCGGAAGCATCCGAAGGAATCAGAAGGAATACGAAGGAATCAGAAGGCATGCGGAAGCATGCGGAAGCATGCGGAAGCATGCGGAAGGGGCGGGGGAGCGGAGGCAGACTGGACGGACCTACCGACCCAGCTCGGCGGCCTTGGCGGCGCGCCGGGCGAAGACCTCTTCGCGGCGGTTCTCCATCTGCCGCAGCGCGTCCTTGCGGTCGCGCTTGGAGAGCCGGTCGAGATACGTGTGGCCCAGGAGATGGTCGCACTCGTGCTGAAGGCACCGGGCGAAGTAGCCGGTCCCTTCGATGACGACCGGTTCGCCGTCCTTGTCGAACCCCCGCACCACCGCGCGGTCGGTACGGGGCACCGGCATGGTGGCGCCCGGCACGGAGAGGCACCCCTCATGGTCGTCGATGAGGCGGCGACCGCCGGGACCGGGCAGCTCCAGAACCGGGTTGGCGATGTGGCCGACATGCCGGACCCCGGCGTCGTCCGGGCAGTCGTACACGAAGAGCCGCAGGTCGACGCCGACCTGGTTGGCGGCGAGGCCGGCGCCGTCGGCCACGTACATCGTCAGGAACATGTCGTCGATCAGCGCCGAGAGCTCGGCGGAGCCGAACTCGGCGACGTCCCGGCACCGGCGGCTCAGGACCTCTTCGCCGACCTCCGTGACGAGGCGCGCCGAACCGCGCCGCGCCTCCGCCGGCAGGGCCGGGTACGAGTCGACGGGTCGCCCCTGCACGCGGACTCGCGGGTCGGCGGGACGGGACCGGTCGTGATGAACGGACATGGTGCTGGTGTCTCCCCTTTTTCGCATTTTTTCGCACGCCACGGCAGGCGGTGCGTACGCCACAGGCATCGCGTACGCGTCACTGCGGCCTGACGTGCCTGAGCTGAGCGCGGACTTGCCAAGTGCTTTGCAAAGTAGCAGACTTTGCAAAGTGACTGAAGATGACCTCGGCGACTCCCGGCCCGGCCGGACCCGCGACCACGACGGACTGCGCGAGCACGAGGTCCGTACCGCCCTGCTGGCCCTGCTGGCGGAGGTCGGGACCGTCACCGCGACCGAAGCCGCCGCCCGGCTCGGCTACAGCTCCGGCCTCTGCTCCTTCCACCTGCGGCAACTCGCCCGCCACGGCCACGTCGAAGAGGCCCCGCACAGCGGGGGACGGGCCCGGCCCTGGCGCCTGCGGCAGCGCGACCACGCCGCCGATGAGCCCGCGGAGGATTTCAGCGACTTGGCCCGCGGGCTGGAGGACGAGAGCTGGCGCCGATGGCTCGCCCAGCGCGACCAGGCGCCGGCCGAGTGGCGCCAGGACGAAGCCTTCAGCGCCGTCGCCTACCTGACGCCCGACGAGATGAGCCGGGTGGCGGCCGTACTCCGGCGGGCGCTCGCCCCCTACCAGGACCGGGAGCAGCGCCCGTTGGCCCGGCCCGAAGGCGCTCGGCCCGTGGCACTCATCTCCCGGCTGTTCCCCCTGCTGTCCGAGGCGGCGGACGAGGCGCCGGACGGGGCGACGGACGAGGCGGACGGCGACTGAGGTGTAGGGGCACCGGGGCGGGAGGCGCGGGGGCGGACCTCCCATGTATGTCCGGGGAGCGACCGTGTACGTGCCGGGGGCGACACGGCGGGGCCGAGTACGACGCCGGTGCGGGGGACACCGGTAACGGTCCGGTGAGCGGACGGCTCGTCCGGCCGTTCCGGGCCAAACTCCCCGAATATATCCGCTAGTTCAGGACAGCTGTGCCCATCGGGGGTTGTGGGGCGGCCGGAGTCCATGACACTCATGTGCTCGGGAGAGCTCCGAGGACTGCCGCCCCCGAGAACCGCGCGCCCGGGTGTCGTACGCGCGTCGGCGACGGCAACGAGCCGGTGGCCTCCCGCCGTTGCGCACCCCCGGACGTACCGCCGTCCAGTCGACGGCGCTCGCCCGAGCACGGCCCCGGCACCACCCGGATGAACTCGGATGAGGAGAAGCCATGCGCGCATCCATACGCTGGAGATCCACGGTCTGCGGCGTGATCGCCGTCACCGGCATAGCCCTCGGCACCGGAACGGCCCACGCCGATGTCCCCATCGGCAAGGCCATGACCGGCAAGATGACCTACTACAACGACAAGGGCTACGGCGCCTGCGGCACGTATATCGACCCCACCGCGCAGGACTTGGTCGCGGTCTCCGCCGCGTGGTGGACCTCGCCCAACCCGAACAAGGACCCGCTCTGTTCCGGGATAAAGGTGCAGGTCACGTACAAGGGCAAGACGATTACGGTGCCGGTCAGGGACAAGTGCCCCTCCTGCGCCTCGACCCATATCGACCTCGGCCAGGCGGCTTTCCGCAAGCTGGTGCCGGCGGGCACCGACATGGTCGAGAAGGTCAGTTGGAAATTCGTCCGCTGAGACCGGCCCTTGCCGGCCGTTCTGGCGTAGCGGCCCGTACTGCTGGAACGGCCCGCGCTGACGCGACACCGCATTGATGCAGCGGCCGTCCGAATGCGACGGCCGTCCGGATGTGGTGGCCGTATCGGAACGACGCGGGCCCGGTGCACGGCGGCGGCGCACTCACCGCACCCGCCATCGGGCCCGCCGTCAAGCCGTTCCCGAGCGGCAAGGCCCGCGACGCAGGCCTCCCGTAAGCGCGAGGAAGCGCCAGGAATCACGAGGAACGCAAGCAGCGCAAGCAGCGTGCAAGGCTTGCGCTAATGTTGCGTGTATGACGCGACGACTTGCGCTGGTGGCGAAGAAGGTGGGCGTTTCCGAGGCCACCGTCAGCCGGGTGCTGAACGGCAAGCCCGGAGTCTCGCAGGCCACTCGGCAGGCGGTGCTCACGGCGCTGGACGTGCTCGGCTACGAGCGGCCGACCCAGCTGCGCGGCGAGCGCGGCAAGCTCATCGGGCTGGTGCTGCCCGAGCTGTCGAACCCGATCTTCCCCGCCTTCGCCGAGGTCGTCGGCGGCGCGCTCGCCCAGCGCGGGCTCACTCCCGTGCTCTGCACCCAGACGCCGGGCGGCATCCAGGAGACGGACTATGTGGACCTGCTGCTCCAACAGCAGGTCTCCGGCGTGGTGTTCGCGGGCGGGCTGTACGCCCAGGCGGACGCGGCGCACGACCACTACCGGCTGCTGCACGCCAGGAACCTGCCGGTGGTGCTGGTCAACGCGCCCATTCCGGGGCTGGACTTCCCCTGCGTCTCCACCGACGACGCGGTCGCGGTGGAGCAGGCGTGGCGCCACCTCACCTCGCTCGGGCACGAGCGGATCGGTCTGGCGCTCGGCCCGTCCGACCACGTGCCCTCGCGGCGCAAGCTGGCCGCCGGGCGGGCCGTGGCGCGGGCCGCGGGCGCCGAACTGCCGGAAGAGCGCGTGGTGCGCGGGATGTACTCGATGGAGGGCGGCCACGCGGCGGCTTCCCGGCTGCTGGACGCGGGGGTGACCGGCATCGTCTGCGCCAGCGACATCATCGCGCTGGGCGCGGTGCGAGCCGCGCGCCGGCGCGGGCTGCGGGTGCCGCGGGACGTGTCGGTGGTGGGGTACGACGACTCGCCGCTGATGACCGTGACGGAGCCGCCGCTGTCGACCGTCCGGCAGCCGATCGACGCGATGGGCCGCACCGCGGTCCAGCTGCTGACGGCGCAGATCGACGGCCGGGAAGTGGTCCGCGACGAGATCATGTTCGAGCCCGAGCTCGTCGTACGGGGCTCGACCGGCCCGGCCCCGTCGGGCTGAGGGCCCGTCCGTCGAACCGAGTGACCCGCTGTCAGTATTTTGCAAGTTCCGCGTGACATCTTGCCCTCTCTTGACCCCGGTGCTTGAGTGTGCGCCACCGCTCACCGCATCGCTCACGCCCAGAGGGGTCCACCGATGTCCTCCACGTCGCCGTCCACGAGAAGCCGTTCCCTCGCCCTCGCCTCCGCCGCCGTCCTCTCCCTGACCGCGCTCGCCGGGCTCACCGCCTGCGGCACCAGCAGCGACGGCGGCGACGGCGGGGACAGTGCGCCGGGCGGCAAGGTGAAGCTCGCCGTCAACGGCCGGCCGCCCACGACGCAGGCGTTCGAGCGCGAGCTCTTCGACAAGCATGTGCGGCAGTTCGAGCAGGCCAACCCGGACATCGACATCGTTCCCCACGAGGGCTTCATGGACCCGAAGACCTTCAACGCCAAGCTGGCGGGCGGCAAGTTGGAGGATGTCTTCTACGTCTACTTCACCGACACCCGCGGCCTGATCGCGAAGAAGCAGGCGGCCGACATCACCGACTACATCAAGGACATGCCGCACCGCGGCGACGTCCAGGACGGGCTGATGAAGGTGTTCCAGGACGACAGGGCCCGCCAGTACGGCCTCCCGACCGCCAACTACTCGATGGGCCTGCTCTACAACCGCGCGCTGTTCGAGAAGGCCGGGCTCGACCCGGACAAGCCGCCGCGGACCTGGGCGGAGGTCCGCGCCGCGGCGCGGCGGATCGCGCGGCTCGGCGACAACACCGCCGGCTACGCCGACTTCTCCAAGAACAACCAGGGCGGCTGGCACTTCACCGCCGAGCTGTACTCGCGCGGCGGCCGGATGGCCACCGAACACGACGGAAAGTGGAAGGCCGCGTTCAACTCGGCGGCGGGCAAGGCCACCCTCCAGGACCTGCACGACATGCGCTGGAAGGACGGTTCCATGGGCAGCAAGCAGCTGCTCCAGGCCGAGGACGTCCAGCGGATGATGGGCAGCGGCAAGCTCGGGATGTACGTGTCCGCCGCCGACAACATCACCGTCATCGCCAAGCAGTTCGGCGGCGCGTACCGGGATTACGGCCTCGCACCCGTGCCCGACGCCAAGGCGACGCTGATCGGCGGCGAGGGGTACATGGTCAACCCCAAGTCCTCGCCGAAGAAGATCAAGGCCGCGGTCAAGTGGCTCCAGTGGAAGTTCCTCGACCCGGACCTCGTCGAGCGGAACATCAAGGACAACCTGGAGGCCAAGCTCCCCGTCGGGCTGCCCATGCCGCCCACCCCCGACATCTGGAAGGGCTCCGTCCGCGACCGGGTCGAGAAGGCCAAGCGCACGTACGCCAACGTCCCCGTCGGCAACTACCAGTCCTTCATGGACGCGGCGCCCCGCGTCCCCGGCCTGATCGAGCCCCCGGAGGCACAGCAGGTCTACGCCGCGCTCGACAACGCGATGCAGGCCGTCCTCACCGACAAGGACGCCGACATCGACGCGCTTCTCACCGCCGCCGAGAACAAGGTCGACCAGATCTACAGCGCGCTCTGATGGCCGCCGCGCCCGCGCTGAGGACGACGGCGCCCCCGGCCCCGCCGGCCGCCGCCGAGCGGGAGCGCCGCGCCGCACGTCGCCGCCGTACGGTGCGCGAGCACCTGACCGCGTACGGGTTCCTGTGCGCCGCCGTGGTCGTCTTCGCGCTGTTCTCCTGGTGGCCGATCATCCGCAACGTGCTGCTGAGCTTCCAGCACGTCAACTTCGCGACCGGCAGCACCTGGGCCGGCCCGGCCAACTTCGAGAAGCTGTTCCGCGACCCCCTGCTGGCCACGGCGTGGCGCAACACCGCGCTGTTCACCGCCTACGCGCTGGTCCTGGGCTTCCTCGTGCCGTTCATCACCGCGGTGCTGCTCAACGAGTTCCGGCACGCCCGCGCGTACTTCCGCGTTCTCGTCTACCTCCCGGTGATGCTGCCGCCGGTCGTCGTGGCGCTGATGTGGAAGTGGTTCTACGACCCGGGCCCGGGGCTGCTCAACGAGATCCTGCGCACCCTCCACCTGCCGGCCTCCGGCTGGCTGGACTCCTCCTCCACCGCACTGGTCTCCCTGGTGATCGTCTCCACCTGGGCCAACATGGGCACCGCCACCCTGATCTACCTGGCCGCCCTCCAGACCGTCCCCGGCGAGCTGTACGAGGCGGCGGAGCTCGACGGCGCGAACCTCTGGCAGCGGCTGCGCCACGTCACGATCCCGCAGACCCGGTTCGTCCTGCTGGTCCTCCTGCTGCTCCAGATCGTCGCGACGATGCAGGTGTTCACCGAGCCCTACGTGATGACCGGCGGCGGGCCCGACGACTCCACGGTCACCGTGATGTTCCTCGTCTACCGCTACGCCTTCGTCTACAACGACTTCGGCGCCGCGAGCGCGCTGAGCCTGCTGCTGCTCCTCGTCCTCGCCGGGTTCTCCGCCCTCTACCTGCGCGCCACCCGCGGCGCCAAGGAGGACTGATGGCCGCCTCGACGCGTACGCTCGTCCGCCCCGGCGTCCTGCGCACCCGCAAGGGGAAGCTCGTCTACTGGTCGGTGCTGGCCGTGGCACTGGCGCTGTTCACCGTCGCCTTCCTCGTCCCGCTGTACTGGGCCGCCACGGGCGCGATGAAGTCCTCGGCGGAACTGGCCCGGACCCCGCCCACCTACGTCCCCGAGCACTGGCACCCCGAGAACTACGCACGGGCCTGGCGCGAGATGGACCTCACCCGTTACTTCCTCAACACCGTGCTGCTGGCGGGCGGCGCCTGGCTGATCCAGCTCGCCGTGCAGGTCCCCGCCGCGTACGCGCTCTCCAAGCTGCGGCCCCGGTTCGGGAACGTGGTGCTGGGACTGATGCTGGTCACCCTGATGATGCCCGCCACCGCGCTGCTGGTGCCCGCCTACCTCACGGTCGTCGACGTCCCGCTGGTCAACCGGAACCTCATCAACAGCCCGAGCGCGGTCTGGCTGCCCGCCGCCGCCAACGCCTTCAACATCTACATCCTCAAGAACTTCTTCGACCGCGTCCCCGACGAACTGCTGGACGCCGCGCGCATCGACGGCTGCGGCCCGATCGGCACCATGCGGCGGATCGTGCTGCCGCTGTCCCGGCCGATCCTCGCCGTGGTGTCGATCCTCTCCGTCGTCGCCGCGTGGAAGGACTTCCTCTGGCCGCTGCTCGTCCTGCCCGACCCCGCGAAGCAACCGCTGAGCGTCTTCCTCCAGCGCATCGCCCAGGACACCCCGCTCAACAGCCTGGTCGCGGGCCTGGTACTGGCCTCGCTGCCGCTGGTCGCGCTGTTCCTGGTCTTCCAGCGGCAGATCGTCGCCGGCCTCGGCGCGGGCGGCCTCAAGGGCTGACGCCGCCTGCCCGACCGCCCGACCGCGCCCCGGCACACCCCGTACGAACGCGCCCGGCCCCGTACGAAAGGACCCCTCCTTTGCCCCGCACGGACTGGTGGCGCACCGCCGCCATCTACCAGGTGTACGTACGCTCCTTCGCCGACGGGAACGGCGACGGCACCGGCGATCTGGCCGGGGTCCGCGCCCGGCTGCCGTACCTGGCGGAGCTCGGCGTGGACGCGCTGTGGTTCACCCCCTGGTACCTCTCGCCGCTCGCCGACGGCGGCTACGACGTCGCCGACTACCGCACCGTCGATCCGGCCTTCGGCACCCTCGCCGAAGCGGAGAAGCTCCTGGCCGAGGCGCGCGACCTGGGCCTGCGCACCATCGTGGACATCGTGCCCAACCACGTCTCGGACCGGCACCCGTGGTTCGAGGCCGCGCTCGCCGCCGGCCCCGGATCGCCGGAGCAGGAGCTGTTCCACTTCCGGCCGCCCTCCTGCGAGCCGCCGAACGACTGGGTGGGCGAGTTCGGCGGCGTGCCCTGGTCGCGCACCGACAACGGCCAGTGGTACCTGCACCTCTTCAGCCCCGAGCAGCCGGACCTCAACTGGAGCCACCCGAAGGTGCGCGAGGAGCACGAGGACGTGCTGCGCTTCTGGTTCGAGCGCGGCGCGGCGGGCGTACGGATCGACTCCGCGGCGCTCCTCGCCAAGGCCGACGGGCTGCCCGACATGCCCGGCGGCGACGCCGAGGACGGGCACCCCTTCCACGACCGGCCGGAGCTGCACGCCGTCTACCGCTCCTGGCGGCGGCTGGCGGAGGAGTACGGGGCCGTGCTGATCGGCGAGATCTGGCTGCCGGACCCCGAGCGCTTCGCCCGCTACCTGCGCCCCGACGAGCTGCACACCGCCTTCAACTTCGACTTCCTGGCCCGCCCCTGGGACGCCGCCGAGCTGCGCGCGTCCATCGACCTGACCCTGGCCGCGCACGCCCCCGTCGGCGCCCCCGCGACCTGGGTGCTGGCCAACCACGACGTGACCCGTACGGTCACCCGCTACGGGCGGGCCGAGGACACCGGTTTCGCCTTCGAGCGCAAGCGCTTCGGGGTCCCCGCCGACCTCGCCCTGGGCGCCCGCAGAGCACGCGCCGCGGCGCTGCTGACCCTGGCCCTGCCCGGCTCCGTCTACCTCTACCAGGGCGAGGAACTGGGCCTGCCGGAGGCGGAGATCCCGCCCGAGCTGGTGCAGGACCCGATGCACGCCCGCTCCGGCGGCGTGGACCCGGGCCGCGACGGCTGCCGGGTGCCGCTGCCCTGGCACGCCGACGGCGACGGTCCGGGCTGGCTGCCGCGCCCGCCGGGCTGGGAGCGGTACGCGGCTGAACGGCAGGCCGCCGACCCGGACTCGATGCTCGCCCTTTACCGCACCGCCCTGCGGCTGCGCCGCGCCTTCCAGGACGCGGGCCCGCTGCGCTGGCTGCGTACGGACGTACCGCACACGCTGTCCTTCGCGCGGGCCCTGCCGGACGGCGGCAGCGTGCTGTGCGCGGTCAACCTCGGCACGGTGGACGCGGAGCTTCCGCCGCACTCCGAACTTCTGCTGGCCAGCGGCCCCTTGACGCCAGGGGGCGCGCTGCCGCAGGACACGGCGGCCTGGCTGCGGGGCTGACCACCCCGGGCACGGCCGCCGCCCGCCCTCCCACAGAAGGGAATGTCATGGGCACTACACACGGCACGACGGGGCGCACCGCGCACCGCACCAGAGCAGGGCGACCCGTACTGGCCGCCCTGCTCGGCACCGGACTGCTGCTGGCCGGCGGGCCGCCGGCCGCCGCCGGAACCGCGCCGGACAGCAAGACGACCGGCGAATCCCCCCTCCCGGCAAGCCTCAGCGGCGACGCGAACGCCGCCCGCGCGCACGACGGCGACCCCGGCTCGTACGCGAAGGGCAGTACGTCCCACTGGGTACGGGCCGACCTCGGGGCGACCCGCCGCCTGGACCGGGTCGAACTCCGACTGCCCGGCGCGGCCCAGCGCATCCAGCTCCAAGGCTCCGCCAACGGCCGGGACTTCGTCGACCTCTCCGACGCCCGCGCCCGCCAGGGCAAGGTCACGCTGCCCCTCGGCGGCGCCCCCATGCGCTACCTCCGCGTGGCCGGAGCGCAGCGGGTCGGCGAACTCGCCGCGTACGGAGCGGTATCGGGCGACACCACGCCCCCGAAGGCGCCGAGCGGCGTCCGGCTGGACGGCGCGACACTGAGCTGGGAGCGCGTACCCGGAGCGGCCGGGTACGACGTCTACGCCGACGGGCGGCTGCGCGCCGGGCTGCCCGCGACGGCTGCGAGGTGGCAGGACACCACGGCGCCCGGCGGCACGGCGCACCGGACCGCGTACACCGTGCGGGCCAGGGACGCCTCGGGCAACGAGTCCCCGGACAGCAGTACGGCCGCCCGCACCGCCGCCGCGGGCAAGGGCTCCACGCGCGCCGCGTTCACCCCGCCGAGCGGCAAGCCCACGCCGGGCCCGGCGCGCCCCAAGCCGGCCGCGACCGGCGCCGCCATGCCGTACCGCACCGTCGAGGCGGAGTCCGGCGCCACCGGCGGCGGCGCCCAGGTCATCGGTCCCAACCGGAAGATCGGCGACCTGGCGGGCGAGGCGTCGGGCCGCAAGGCCGTGACGCTGAAGGAGACCGGCCAGTACGTGGAGTTCACCACCCCGGTGGAGACCAACACCCTCGTCACCCGCTTCTCCATCCCGGACGCACCGGGCGGCGGCGGAACGAGCGCGACGCTGAACGTCTACGTGGACGGGGCGAAGGCGAAAGCGCTCGACCTCACGTCCAAGTACGCCTGGCTGTACGGGTCCGAGGCGTTCCCCGTGAACGACCCCGGCGCGGGCCCGGCCCGGCACGTCTACGACGAGGCCCACCTCGACCTCGGCCGCACCGTCCCGGCGGGCAGCAAGGTCCGGCTCCAGAAGGACGCCGGGAACTCCTCCTCGTACGCGATCGACTTCGTCGACTTCGAGAGGGTCTCCGCGGCGCCGAACCCGGACCCGGCGGCGTTCGTGCAACCGGCCGGATTCGGCCACCAGGACGTGCAGAACGCGCTGGACAAGGCCCGGATGGACACCACCGGGAAACTTCAAGGCGTCTATCTGCCGCCGGGCGACTACGAAACCTCCAGCAAGTTCCAGGTCTACCTGAAGCCGGTGAAGGTGATCGGCGCCGGACCGTGGTTCACCCGCTTCCACGCCCCCGCCGGGCAGCAGAACACCGACGTCGGCTTCCGCGCGGACAACGGCGCCAACGGCTCGACGTTCTCCGGCTTCGCGTACTTCGGCGACTACACCTCGCGCATCGACGGCCCCGGCAAGGTCTTCGACTTCCAGCACGTCGCCGGCATCACCATCGACGACATCTGGGCCGAGCACATGATCTGCCTCTACTGGGGCGCCGACACCGACCGGATGACGCTCAAGCGCAACCGCATCCGCGACACCTACGCCGACGGCCTGAACATGACCAACGGCTCCACCGACAACCTGGTGACCGACAACGAGGCCCGGTCCACCGGCGACGACTCCTTCGCCCTGTTCTCCGCGCTGGACTCGGGCGGCGGCGAACAGACGAACAACGTCTACGAGAACCTCACCTCCAAGCTCACCTGGCGCGCCGCCGGCCTGGCCGTCTACGGCGGCCAGCTCAACACCTTCCGGAACATCCGGGTCACCGACACCCTGGTCTACGCGGGGGTGACCATCTCCTCGCTGGACTTCGGGTTCCCGATGAACGGCTTCGGGCCCGGCCGGACCACGTTCGAGAACCTCGCCCTGGAGCGCACGGGCGGCCACTTCTGGAACGGCCAGACCTTCCCCGGCATCTGGCTCTTCTCGGCGTCGAAGCCGTTCCGCGCGATCCGGGTGAACGGCGCGACGATCACCGATCCGACCTACCACGGGATCATGTTCCAGACGAACTACGTCGGACAGCGGCCCCAGAACCCCGTCGAGGACACGGAGTTCACGGACGTGACCGTCTCCGGGGCGAAGAAGAGCGGCGACGAGTACGACGCGAAGTCCGGCTTCGGGATCTGGGCCAACGAACTGCCCGAGCCGGGACAGGGCCCGGCGGTGGGCAAGGCGACGTTCCGGCGGCTGACGCTGCGGGACAACGCGGAGAACATCCGCAACACCACCTCCACGTTCACGGTCGGCGTGGAGTGACGGGCACGCTTTCGGCCGGGCCGCCGCCGCAGGATGCTGCGGCGGCGGCCCGGCTGCTCCCCGCGGACGGGCTTCCGGCGAGCCCGTCGGTCAACGGGGAGCGGCTGACGGCGACCGCCCGGCCCGTGCCGGACGCGGCGGACAGGCGGGCGCCGTTCGCGGGTTCGTAGCCGCGATGTGCCGAGGGCGGGCGGCGGCCGGTCGCTGGTGACCAGGGAGCGGTGAGGCGTTCATCGCAGCTCACCCTCCCCGGCGATTCGGGTCGCTTCGTCGAGCAGAGCTTCGACGATCTTCGACTCGGGGACCGTCTTGATGACCTCTCCCTTGAGGAAGATCTGCCCTTTGCCGTTGCCGCAGGAGACGCCGAGGTCGGCCTCGCGGGATTCGCCGGGGCCGTTGACGACGCAGCCCATGACGGCGATGCGCAGGGGGTGGGGGAAACCGTCGAAGGCGGCCTCGACCTGGGAAGCGAGTTTGTGGATGTCGACCTGGAGGCGGCCGCAGCCGGGGCAGGAGACGATTTCGAGCTGGCGGGGGCGCAGGCCCAGGGACTGCAGGATGTGGTTCCCCGCCTTGACCTGCTCGACGGGCGAGGCGGAGAGGGAGACGCGGACGGTGTCCCCGATGCCGTCGGCCAGCAGGACGCCGAAGGCGACGGCGGACTTGATGGCGCCCTGGAAGGCGGGGCCCGCCTCGGTCACGCCGAGGTGGAGGGGGTAGTCGCAGCGTTCGGACAGCGCCCGGTAGGCGGCGATCATCGTGAGCGGATCGTGGTGCTTGACGGCGATCTTGAGGTCGGTGAAGCCGTGCTCCTCGAAGAGCGAGCACTCGTGCAGAGCGGACTCGGCGAGCGCCTCGGGGGTGGCGGAGCCGTACTTGGCCAGCAGCCGCCGGTCGAGGGAGCCGGCGTTGACGCCGATGCGGATCGGGGTCCCCGCCGCCGACGCCGCGGCGGCGATCTCCTTGACCTTGTCGTCGAACCTCTTGATGTTGCCGGGGTTGACGCGGACCGCGGCGCAGCCGGCGTCGATGGCCTGGAAGACGTAGCGGGGCTGGAAGTGGATGTCGGCGATGACGGGGATCTTGGACTTGGCGACGAGGGCCGGGAGCACGTCGGCGTCGTCCTGGGAGGGGACGGCGACCCGGACGATGTCGCAGCCGGCCGCGGTGACTTCGGCGATCTGCTGGAGGGTGGTGTCGATGTCGGCGGTGTTGGTCGTGGTCATGGTCTGCACGGAGACCGGTGCGCCGCCGCCGACGGGGACATCGCCGACCTGGATTCGTCGGGTGGGGCGGCGCACCGGAGTCTTCGGGGGCAGGGCGGGCAGGCCCAGGTCGATGGCGGTCATCGTCAGACCTTCCGTACGTGCTCGGCGGATGCGAGTTCCGCCGCTCGGGCGGGGTGTCCGGCGCGGGCGCGGAGCACGGAGCGGGCGATGCCCTCGGCGTCGAGGCGGGCGGCGGCGAGCAGCTCGCCCCGGGTGCCGTGCTCGATGAAGCGGCCGGGCAGCCCCAGCGCGCGGATCGGCACGGTCACGCCGGCGTCGGCCAGCGCGCGGGCGACGGCGGTGCCGACGCCGCCGTGCCGGGTGTTGTCCTCGACCGTGACGACCAGGCGGTGCCGGGCGGCCAGGCCGGTCAGTTCGGGCGGTACGGGCAGGACCCAGCGCGGGTCGACGACGGTGACCCCCACGCCGTGACCGGTGAGGCGGTCGGCGGCTTCGAGGGCGGCCTCGGCGAGCGGCCCGGCGGTGACGAGCAGCACGTCGGGGTAGCCGCTCCGGTACAGGACGTCGAGGGGCCCGCGCCGTTCGACAGCGGGGATGTCACGGCCGACCGAGGCCTTGGGGAACCGCAGCGCGGTGGGGCCGGTGGCGCACGTGACGGCTTCGGCCAGGAGCAGCCGCAGCTGCGCGGCGTCGCGGGGCGCGGCGACGCGGATGCCGGGGACGGCGCCGAGGAGCGTCAGGTCCCACATGCCGTGGTGGCTCGGCCCGTCGGGACCGGTGATGCCGGCCCGGTCCAGCACGAAGGTGACCGGCAGCCGGTGCAGGGCGACGTCCATCAGCACCTGGTCGAAGGCGCGGCCGAGGAAGGTGGCGTAGACGGCGATGACGGGATGCAGCCCGCCCGCGGCGAGCCCCGCCGCGGAGGTGACGGCGTGCTGCTCGGCTATGCCGACGTCGAAGAACCGGTCCGGGTAGCACCGGCCGAAGCGGGCCAGACCGGTGGGGCCGGGCATCGCGGCGGTGATCGCCACCAGCTCCTCGTGCCGGGCGCCGAGCGCGCACAGCTCGTCGGAGAAGATGTTCGTCCAGGTGGGCGAGGAGCCGCTGGACCGGGGCTCGCCGGTGGCCGGGTCGAGGACGCCGACGGCGTGCATGCGGTCCGCCGGCTCGCTCTCGGCCGGCTCGTAGCCCTTGCCCTTGACCGTGACGGTGTGGACCACGACCGGCACGCGCATGTCGCGGGCGATCTGGAGGGCTTCCTCGACCGAGCGCAGGTGATGGCCGTCGACGGGGCCGAGATAGGCGAAGCCGAGCTGCTCGAAGAGGCTGATCGCCACCGGCAGCGGCCCGGTGGCGCCGGCGCTCCCGTCATCGGAGCCGCCGGTGCGTTCGCCGGCGGACGGCCGGCGGTGGCTCAGCCACCCGGAGTCGTCCTGCGTCTCCGCCCGCAGCCGCTGCAAGTGGTCGGCGAGGCCACCGATGGTGGGGGCGTAGGAGCGTTCGTTGTCGTTGAGGACGACGATCACCGGGCGGCCGGGGGTGCCGCCGATGTTGTTCATGGCCTCCCAGGCCATACCGCCGGTCATCGCCCCGTCGCCGACGACCGCCACCACCGCCCGGTCGCTCTCGCCCGCGAGCCGACGGGCCTTGGCCAGGCCGTCGGCATAGGCCAGGGCCGTGGAGGCGTGGGAGTTCTCGATGACGTCGTGCTCGGACTCGGCGTGGCTGGGGTAGCCGGACAGGCCCCCGGCCCGGCGCAGCCGGTCGAAGTCCTCGGCGCGGCCGGTGAGCAGCTTGTGCACGTAGGCCTGGTGGCCCGTATCGAAGAGCAGCGTGTCGTGCGGGGAGTCGAAGACCCGGTGCAGCGCCAGGGTCAGCTCCACGGTCCCCAGATTGGGGCCCAGATGGCCGCCGGAGGCTGTGACCTTCTCGATGAGGAAGGCGCGGATTTCCTCGGCCAGGTCCTCCAGTTTCCCGTCGGCGAGGCCGCGGAGGTCCTTGGGACAGGTGATCCCGGACAGCAGCGGATAGGCGGTGTGGGCGGGGGCGAGTGCGGTCATCAGGTCCTCACGGCGGCAGGCGGGGCGAAGTGGACGTCTTCGATGGTGGTGCTGCGCTCCTCGACGGTCACCGGGCCCAGCGTGCGCAGGAACGTGATGACGCCCTCGATCAGCGGGGGCGGGGTGGAGGCCCCGGCGGTCAGCCCGATGGTGTCCGCGTCCGCCACCCACTCGGGGCGGATCGCGAGGGCGTCCTCGACGAGATGGGCGGGCGTGCCGAGCCGTCGGCAGACCTCCGCCAGGCGCACGGAGTTGGAGGAGTTCGCCGACCCCACCACGAAGAGCACGTCCGCCTCCGCCGCGACCGCCTCCACCGCGAGCTGCCGGTTGGTGGTCGCGTAGCAGATGTCGTCCGCGCCGGGGCCGTGGGCACGCGGAAACCGGCTCTTGAGCGCGGCGATGACCTCGCGGGTCTCGTCCGCGGCCAGGGTGGTCTGGGTCAGATAGGCGACCTCGGCGTCCTCCGGCAGATCCAGCTCGGCCACGTCCTGGACGCTCTCGACCAGCACCGACGCCTGCGGGGCTTCGCCCAGCGTGCCCTCGACCTCCTCGTGCCCGGCATGGCCGATCAGCACCACGGGTTCGCTCCGGGCCGCGAACCGGCGCGCCTCGGAGTGCACCTTGGTCACCAGCGGACACGTCGCGTCCACCACGCGCAGCCCCCTGCGGCGGGCTTCGTCGCGTACGGCGGGGGAGACGCCGTGCGCGGAGAACACCACCAGCGCTCCGTCGGGCACCGCGTCGAGCTCGTCGACGAAGACCGCCCCGCGCCGCTCCAAGCCCCGCACCACATGGGTGTTGTGGACGATCTGCTTACGGACGTACACCGGCTGTCCGGCGCCGTCGCGCTGGTCCAGCAGGGCCTCGACGACCTCGATCGCGCGCTCCACCCCGGCGCAGAAGGACCGGGGGGAGGCCAGTACGACCGTGCGCGCCCGGCCGGCTCCCGATCCCCGTGAGGTATCGGCCGCCCCGTCGCCGGGGTCGTTCCTGTGCTGGTCGTGCGGCATACGAGTCCACTCCCTCAGTTGTTCCGGCGGGTGAGCACTTGGGCCAGCGCCGTCAGGTCCCGGCGGCCTTCGGGCGCGGGGCCGGCCTCGGCCAGTGCGGCGAAGGCCGCCTCAAGCTCCTGATCGACCGCGCGACGGGCCGCCCGTACCCCGCCGGCATCCGTGACCAGCAGCGCCGCCCACCGCAGGTCGGCGTCCGACAGCGGAGCGCCGCTCGCGTAGAGCCCGGCCAGCGTCCGGCCCTGTGCCCCGTCGGAGGCGAGGGCGGCGAGCACGGGATAGGTCTTCTTGCGGGCGGCGATGTCGCCGCCCACCGGCTTGCCCGTCGTCTTCGGGTCGCCGAAGACCCCGAGGAGGTCGTCCACGATCTGGAACGCCAGCCCCAGGTGCCGGCCGAACTCCGCGAGCGCGCCCGCCCGTTCGGCGTCCGCGCCGCCGGCCAGCGCGCCCAGGCCGCACGCGGCCCCCATCAGCGCCCCGGTCTTGGCCGTGGCCATCGCGGCGTACTCGGCCGTGGTGATCTCCGGGCGCTGCTCGAAGGCCACATCCATCGCCTCCCCCTCGACCAGCTCCTCCACCGCGCGGCCGAGCATCGCGACCGAAGCGGCCGTCCGCGGGCCGGAGGCGGTCGCGAGGACGCGGTGGGCCAGGGCCAGCAGGGCGTCCCCGGTGAGGACCGCCGCGGGAACGCCGAACAGTTTCCATACGGTGGGCCGGTGGCGGCGCAGCGCGTCCTGGTCGATGACGTCGTCGTGGAGGAGCGAGAAGTTGTGCACCAGCTCGACGGTCACCGCCGCGCGTACCGCGTCCCGCGCGGCTCCGCCCACCGCCTCGGCGCAGCTGAGGACGAGTGCCGGGCGCACGGCCTTTCCCCGGTACCCTCGCGGCGGGCGCCCGGCCTCGTCCTGCAACCCCAGGTGATAGCCCGCCCATCCGGCCACAGCCGGCGGCAGCGTCCCGGTCCAGTCCCGTAGCGCGGGACCGGTCAGCTCGCGGGCCCGCTCCAGTGCGGCGACACCGGGATCGGTGCCGTCGGCCGACGCGGTGGACGCGGTCGTGGCCATCACAAGTCCTCCCGTGCAGGGGCGAGGTCGCCGGGGTATGGCCCTCGGCCGCCGCCCGCTTCCGGTCGGAGCGGGATGGGTCCGGCGCCTTTCGGGCTCACGTCCAGCAGGCCACGGCCGCCGGGGCCGGACAAGTGACCTGGTGCGATGGGTGCGTGCACGTGTTGAACGGACATGCGCCGGTGAGTCTCCGGGCGGCTCCTGGGGCGCCGGCGGGGCCCTGATGCTCGGCATGCGGCGGCTCGCGGGCCGGTACGCACCCGCATGGAACGCGCCGGCTCCCGCTCACCGTCCGCGAGCGTCCTGGCGCGTCCGGCATGTGGACGAATGAGGAACGTTTCTTCGGGTGGGCGGCGCCGACAGCGTCGGCGTTGCCCTGGCGCGGGCGGCATGGAGCACGTATGCAGAGGGGATGGACGATCCCTTCAGGTTCTGTGCGCAGCTCCTCATCTGCGATCAACTGCTCTCCCACTCCGTCGAGTTGCTGAGGGAGGGCGGCTCCGGAACGGATACGGGCGACGGGGCCTTCCCCCGGCAGGACGCGGAGCGCGAGGCGAGGCTTCCCGGAGCTGAGGAGTGATCAGGCACAGGGCGAGGTGACGCCGGGCGCCGCCTTTCACATGGAGGCAGGAGCCCACGCGTCTGAAAAGGGTCCCCGGCGTGGGGCGCCGGGGGCACGCGATCGGGCCGGTCGTCTCACGGAGTGAGGCGGGGGCGCGAGAGAGCGAGCGCGCGCTTGCGGACAGCGGTCGCCAGGGGCTGGCGAGGGAAGCGGCGCAGGCCCTCAAGGAGATGGGCGAGGGCCCGGTCGGCCTGCTGCGAGTGCAGGTGGGGGTACTGGTCCAAGAAGACGTGCCAGTGGGCGCAGGACGCTTCCACGTGCCCCATGGACAGAAGCGTCTCGGCGAGCCGGGCCTGAGTGAGCACGTACGCCCTGCGCTGGGTGGGGGCGCGGTGCCGCGCGGAGGCCGACAGGGCGGACAGCGCCTGGGAGGGGTCGTCCAGAGCACGGAGGACCTGGGCCCGCTGGTAGTCCAGGCCGGCCCGCGGGTAGGCCGTGAAGGGACCGGGCGGGCTGGAGGCCTGCTCGTGGTGGCGCTCCGCCGCGGTCAGGTCGGCCAGCGCGCGGCGCGGCTGACGCTGCCTGGCGTAGACATGGGCGCGCTGGGCCAGGAGGAACGACTGGGTGGCCGGCCCGGCGTCGGCGCCGGCGGCGTCCACCGCGGTGTCGGCGAGGTTCAGGGCGTGGTCCGGGTGCCCCAGGTGCAGGGCCTGCGTGCTCATGGCGCGCAGTGTGACCGCGTACAGCCGCCGGTTGCCGGCCTCCTGGGCCAGATGGAGCGCGGTGTGGAAGTACTGCTGCGCCAGGCTGTGGTGGCCGGAGTCGTCGGTCATGCCGGCGAGCAGGTGCGTGAGCTGGACGGTGCCGCTCAGCAGCTCGCGATGCAAGGGGTGGGGAGCGGGCGCTGCGAGCAGCCGGCCGGCGCCCTCGGCGAGGTAGGCGGTCAGCGCGGCCCTGATGTGGGCGCCGCCGTGGCGTTCGGCGAGGGAGGCGAAGCTCTCGGTCATCGCCTGTAACGCCAGGGCGTCGGCGGTGGTCGCCTGGCCCTCCGGCCCGTGCGGCGGAGCCGGGGGACACGGCGGCGGCTTCCAGAGGGGCGGGGTGAGGGCGGTCAGGGTGTAGACGGTGGTACGGGCCAGCACGGCCCGGCGGGCCGGGTCGGCGTCCGCGCGGCACAGGGCCGTCAGGCGGCGCAACGTATCCCCCGCCGAGGGGCGGGAGGGAAGGCGCGGCGGGGACGTCTGCGGGGCCTGGGACAGCCCGGTGTCCCAGGCGGTGACCACGCGCCCGGTGCGGCGGCCGAAGGCCGAGGCCACGAGCTCGGGAACGGGCGGGCGGGGCCGGGAGCCGCTGAGCCAGTGGGCCACCGACGTACGGTCGTAGCGCAAGGTCAGACCCTGCGCCGCTCCCAGGCTGTTGACTGCCCGGGCCAGTCCGCCCGCGGTCCAGTCGGCCTCCATCAGCAGTGCGGACAGCAGTGTATTGGGGGCGTGGCGGGCCATGCGCAGTCTCCGTTCTTCCCCGCACAAGGGGCCACGCGCGTACGGGCAGTTCGGCGCCCGCACGAATCGATCTATTTGCGGTCCGTTCCGGGGGGTGCGGTTGATTGAGGTCTCTTATAGTTCCCTGCCCGCTGTCGGCTACCTCATCCACCGTGCCCGCTGCCCTCGCCTGCGGCCGGGGAGCGCGGTGATGAAAGCCCTTCCGGCCGTGCCGCGCGGGCACTGCCGGCGCGCGAGATCTGGGTGGTGCGCGGTCCCGGAACCCGACGTAGTGTCGTGGCAACTGGCCATGTCCGAGTGGGGAGTTGCTGTGGAAGCGAACCGTTTCGAAGGCAAGGTGGTCATCGTCACCGGCGGCGGGTCCGGCATCGGCGCCGCCGCCGTGCACCGCTTCGGGCGCGAGGGCGCGACGGTGATAGCCGCCGGCCGGACCGAGGCGAAGCTGACGGTGACCGCCGCCGACGCGCCCGCCGGCTCGACGGTCGTGACGCGCGTCGTGGACGTCGCCGACGAGTCCGCGATCACCGCGCTGGTCACGGAGACGGCCGAGACGTACGGCCGGCTGGACGTGCTGGTCAACAACGCGGGCACCGCCACGTCCGGAACCGTGGAGGAGACCGGCACCGCCGCGTGGCGGAGCATCCTGGCGGTCAACCTCGACGGCGTCTTCTTCGCCTCGCGGACCGCGCTGCCCCATCTGCGGCGCGTCGGCGGAAGCATCGTCAACGTCGGCTCGATCTCCGGACTCGGCGGGGACTGGGGGCTGGCCGCGTACAACGCCGCCAAAGGGGGGCTGGTCAACCTGACCAACGCCATGGCACTCGACCACGGCCACGAGGGCGTGCGCGTCAATGCCGTGCACCCGGGCCTCACCCGGACCCCGATGGCCGTTCCCCTCACCGAGAACGAGGACTTGATCGCCGCCTACCGCAAGCGAATCCCTATGCGGCGCCCCGCCGAACCTGCCGAAGTCGCCGACGTCATCGTCTTCCTGGCGAGCTCCGACGCCCGTTTCGTCAACGGCGTCCACATCCCGGTCGACGGCGGGCTCACCGCTTCGAACGGCCAGCCGCGCTTGTTCTGACCGCCCGGCTGCTGCCGCTCCTCGTTGGGGAGGCCGCGGCGCTGTCCGCCCGCGTTCCGGAGCGGATGGCGGATGGCGGATGGCGGATGGCGGATGGGGGATGGGGGATGGGGGGTGGACAGGGGACGGAGGATGGTGGGATGGCGGCAATTGGTCTGGGCCATGGGGCGTCCGGTCGCCATCCTGTTGACGAATGCATGTCATGCCGTGGGTGCGCACCCCGAACGCGCGTTATCTGGACGGCACTTCATCCGGACCGCGCGTTGTCCGAACATGCGCCATCCCCAAGGCATGTCATCCCGTCCCAGGTGTCGAAAGGTCCCCACCATGCCCCCACCCCCCTCGGAGCACCCCGCCCGTAGCTCCGGTCTCGGCCGCCGTTCGTTCATCGGACTGCTGGGCGCCGCCGCAATCGGCGCCCAAGCGCCCGCCGCGCGGGCCCTGGAGCCGTCATCCCGAGAAGGGGGAGAAGCCGCCGCCTCGCGCCAGGCGTTCCTGGGCACGTACGGCAACGGCATCATCTCCTGCGCGTACGACGCCTCGACCGGCGCACTGACCCGGCAAGGCGGCTTCCCGGGGGTGACCAACCCCTCCTTCCTCGCGGCGGCGCCCGGCGGGAAGGCGCTCTACTCGCTGGACAACGGCGGACGGCAGGGCGCGGTACGGGCCTTCACGATCGGTACGGGCGGTGCGCTGACCGCACTGGGCCCGGCGCGGTCCTCCGGCGGCGCCAACGTCACCCACCTGTCGGTCCACCCCGGTGGCCGCTACCTGCTCAGCGCGAACTACGGTGCCGGCAGCGTCGCCGCGCACGTCATCAACGGCGACGGCAGCGTGGGCGCGCGCACGGGACTGGTGCAGCACACCGGCTCCGGACCCGACCCCAGCCGCCAGGAGGGCCCGCACGCGCACCAGATCATCACCGACCCCAAGGGCGCCTACGTCTTCGCCGTCGACCTGGGCACCGACAAGGTGTACACGTACCGGCTCGACGCCGGAAGCGGCGCGCTGCGGCCGGTCTCCGAGGTCCGCTCCGTGCCGGGCGCCGGCCCCCGGCACATGGTCTTCCACCCCACGGCCTCGTACGCCTACGTGGCCAACGAGCTGAACAGCACGGTCACGGTCTACTCCTACAACCCGGCGACCGGCGCCCTGACCCGCGGCGACAGCCGGCCCACCGTCCCCGGCTCCGGCCCGGCGGTCCGCAACTATCCGTCCGAGGTGGCGGTCTCGGCCGACGGCCGCTTCCTCTACCTCTCCAACCGCGGCCACGAGAGCGTCGCCCGCTTCGCCGTCACCGAGGGCGGAGCCGCCCTGCGCCTGATGGACACGGTGCCCAGCGGCGGCTCCTGGCCCCGGCACCTCAGCCTCTCGCCGACGGGCACGCTGCTCTTCACGGCCAACCAGTACGGCAATACGGTCGGGGTCTTCACCGTGAACCGCGACTCCGGCGCCCTCACCGCCTCCGGCCCGCCCTTCGCCACGTCGTCTTTGGGCTGCGTCCTGCCCGTATGACTCCGGGCGGGCCGTCCTGCGCGGCGGTGCCCACGGCCGTGGGCACCGCCGTGAGTCGAGTCGATCGTCGGCGGGCCCGTGACAAGCGTCAGTCGGGGAGGAACTCGTGGGCGTGGTCCCGCGCCCATTGGGCGAAAGTGCGCGCCGGAACTCCGGTGACCGCCTCGGCCGTCGGCATCGGGTCGGCCGCCGTCGTATCGTCCGCCGCCGGGTTGAGTTCCTCCAACGGCCGCGAGTCCGTCTCATCAACCGCCCCGCCCGAGTAGTCCTCGAAACCGAGCAGGAAATCCGCGTTGGCCGCCGCGAACCCCCCTTGCCTGCGGTAGTTCTCCCGTGCCTCGTCCCGGCTCACGACCTCGAAGCGGATCGGCCGTCCGACGGCCTCCGCTATCAGCTCCACCTGCCTGCGGTAGGAGAGCATTTCCGGGCCGTTGAGGGTGTAGGCGCGGCCGTGGTGCCCGTCCTCCAGCAGAGCCAGGGCCGCGACGTCGGCGATGTCCCGTTCATGCACCGGGTACCAGGCCAGATCGGGATTGGGGTCGCGCACCACGCCCTCGGCGCGGATGGACGGGCCCCACAGGGCCAGCTTGTTCATCGCGAATTCGCCGGGGCGCACATGAGTCCAATCCAGGCCCGACTCCTCCACCGCCCGCTCGACCGGCAGATGGAAGACGGTGTCGAAGCCCGTAGTGACAGCGCCGGAGGACAGCACCACGATCCGCCGCACCCCGGCCCGCCGTGCCGAGGCCACCACTTCGCGGGCCGTTTCGGCGACCGGGAAGAGAAACATCCGGTCGACGCCCTCGAACGCGTCGGCCAGCGAGTCCGGCCGCGTGAGGTCCCCCGCGACTGCGCGCACGCCCTCCGGGAGCTCCGCCGTGTGCGGGCTGCGGGTCAGAGCCCGCACCCCCGCGCCGGCCTCGATGAGTCGCCGGACCACGTTCCGGCCGACATTGCCGGTGGCCCCGGTCACCAGGATCTCCATGGTGCCCCTTCCGATCGTCGCTGCTCATGGCGGCGCTCGACCAGGAGAGGGCAGCGCCGCGGCGAGAATGGCAAAGCGAGGGGAGGAATCTCTAGTCTTCCGGCGAGTCTTCCGGCGCACGCGGCACGAGGTACAACGCCCGACCACTGCCCAGCGGCCCTTATGACTTCACTCCGCTGCGGTCCGCCGCCAGCCCGACAGCAGCACGTCGACCGCGGTGTGCAGGGTCGCCGCGGGCACCCCGTCGCGCAGTTGCGTGGAAAGCCCCAGGAGAAAGGTGTGGATCATGGCGGTCACGCCGCCGACGTCGGTGTGGGCGTCGAGTTCGCCCGCGGCGACTCCCCGCTCCACGCACGCCCCGAGGCGTGCCCGGTCGGCTTCCCGGCGCGACGCCACGGCCGCGCGTACTCCGGCCTGATCCTCTCCTGGCGCACGCGTCGTGCCGGACAGGGCGATGAGGCAGCCGAGGGGATGGCCGGGGCCGGCCTGCATGTCGATCGAGCCGTGCAGCAGCCGGGCGATGGCGTCCCGTGGGCTGATCGATTCGTCCGCGACGACGTCGGTGACGCCGCCCGGACCGTTCGCGTAGTGCTCCACGACCTGTTCGAACAGCCCTCCCTTCGAGCCGAAAGCGCTGTAGAGGCTCGCGGAGGACAGGCCGGTGGCCGCTCGCAGCTGCGCCAGCGATGTGGCTTCGTAGCCCTGTTCCCAGAAGAGCCGCATGGCGGCCTCCAGCACGGTCTCCATGTCGAAGGCACGGGGGCGGCCAACGGACGGCACATGGACCTCCTGCGTCGCGACACGAGCACCCCGGCGCGTGGAGTGCTTCCTTGCGCCTCCATATTGGACTACCTGCTCCATATACGGCCACGCCGGTCCCGCCCCGGTCGCCTACGGGCGTCGTGGAGCCCCGCGTACCCCCGTCCGTGCTGCTGGAGCGTGATGCCCCTCACTTTTAGATCAGTCAATCCAAAATGGCTTGACCGGCGCGGCCGACCGGAACGAGACTTCTGGCATGAACGATCCACAACCCGGGTCGGACGCCGCGGGCGCCCGGCCGTCACTGAGCCGCGCGACTGTTCTGCTGCTGGCGG
This sequence comes from Streptomyces sp. NPDC050610, assembly GCF_040654875.1. NCBI lineage: Bacteria > Bacillati > Actinomycetota > Actinomycetes > Kitasatosporales > Streptomycetaceae > Streptomyces > Streptomyces sp. NPDC050610. The sequence goes on along the minus strand of NZ_JBFAIV010000016.1, from coordinate 65,909 downwards.
TGGTGTGCGGTGCGGCGGTCGCGAACATCTACTACGCGCAGCCGCTGCTGCCGATCATCTCCCGGGCGCTGGGGGTCTCCGAAGGCGCCGGCGGCCTGGTCGTCACCGCATCCCAGATCGGCTACGCGATCTCGCTGGCACTGCTCGTACCGCTGGGCGACGTGCTGGAACGGCGTCGGCTCGTGAGCGTGCTGCTCGGCCTGAGCGCCGTCGCCCTCCTCGGCGCCGCCGCCTCCCCGTCGCTGAACTCGCTGTACGCCGCGGTGGCCCTGGTCGGCGTGACGTCCGCCGTCGCGCAGATCGTGGTGCCGATGGCCGCCTCGCTGGCCGCCGACCACGAACGTGGCTCGGTGGTGGGCACGGTCATGAGCGGCCTGCTCGTCGGCATCATGCTCGCGCGTATCGCCGCGGGCGTGCTCGCCCAATTCGGCGACTGGCGGCTGGTGTTCGTCTTCGCCGCCTTCGTGATGGCGGTACTGGCGGTCACCATGCGCCTGGTGCTCCGTCCGGTGCCGCCGTCCCAGAACACCCCCTACCCCCAGCTGCTGCGCTCCGTACTCACGCTCGTACGCACCGAGTCGCTGCTGCGCCGTCGGATGGGCCTGGCCGCGGTCGGCATGGGCTGCTTCACCATCCTGTGGACCGCGTCGTCGTTCCTGCTGGCCGGTTCGGCCTACGGCTACGGGCCCGCCGTCATCGGCCTGTTCGGACTGGCCGGGGTCGTCGGAGCCGTCGCCGCCGTGGCGGCCGGCCGGTTCGCGGACCGCGGCCGCGGCCGCCAGGTGGCGACCGGGGGACTGGTCGTGCTGACGGCCAGTTGGGGCGTGCTCGCCTTCGCCGGAACGGGCGGCCCCGGCGGCCTGATCGCGCTGATCGTCGGCATCATGATGCTCAACCTCGCCCAACAGGCCCTGCTGATCAGCCACCAGAGCGTGCTCTACCGCCGAATACCGCACGCCCGCAGCCGGGTGACGACGGCCCTCATGGTCGCGTCCTTCGCCGGCAGCACGGTCGCCTCCGCCCTCGCATCGGCGCTGTACCCGGTCGCCGGATGGGCGGGCGTGTGCGCGCTCGGCGCCGTGGTCGCGGTGATCGGCATCGGGATCTGGTCCCTCGAACTCCTCCGCCCCAGCCCGTCCGAGCCGGTCGCCGACCCCGAGGCGACTGCGGAGACGGGTGCGGCGGACGGTTGCGGGGCAGGCCCCAGCCGCGACGACGAGCACCGGAACGACAGCGTGTGCCGGAACGAAAGCAAGGGCCAGAACGACAGCGTGTGCCTGAGCGACAGCAAGGGCCGGAACGAGAGCAAGGGCCAGAAGGAGACCGCACATGCCTGAGATCCGCCGAGTGGCGATCCTGGACGACTACCAGGGGGGCGCCCACCAGTACGCCGACTGGGCTGCCCTGCCCGGCAGCCCGCAACTCACCGTATTCACCGAGTACTTGGGCGGCCCGGCGGAGGTGGCCGCCGCGCTGGAGCCCTTCGACGTCGTCGTGGCCATGCGCGAGCGCACCCCGTTCCCGGCCGGAGTGCTCGATAGGCTGCCGAGACTGCGCCTGCTGGTGACCACCGGCCCGGCCAACGCCTCCATCGACCTGGCCGCGGCCGAGCGCCGGGGAATCGCCGTGTCGGGCACCCGACCCGCCGGGCTGACACCGACGGCCGAGCTGACGTGGGGCCTCATCCACGCCTTGGCCCGCTCGCTCCCCGCCGAGGACGGCAACCTGCGCGCGGGCACGTGGCAGCGGACCGTAGGGCGCGACCTGTACGGAGCCCGCCTGGGCATCATCGGCCTCGGCGGCGTGGGCAGCCGCGTGGCCCAGGTCGGACGCGCCTTCGGCATGGACGTCGTCGCCTGGAGCGCCCACCTCGACGCCGAGCACGCGAAGGCGCTGGGCGTCACCCCGGTCGGCAAGCGGGAACTGCTGGCGACCTCGGACATAGTGACGCTCCACGTCAAGCTCTCCCCGCGCACCACCGGCCTCATCGGGCACGATGAACTCGCCCAGATGCGGCCGGACGCACTGCTCATCAACACCTCCCGAGGCCCCGTCGTCGACGAGGAGGCCCTGCTCGCCGCGCTGGCCGCCGGGAAACTGGGCGGAGCCGCACTCGACGTCCACACCACCGAGCCGCTGCCCGCCGACTCGCCGTGGCGCACCGCCCCGCGGACCGTGCTCACCCCGCATCTCGGCTACGTCACCGCCGACACCTACAAGGTCTTCTACCGCGACGCGCTCGACGACATCCTCGCCTACGCGGCCGGGGAACCGATCCGCGAACTGAAGCCGTGAACCGACCGGCCCCGCGAACCACACCCCCGAACCGAACACAGAAAGCCACTGACTCCACCATGGACAACACGCCCCAGCACCACACCGACGACTCGGGCACCCGGCTGCCCGGCCTGTGGACGCGCACCATCGGCGAACTCACCCTGACCTACGTCCCCGACGCCGGCGTCGCGATGATTCCGACGCGCGTCTACCCCGCCTCCGTGGAAGAGGACTGGAGCGCACACCGCCACCACATGACGGACGTGGGCCATCTGGCGATGGGGTGCGGCGCGCTGCTCGTCGAGCGCGGCGGCTCCCGCCTCCTCCTCGACGCCGGCCACGGACGCATCTCCGGCGAGGACACGGAACACTTCCAGTACGGCTTCGAGCACGTACGGAACCTGCCCGAATCCCTGGCGAGCCTCGGCGTGGACCCGGCCGAGCTGGAGACCGTGGCCTTCACCCACCTGCACGACGACCACTCCGGCTGGGCCCGACCCGACGCTGTCGACGGACCGCACAGCCTGTTCCCGAACGCCCGATGGATCGTCGGGGAAGGCGAACTGCGAAGCGACGACCACCCCTCGGGCGAACAGCTCGCCGGCCAGAAGGAACGGACCACAAGCGTCACCGACGGGGTCGAGATAGCCGAGGGCGTCCGCGCCTGGTCGCTGCCCGGCCACACCCCCGGCCACACCGCCTGGGTCCTCGACACCGGCGACGGCCGCCGCATCGTGGCCTTCGGCGACGCCATGCACTCACCCGTCCAGGTCCTGCACCCCGACTGGGAGGTCGTCCTCGACTACGACCGCGCCGAGGCCGAACGCTCGCGGCGCCGCCTCGTGGACTTCCTCGCCCAGGACGGCGTCTACGGCTTCGGCGTCCACTTCGCCGACCAGCAGCTGGGAACCGTGGACACCACCGGCCGCTGGCGCCCGTGGAACGACCGCGCAGACGCCCGCTGATCCGCGGACCCGCTGACCCGCGAGACCTGTTGCTCAGAGGTGAACCGCGCGGTCAGCGGCCACCGGCAGGCAGAGCGGCCCCGCCCGTCAGTCGCGCGTCGGCAACTGGCGGGCGAACCGCCGTACGGCGTCGGTGAAGGCGTCCGGGGCGTCGAAGTTCGCGAGATGGCTCGCCCGCGGGATCAGCTCCACCCGAGCGCTCGGATGCGCGCGGGCGAATTCCGCCTCACCGGAACGGAAGACCCTGTCCCGCTCGCCGTTCAGGATGAGCACAGGGGCTTCCACGTGACGCATCGCGCCCGCGTCGAACCGGCCCAGCACCTCGCCCCAGGCGGCCGGCAAGATGTGGAAGGCGTAGCCGGAGCGAATCGTCGCCTCTACCACCTCGGGCGGGTAGAGGCGGCGCAGCAACCGGTCGTTCCACCGGGTCAGTCGGCGCTCCGATACGCGCGGGACGAGCGAGGCGACCCACCGATATGGCTTCGCCCACGGACCGCGTGTCGAGGCGCTGGCGCCCGCGAGTATCAGCCCGCGCAGTCGCTCCGGGCGGCGTCGCGCGAATTCCAGTGAGGCGTAACCGCCGAGGGAATGTCCGACGACGAGAGCGGGGCCGCGGTCGAGCGATTTCACCGCGGCGGCGATGACCTCCGTCGCCGCGTCGAGGCTCCAGGGCTGATCGGAGCGGGCGCCGTGCCCCGGAAGATCGACGGCCGCCACGGGAAAGTCCTCTCGGAGCGCGGCGAGTTGCGGGCTCCACTGCCCCGCGCTGAACCGCGTTCCGTGTACGAAGACGATGGGCGGTGCGTCCGCTGCCGTCATGAGCCCCCCTCATCAGCGCGCTGCTCGCACTGATCCTAATGACGCGATCAGACCGGCCCCAGGCCGGTCGGCGGTCCGATGCCAAGGCCCAGGTCGCGTCTTCGGAGACGCCTACCCCTTCGGCCCGCGGTCCGGGGCTGGCGGCCAAGGCGCGGAGGAGGGGGCCACTCTCCTCCTCCGCACCCGAGATCGAGCCCCTGCGCGTCAGGTCGCGAAATCCCCTGCTCAAGCAGTGCGAGCGATGCCAGGTTCACGGCTCGGCGGGCGTTTCCCGCACCGCTGAGCGCGCCCGGTCAGGCTGTGACGGCCGGGGCGTCCGAAGCGGGGGAGGAGGTCGCCGACCGGCCTTCCGCCACCGGCTGCTCGCTCCAGCGGCGGGCGATGACGGCGCACACCATCAGCTGGAGTGTGTGGTAAAGCATCAAGGGGAGTACGGCGAGTCCCACGTCCTTGCCGGCGAACAGCACACTGGCGATGGGCAGGCCACTGGCCAGGCTCTTGGTCGAGGAGCAGAAGACGATGGTGACCCGGTCCTCGTGGCCCGAGTCCAGCCTGTTCGCCGCCCACGCGCTCAGCGCCAGGACCAGGGCCAGGAGCAGCGCGCACAGCGTCAACAGCACGCCGAGCCGTGCGGGGGAGAGCCGTCCCCAGATGCCGGCGTCGACGCCCTGACCGAATGCGGAATAGACCACCAGCAGAATGGAACCCCGGTCGCACACCATGGTGATGCGGCGGTGCCGGGTGATCCAGTCCGCGATCCATGGCCGTACCGCCTGCCCCAGCCCGAAGGGCAGGAGAAGCTGCACCAGAATGCTCAGCATTTGCCCCGCCGAGAAATGCATACCGCCCCCCAGGTTCCCCTGGAGCAGGACGGCGGCGAGCAGCGGTGTCAGGAATACGCCGAGCAGACTGGAGAACGACGAGGAGCAGACCGTGGCGGCCACATTTCCCCGGGCCAGCGATGTGAAGGCGACGGCCGACTGGACGGTGGACGGCAGTACGCACAGAAAGAGCAGCCCGGTGGCGAGTTCGGCGCCGAGCACGTAGGGCGGCAACGCGGTGAACGCCAGGCCGAGGATGGGAAAGACCACGAAGGTGAAGCAGAGAATGGACAGGTGCAGCCGCCAGTGCCGTAGCCCCGAGAAAGCGGCTTGCGGGGAGAGCCGGGCGCCGTAGACGAAGAACAGCAGCCCGATCGCCGCTTTGGTGGCCACGCCGAGGACGTCCGCGGACGTTCCCCTGGCGGGCAGCAGCGTCGCCAGACCGATGGTGGCGAGCAGCGACACGATGTACCAGTCGACCCGGCGCGGGAACCGGTGCCGGAACGGCATTACGGGCATGCCCGGCCCCCCTCTCCGGGCGCGGGGGTGCGGGGCGTGCACTGGCTCGCAGGCTGCGGTCCGGTGCGGCCGGTGTCCGTGTCCCGGCGGGCGGCGGGCGCCGTGCCCTGGTCGGCGTCGCCCTCGGGGTCGTCGCCGCCGTTCGCCGCGGACTCCTCGTTGGACTCCCGGCCCTCGCTCCGCTCCACCGGGGCGGCCTGGACACGGGCGTCCGAGCGCGTCAGGTGCTGTTCGACGGCGCCCCCGCCGCCGTCGTGGTCGCTGCCGGCTGTTCCTTTGCTCAACGGGCCCAGCACATTGAGCGTTCTGTCGACCTCCAGCCAGGAATCCGCGTTCGAGTTGTCGATCGTGATCAGCGAGTTGCCGTGGTGTGTCTCCATGCCCCCGTCCGGCGCGTCGGCCCGCGCGGTCCCGTCCGCGAACTGTGCCGCGCACAGCAGGCCGACGGCGACTACGAAGGTGTTTCGTGCCTTGGGCACGGTGAATCCCATGATGCTGTTCTCGCTTCTCGAACGTGATTTCGGCGTCGGCCGGCGTCATGAACGCGTTGACCGACCCGTCCATAGGGCCTGAAGTTGGCAGGGGCACCCACGCACGGCGCGTGGGTGCCCCGAAAATCCGATCCGCCTCAGACAGAGGTGAGTTGGACTTCCTGGGGGTGGTGCCGGCTGATGTTCTTCTCCAAGAGTTCGGTCGACGCGCGTACGCCCACCGAGGTGGCGGGCGAGAATTCCGGGAGCCGCCCGTCTGCCTTCTTCAACTCGCCGAGCGCGGTGTCGATGGCGGTGTGCGCGGCGAACAGGCAGGGCGTGCTGTAAATGGCCACCTGGCATTCCAGGGCCGTGAGTTCGGAGAGCGAGAGCCGCGGCGACTTGCCGCCCGCGATCTGGTTGAAGAGCAGCGGCTTGTCGTTGATGACCTTGCGAATCCGGCGGATCCACTCGACGTCCCGCACCCCGTCGACCAGCACCACGTCGGCGTCGGTCTCCGCGAGCGCCTGGGCGCGGCGCAGGATGTCCGTCTCCTCGGTGGCGTCGGTACGGGCCACGACCACGAGGTCCCGCCGGCTCCGCAGGACGAGATCCAGCTTCTGCAGGTACTCCTCCAGCGGCAGCACCGTCTTCCCATCCGCGTGGCCGCACCGGCGCGGGCGCTGCTGGTCCTCAAGAATGATGCCGGACGCCCCGATCCGCTCCAGCCGCTGGACGACGTGGCACGCCACCTCCGGGTCGACGTAACCGTCGTCGATGTCGACCAGCAGATGGTGGGACGGGAAGGCCAGCCGGAGCCGCTCGACGAACGCGACCATGTCCGGCCACGCGATGAACCCGATGTCCGGCAGCCCGTAGTGCGAGGCGGCGAAGCCGAACCCGGACACGAAGAACCCGTCGTAGTGCCGGGCGGCGACCGAGGCCGAGTACATGTCGTAGATCCCGACGAGCGGGGTCGTATCGGGCGTGTGGATCTGTTCGCGCAGCGCGTTTCCGTAGCGCATGTCTCTCTCCTTACGTGCGGCCGCGAACGGCCGAGGGCGGGGTGGGATGCGCACAGCATCGACTCGGCGATGGCGGTCTGTACGCGGGTCGACGGAGGGTGCCGAAAGGCCGGTCCGCCCAGGGCTGACGAGGGCGGCACACGGCGACGGCGTGCACACGCTGAGGAGTTGGTGTTCTCTTTGCGGGTACGAGCATACATATACCGACATTGCCAGCTCTTTACTCGCCGACACGCTGCCCCCCGCCCCAAGCCGTGACGGGCCGCCCGGTGCCGCCCGACACCGGAATCCGCGGGGGAGGGGCGGCTCAACTCGCTTGCACAGCAGGCGATCCGGCCCTTTGTGCCGGGCCGAGGGCGGCCTTGAATCCCGACGCGTGAGCAGGCGACGGCGGCGGACCGCGCTACACGCGACCGACAACGCGCGGCCCTCACAACTCCCATTGTCAGTCGGTTCAGTTCACTCGAAGGTGGGGCCGCCGGGCTATGGTGCGCCGATGCACGCGACTACACCTTGGCCCGCCGCGGCCCCCCTGCTGACGCCGCGCCTCTCTCTGGAACCGCTCCGCGTCGAGCACGCCCGTGAAGCGGCCGCGGTCTTCGACGATGTCCGGCTCCACGCCTGGACCGGCGGCGCGCCCGACTCACCCGCCCAGCTCGAAGCACGGTACGGCCGTCAGTGCGAGGGCCGGTCGCCGGACGGCACACAGGGGTGGCTGAACTGGATGCTGCGCCGGACCTCGGACAGGCGGCTGATCGGCACGGTGCAGGCCACGCTGCGCCGCCGCCCGGGCGACGGGCTCGTTGAGGCGTCGCTCGCGTGGGTGGTCGGCGTCGACTACCAGGGCAGCGGCTACGGACGCGAGGGGGCACTCGCCATGGCGGGGTGGCTGCGCGAACGAGGAGTGGCCGAGCTGGTCGCGTACATCCATCCGGGACACGACGCCTCCATGGGCATCGCACGGGCTCTCGGTCTCAACGCGTTCGATGTCGTGGTGGACGGCGAGGTCCTTTGGAGTGACGCGGGGGAGTAGCGCGGTACGGGCCGGCCGCTGCCCCATGCGCGTACCCGAAGGGGCCGGGCGGGCCGTGCCCCCGGAGCCGGGGCCGGGCGACAACGTGGGTATGTCGCCCGCGACGCCGGATCACCCCTTGGGAACGGTCGTCCAGAACGCGCAGTGATGTTCGTCCCCGGCGTCAACAGGGGTGATCTTTCCCGTGCCAGGGGCGAGGGACAGGGACGTGCCATGGCCGTCGCCCCGCCACGGACGCCAGGCAGGCGCTCCGGCGCCGTTCGGGTCGCCGGTGCGGGCGAAGCGGGTCCAGTAGCCGATCATGGTCTTCTTCAGCGCGCGCTGGGCGGGGGTCAGTTCGGCAGGCTGGCCTCCGGCGTGGTCGAAGAGGTAGTTGAGGTCGGAGGCGTGGGAGGCGCCCGGTGGCACCGCGGGTGAGGCCGGCTCGTACGACGGCGCTTTCGGGTCGGCGAACTCGAAGGCGTAGGTGCGCGCGTGCGCCGCCAGCGCGGCGGTGGCCTTGAGCTGAGTGCAGATGAACACCCGGTCCCCGTCCATGGCCGACCAGGCCAGGGCCGGCGAGGGGTAGTCCTTCGCGGGATAGCGGCCGAGGACCTTGTCGGCGTGGCGGCCGAAGGCGGTACCGGCGAGCTCCCGGTACCGCTCGCCGGTGATCGGGTCGCCCAGCAGATCGGCGACGCCGGCGATGGCCCTTGCCTCGTCGTGGGTGTGTCCGGACACCGTCGGCACGTGCAGGTACCGGCCGGCGCGCAGCGCGTCGCCGGGGTCCTCCGGGAGTACGGGCGTGGCGACAGCGGCCGAGTTGAAGCCGGCCCCCGACCCGTAGACCTTCCGGGTGGGCAGGGCGCGCAGACACTCCGTCACCGCGTCGGGCCTGCCGGTGCAGCCGAGCTTGGCCGCAGCGCCGCTGCTCGCTTGTTCGACTTGCTCGACCGGCTGCCAGAACGATCCGGACGGGGCGCCGAGTCCGAGCCCGCCCGCCGGCCAGTCGAGCATGCACGACCCGCTCTGCATGATCGCCTTGTCGATGAGGCCCTTGGAGGCCGGGGAGGTCAGCAGCCCGCACGTCCCCACACCGCCGCCGGACTCGCCGAACACCGTGACGTTGCGAAGATCACCGCCGAAAGCGGCGGCGTTCGCACGTACCCAGCGCAGCGCGGCCTGCTCGTCGAGAATGCCGAAATCGCCCGCGCCCGCCATGCCGGGCAGACCGAAGTTGCCGAAGACGCCGATCCGGAAGTCGACGGCGACCACGACGACGTCCCCGTCGCGGGCCATGCTCGTCGCGTCGTAGTCGTTCGCGCTGCCCGTGTTGAAACCGCCTCCGTGCAGCCACACCATGACCGGCTTCGCGGCCCTGCCACCGGTCGGGGCGGTGACGTTGAGGTGGAGACAGTCCTCCGAGGTCTTGGCCGCGGGCTTGCCCGTACCGTCGAGCTGCGGGCACGCGGCGCCCGTACGCGTGGCATCGCGTGTCCCGTTCCACGACCGTGCGGCGGTGGGCGGCGCCCACCGCAGTCTCCCGGTCGGCGGCGCGGCGTAGGGAATCCCGAGGAACTTGGCGGTGCCGTCGCCCACAACCCCCTTCAACCGGCCCTGCCGCACCTGGGCCGTACCGCTCGCGACCGCACCGGGAGAGTCCTTCCCCGCTGGTCGCGTACCACCGGAATCGGAACAGGAGGCGGTGAGCCCGATCGCGGCCGCGACGGCTACGGACAAGAACATGCGGCGGAACGCTCTTGAAGACTTCACGGCCTCATCCTCAGCAAACCGCCTGTCATGGCACATCACCCCATCGGATGATGAACCGTCTCCGGCGTACAACGTGCGGACGGTTGTCGCACGAACGGTCGCTGACGACCGCACCGAACCGGACTGGTGGGGCGCGTATCGGAACATTGGATCGATGTGGTGGCCGCTCAGCCGGTAGCGCGACGTGACCCGGCTGCCAGCGGCCGGCCGACGTGGCGAGTTCAAGTGCGCCAGCGCTGTGTGTAGCCCTCCCTCAGCGGCCCGCCGACCGCGTCGAGTACCCGCTCAGCGGCCGACGCCAGCGGGGCGGGGTCCGCGTGCTCGGCCGCTGCCCGGTGGCCGTCGAGCAGGGCCCTGCCCCGTACGGGGTCGGCGTCCAGCAGCCTGCGGGGCAGCCACTTGCCGATGCCCGTCCAACCGCCGTGGTGGGCGATGAGAAGGTGGGCGGCCTCCCGCAGAACGGAGTCGGCGAGGGAGAGCTGTTCGTACCGTTCAGTCGGCGCGGTATCCGCCAGATCGTCCATGAAACACGTCAGGACATAGCGCCCCCGCTGCCACTCGGCCGCAGTGAGCGGTGGCGGACCGGCTGCCAGAACCGCCCGTGCCTGTGCGCGTGTACGGGCCACATGACCGAACGGGTCGGTCAGCGGCAGGCCTTGGTCGTAGATGAAGAGGACGGTCCCGCGACGCAGGACCCTGTCTCTCTCGAAGTGCTCCGGAACGTCCTTCAGGGTGTGCAGGAAGAGCTCGGCCAAGCGGCCGTCGTGGCGTACCACCTCACGGCGGCTGGTCCCCTCGCTCGGCAGGAGAACGGCCACGTCGAGATCGCTGGTCGGCGCAGCACGGCCCTGAGCGGCCGAACCGCCGAGTATGGCGCCCAGGGCGTGCGGGAAACGGTCCTCGATCAGATCCAGAGCCTGGGTGACCGGAGTGTCGTGATCGTTCATGGGCGAACATCGTGCCAGCACCGAGAAAGGCGGCTTGAAGCCGGCCGGACCTCCTCCGCCTCGTCCCTCCGCAACGCCATTCCCCGCCGGGCTCCCGAGGACTAATGTGCAGGCGCGGCGAGTGACCCATGAGGAGCTGAGGTATGCCCGGTCGTACGAGCACGCGTTGACGTCGTAGGCCGTAGTCGGCCCGTCATCGCGTGCTGCTCCAGACATCGTGGCTGTTGCGGCACAGCGAGCTTCCCCGCCTGAACTGTCGGTGCGTCTTCGGCGCGCCGTTGGTGGCGGGTCTCGTGTTCGGCAACCTCAGGGGCCCCTGTGTCATCCGCTTCCTCCACTCCTTCGTCCTGCTCCGCTTCCCCCGCTTCCTCCGCCGTATCCGATTCCGGCCACCACGCTCCGTCAAGCCTGTGGCGGAACCGCGACTTCCGTCGGCTTTGGGTGGGGCAGACAGCCTCCCAACTCGGCGAACACGCGAGCCTGGTGGTTCTGCCGCTCTTCGCCGTCCTGACGCTCGACGCCGGGGCCGGCGAAATGGGCGTTCTCCGGGCGGCGGAACAGGCGCCCTTCGTGTTGATCTCGCTCTTCGCCGGCGCGTGGGTGGACGGGTGGCCGGCGCGGACGGTGATGGTACTGACGGACGCCGGCCGGACCGCGGTCCTGGGCGCCGTCGCCGTGGCCGGGCTCCTCGGGTGGCTCGGGCTGCCCGTGCTGCTCGGGGCCGCCTTCGCCGTCGGGGCGCTGTCCGTGTTCTTCGACGTGGCGTACCAGGCTTCGCTCGTCAGGCTGGTGGAGCGCGACCAGTTGGTACGGGGCAACAGCGCGCTCGAAGGCAGCCGGTCAGCGGCACAGACCGGCGGTCCAGCACTCGGCGGCGCGTTGGTCTCCTCGCTGTCGGCGCCGATCGCCGCTGCCTTCAGCGCGCTGTTCTTCTCGGTGTCGTTTTTGTCGATCCGACGGATTCGCCGCCGCGAAGTGATCGCGGCGCGTTCGGGACATCCGCACGGGATGTGGCGGCGAATTCGAGAGGGAATGCGATTCGTCGTCGGTGACAGATCGCTTCGGACCGTATGCCTGGCCTCGGCCGCATTCCAGTTCTCCCTCGCGGCCATGATGACCGGCTATCTGCTCTTCCTGCCGCGGGAACTGCACCTCTCGGCCACCGCCATCGGATTGACGCTCGCGTCGACGGGGCCGGGTGCACTCCTGGGGTCGGTACTGGCCGCCCGGCTGCCGGGCCGATTCGGCTACGGCGCGGTACTCGTGTCCGCGGCGGCGCTCGGCGACGGAGCGTTTCTCTTGGTTCCCGCACTCGCCGGTTCCTCTGCGGGGACGGTTCTCGTGCTCCTCGCGGTCAACTTCGTGTTCGGTGCGGGCGGCCAGTTGGTGACTGTCACGGTCATGGCCGTCCGGCAAGCTGTCACCCCGGACGAGATGCAGGGCCGCGCGGCCGCGACGATCACATTCGTCGGCATGGGCCTTGCCCCGCTCGGCTCCCTGCTCGGCGGCTTCCTCGCGCAGGAGTGGGGACTGCGCACCAGTCTCCTGGCGACGGCCGCGGGGATGCTGCTGTCCCCGGTGCTCATGGCCGCTTCCCCGCTCGCTCGGCTGGGGAGGGCGCTTCCCGCCCCGTGTTCCGAGGACGTCCAGTCCGGGCGCCTCTGAGCGGTTACGGGCGGGGTGGCGACGCCCGCAACCAGCGATCCCTACCGCACCGAAAGCCCACCCGGCCTGGCCCTCTCCAACTCGGCGGCCGGATACGGGGTCCGTTTGCTGGTGGTGAGCAGGCGGCGGTGGAATCGGTCCAGCACCAGTGAAGCCCGGGCGTGCCGGTCGACGATGGCGGCGATCTCGGGTGGGACACCGGCAGACCTCCTTTTCCCCGCGAGCCAATCACGCAGAAAAGCACTGTGCTCGGCGCCGTCGCGTATGCCTTCGGGCAGATGATGGCGCAGCAGATGGCTGGCGACGTAGCAGGCGTCATAAGAACGATGACTGGAAAGGAACTCGGCTTCCTCCGGGGTGAGTTGAAACCCGGAGCTGAGAGCCAGACCGAAGTCCGCGAAATAGACCGAGCGTCCATCGGTCAGGACGTTGCGGAAATGGGCGTCGAAGTGAACGAGGCCGTGGGAACTCATGAAGGCGGCTCCGCGTGCGAGGGCCTCCTCGACCCACGCGTATGCGGGGCCGTCCGCGTCTTCCGGAGCGTCATCCCTTCGGTCGCCCAGCCACGCGGAGAGGGTCTGCGGCACATGCTCCAGAAAGATGACGAGGCTGGAGGAGGACCGGGCGATGGCCTGCAACCGCTGACGCACGGCTGGCGAGCCCTCCCAGTGCGCCACCGCGCCCTCAATGCCGCCGAATTCGTCGGCGAACCCTTGGGGAGCGGAGTCCGGGAGGACTCGCCAGTGGTACATCAGCGGGAAGCCCCCGTACGCGTTCCCGAGAATCCATTTGGTGGTCATCGTATGCACGGCCAACTCGCGCCAGGCCCCGAAACCGGCTGAGCCCACCCCGTACTGGTAGAACATCGGCAGCCCGAAGATGTTCGCCGTCGACCGCACGTTCTCCGGACGCATCTCGATGTCCGTCAAGGGGACGCGCTTGACGAATACGTGGGCCCCATCGACCTCAAGCTCCGCCGACCTGCCGCCTATTCCGGACCCGATAGGGGGCGCGGCGGCCACGATTTCGCCGAGTCGACGGTCGCTCAGCTGGGACAAGCGCGTGGAAACGGACCTGTACTCAGCCGGACGCGCGGAATACCGCGCGTCCGGCTGATCCATCAACGAATCCCCACCGCTTGCCACCACCCGAACCGCCCACCTCAGAAGTACGCCCGACGACTGTCCGCGACAGTACAGGGGAGTGCGGGAAGGGCCGCCCGATGAGGAACCGCGGGACGTTACCGCTGCGCGCCGGCGCGGCGGCGGCTCAGTGCGATGAGGCCGGCTCCGGCGCCCAGGGCGACGGCGGTGCCACCCGCGGCCCAGGGGAGCGAGCCGTTCGCGCCGGTGGCGGCCAGGTGGCCGTCGGCGGACTCGGGCTGGGCGCCGGTCGTGGCCTGCTCGGCGGAGCCGCCGGCGGGACGCGCGCCGCCACCGGCCGCGACCGGCCGCACGGCGCCGTCCTCGCCGTCCTGCTTCTGGTGCTCGGCGGCCGGCTTGGTGCCCTGGCCCTTCCCCTTATCGCCGCCCTTGGCGTCCTTGCCGCCGTTCTCGCCCTTGGAGTCCTTGGAGTCCTTGGAGTCCTTGGAGCCCTTGCTGTCCTCGGCGTTCTTCTCGTCCTTGGCGCGGGCGGTGAACTGGCCCTCGTCGATGAACTTCTGGACGTCTTCGGGGCTGCCCTTGAGCGCGGCGATACCGGCCGCGCGCACCTCGGGGCCGCCCGCGCCGATGATCTTTCTGACCAGCACCCTGTTGTCGATGATCTTCAGGGCGTGCCGCTCGGTGTCCAGGAACTTCTGCCGGTCGGCGGCCGTACCGTCCATCGCCTGCTGAGCGCCCTTTTGGACACCCGGCCCGGTCTTCTTGTCGCTGATGATCCGCAGGATCTCGAAGCGGTTGTCCTCGTCACGGGCCGTGTACTGGCCCACTTCGAGGAAGTGGGTGATGGATTCGCGAGAGTTCTCCTCCAGGGCGTCCTGGGCGGCCTTCTGCACCGCCTTGCCGCCCACGCTCAGAATCTGCATGACGCGGACCCGGTCGTCCGTCAGCTGGGCCTGGTCCCGGCCCGTCTCCAGGAACGCGCGCATTTCGGCAGGCGTGCCCTTGAGCGCCTGCTCCGCTGCCTTGCGCAGGATCGGGCCGGACTTCTTGTCGGCGAGGACGCGCTCGATCTCGGCCCGGTCCTGCTCGGCCTGCGAGCCGCCGTCCTCGACCGACACGGCCCCGTTGGCCGACTTGGCCCCATCGGCGGCGAAAGCGGGGGAGGAGAGCAGGACTGCCGGGGCTATAGCCGCGGCCACAACAACAGCGGACACACGTGCCAGTTTCACGCAATATTCCTCAACGCAGAGATGGATAGGGCCCGAAGAACCACCCGAGCCGACACAAGCGGCAGCGAAGCAACGGGTAACGGACATAGTAGATCGGTCATTGACCAGGTCTACGTGGGCCCCTTGTCGGAATCCTGGTCGGGACCGCTCGGAGGTTTTACCCAGCCCCTGGATCAGGTGCTGAGGGAGTGCCCGGTCGTCGCGTCCACATGGTCCGGGACCTCATCGTGGCGATCGCCCACGGTCAGCGTCCCTGTGGGCTCGAACATCAGCATCGCCGCACCGGAGGGGGCGCTCGGCTTGTGCTCCGTGCCTCGGGGGACGGTGAAGACCGCCCCTCGCGGGAGCCGGACCGTGCGCTCCCCGCCGGGCTCGCGCAACGAGATGCGCAGCTCTCCGTCGAGTACCAGGAAGAACTCGTCGGTGTTCTCGTGGACGTGCCAGACATGTTCGCCCTCGACCTTGGCGATACGGACGTCGTAGTCGTTCACGCGCGTGACGATACGAGGGCTCCACAGGGCGTCGAACGAGTCCAGAGCCGCGCTGAGCAGGAGGGGTTCGTCGTTCATGACCTCATCCTGTGCCGTGCGGCAGGAGGGGCGTGAGTGCTAGAAATCGCACATGGCGAAAGAATCCTCGCATGCACCGCGTCCGGCGGACGGTGTGCACCGCGTCGTCGTGATCGTCGACGAGAACTCGAACCCCTTCGAACTCAGCTGCGCGATCGAGATCTTCGGGCTGCGCAGACCGGAGATCGGCCGCGACCTCTACGACTTCAGCCTCTGTTCCCCCGAGCCCCGCACCGTGATGCGGGACGGATTCTTCACGCTCACGGGCGTCGCCGACCTGGAAGCGGCCGATACGGCGGACACCTTGATCGTCCCCAACCGCCCCGACATCGAGGTGCCCCGCCGCCCCGCCGTCCTCGACGCCGTCCGACGGGCGCACGCGCGCGGCGCGCGCCTGGTGGGCTTCTGCAGCGGAGCCTTCACACTGGCCGAGGCCGGAGTCCTCGACGGCCGCCGGGCTACCGCGCACTGGCAGTGGGCGGATTCCTTCCGGGCCCGCTTCCCCTCCGTCCACCTCGCACCGGACGTGCTGTTCGTGGACGACGGCGACATCCTCACGGCCGCGGGGAGCGCGGCCGCCCTCGATCTCGGGCTGCATGTGGTCCGCCGCGACTACGGCGCGGAGATCGCCAACTCCGTGAGCCGGCGACTGGTCTTCGCGGCGCACCGCGACGGCGGACAGCGGCAGTTCGTGGAGCGCCCCATGCCCGACACGCCCGACGAGTCCCTGGCGCCTGCTCTGGCCTGGGCCCAGGAACGCCTGGAGTCACCGCTCACGGTCGCCGGCCTCGCGTCACACGCGGCGGTCAGCCCGGCGACCCTGCACCGCCGCTTCCAGGCGCAACTGGGCACGACGCCGCTGGCCTGGCTCACGGCGCAACGTCTCGCCCTGGCATGCAGGCTGATCGAGCGCGGCGAGGCCCGCTTCGAGGTCGTCGCGCGGCGCAGCGGGCTCGGGACCGCCGCCAATCTGCGTACGCTGATGCGCCGGGAGACGGGCATCACCCCGTCGGCGTACAGGCGCCGGTTCGGGCCGGAGGCGAACTGAGGGGGCGAGGGGAAGCTGCCGTGGCGTCGTCGTCGCTGCGACGACGCCACGGCAGCCCAAAGGCGTCAAGGCCCAGAGGCCTCAAGGCCTCAATGCCTCAATGCCTCAGCCGAAGGAAATGGTGGCGTCGAGCATCTTGTGGTCGGACAGCCCCGTCTCGGTCACGCCGCAGCGGTACGTGGCCTGCTTGGGTCCGAAGATGTAGTCGAGCTTCAGCCTGCCGTTGGTGATCGCGCCATCGCGCTTGCCGCCCGTCGCGGGCTGGTCGCACTCCTGGAAACGGTCGTAGAACGGCACCGTCACGTCAGCCGGCCCGTCCCCGTCCTTGGCGTCCGGCGGCGACGTGTTGAAGTCACCGCCGAAGACGGCGCGGTAGCCGGGCTTGTCGACGGCCTTCAGCATGGTCTGCACCTGCGCCCTTCGGTAACTGCCGTCCGGGTCATCCCACTTGGCGCCGCCCGTGCTGAAGTGCGCGGCGCAGAAGTCGACCGCGAGCGAGGGAGCGGTGGCGCAGAGGGCGGTGCGCTGTTCCTTGCCCGGGGGAGAGGGCAGCGGGTAGGCGGCGTACCAGGTGTTCTCGTCCGGTACGGCCAGGGCGACGCCGTACGAGCCCCGGTCCGCGCCGGTGCTGTCGGCGTGGCACTGCTTCTGCGCGGCCACCCCGCCGCCCGTACCGTCGACGAGGAGCTGGATCGGCGCGAACCGCACGGCCCAGCCGCGGCCGGTGACCTCGCCCAACCGCTTTTCGACGGGCTGGGCGTGCTTCTCGCAGAACTCTTCCAGGAGCACGGCGTCCGCGGACGTCTTCTTGGCGCGCTGGGCGACGGCGTCCGCCAGCGGACCGGCCGTCGAACGGTAGAAGTGACAGGCGGCGGCGCCGTTGTTGTTGGCGCAGGCGTTCCACTCCATCACGTGCACCGTGCTCGCGGGGGACGAGTGGGCCGGGGCGTCCGTACCGGAACTGACGCCGCCCTCCTTCTGGAGGCGGAAACGCTCCCAGGAACCGGCCGTGGCGGAACGGGCGCGCAGCAGCCCCGCGTCCCCGCCGTCCCCGTTGACCTCGGCTGATACGTACTTCCCGTTGGCCTGGGACCGCAGCGTGTAGGACCCGTCGGCGGCGCGGTCCAAGGCGAAGCGCTCCCAGGACCCGATGTGCGTACCGCGGGCACGCAGCATGCCGCTGTGGTCCGCCGGATCCTCGACTTCGGTGGACACGTAGTCGCCATTGGCCTCGGCGCGCAGCGATACGGTCTTGCCGCCGTCATCGCTGTGCAGCGTGAACCGCTCCCATGCGCCGGCGCTGTCGGAACGGGCGCGCAGCTTGCCGTAGTCGCCGCCGCCGTCGTGTATTTCGGTGGATATGTATTTGCCGTTCGCCACGGACTGGAGCGTCCATCTCTGTCCTGTCGACGAGGGCGGCGGCCCGGCGGCGTGGGCCTGACCGGCGGGCAGGCCCACGACCATGCCTGCCACGCCGAGCAGCGCGCAGCATATGGCGGCGAATGGGGAGAGGAGACGGCGCATTCAAGCCTCCGTATCGAGGGAAATGGGACCGGCCCATTATGAGGCAGGGTGCTGACGGCCTCGGCCGGCTGCCAAGGTGCGCATGCTCCGCCAGTACACGAGCGGATTCCGCGACTTCGCGCGCCACCTGCCTGGGAGCGGCCTGCCGGGTCACGTCGAGGGATGCGTCGATGTACGTCCAGGAGTTGCCGTGCGTCGGCAGTGATCGACGTAGCCCTCGATCAAGTCGTCGGCCGCGTCACGCAGTTGCCCTGCGAAATGAGCGGCGACTGTCGGCAGAGCGAGCCGGTCGGCCTGTTCCCGGCCGCCGGGGCGGTGCGCGGTGTCGCACCGCCGGCCGGCTTCCGTGATGCGATCGTCCAGGCCCTGGAGAGCGGAGAGCGCATGAGGCGAGTACGCACGGCAGTTCAGGATCCCCAAGGCGTACTCGCCTGATCGGGCGTGCTGTTCCTCGGGGCAGGGGCGGCGCGGTCTTCCGCGCCGTCGTGGGTCAGGCGGGGCGGAGGCAGAAGGGGTGTCCGGCCGGGCTGGCGTACACCCGGGAACCTTGCTGCGCGGGGTCGGCGGCATCGTTGGCCGGCCGCAGCCGTCGGCCGCCGGCGGTCCGGACCCGCTCGTCCGCGGTCCCCATGTCGTCCGTGGCGAGGTCGAAGTGCATCTGCTGGGAGTCGCCGTCGGGCCAATGCGGCGGCGCGTGCTCCGGGGCGTGCTGGATCACGATCACGGGGAGCCCGTCGGTCTGCAGAAAGTGGTGCGTCGCCGTTCTCGTGATCGTTCCGCCGAGCAGCCGGTACCAGAACGAGTTCTCGCTCTCCAGGTCCGCGGCGTCCGCGACCAGTGATGTCAGGGTGACGTTCATGGTGTCCCTCCTCGATTTATGGGTGGGGCGGCCCAGGGCTTCTGGGCGGAGGCGGCTCAGACCGTGGGGATGATGCCGCCGTCGACCCGGAACTGGGCGCCGGTGAGCCATTTGGCGCGGCCGGAGGCGAGGAACGCGATCAGCTCGGCGACGTCCTCGGGTTCGGCGGGGTGTCCCATCGGCACCTTCAGGTGGTCCACGATCTGGCGCTCGACGTCGTCGATGCCGACGCCCTGGCTGTCGGCCATCTGCTGGAGGTGTTCGGCCGCCCCCTCGGTGACGACGAAGCCCGGCAGTACGCACACCACGCGTACGCCGTGCTTTCCCACGGAAGTCGCCAACTCGCGGCTGTAGGCGTTGAGCGCCGCCTTCGACGCGGCGTACGACGCCTCGTCGGGCTGGGGGAGACGGCCGGCTATGGAGGAGACGTGCACCACGACGCCCGAACCGCGCTCGACCATTCACCGGGTGTGGTGGCGCTCCGCTACGCGTCGGGGGGTACCGCACCCGCGGTTGGTCGCGCGCCCGATCGCGCATGGCAGGCGTCGGGTGCGGGGGAGGCGGACTGGCTGCCGTAGGCGGTGTTCAAGCGGGGCGGGAGTGGTTGGGAGAACTCCCACGCGGGTTCGTGCGGATCGAGGAATCCGGCGTACCGCTCGCCGCGGACGCGCCAGCCGAGATGATCCCTCAGGTGCGCGGGCGGGCGCCCCGCAGGAACTGTTCGACCGCGGTCCCCACGAGCTCGTCGAGCCGTGCCGAGTCGATCATGTTGCTGTTGACCATGGTGGCGATGCCCTGCGCGGTCGCGAACAGGACGATCCCGATCCGCTCGGGGTCCCCCGATTCCAACTCGCCGTGCGCCTGCCCGTCTTCGATCAGTTCGATCATCTGCGCGAACGCGGCTTCAGCGGCGTCGGCGATCTGTGTGGCGCCCGCCCGGTGCTTGCTGGAGTTCATGAGTTCGAGCAGCGCGGGGTTCGCGGCGGCGAAGCGGACGAAGGCGGTCACGGTGTTCCGTACGCGGGCGGGGAAGTCGTCCTCGGCTTCCGCCAGCGCCGCGCGCAGTGTGCCGCCCAGTCGGACGAAACCGGCCTCGGCGAGCGCGTCGAGCAGTGCCTGACGATCTGTGAAATGCCGGCGCGGCGCGGCATGGCTGACGCCGATCTCCCTTGCCAGGTCCCGCAGTGAGAGCTGATCGGCCCCGCGCTCGCGCAGGCCGCGTTCGGCGGCGTCGAGCAGCGCGGTGCGGAGGTTTCCGTGGTGGTAGGGCCGTTGTTCGGCGGATTCTGGCACGGGCGTCAGTATACCAAGGCAATGTAGTCATTGACTGCATTGTTTCCAGTGGCTACATTGAGGTCATGTCAGGATTCTCCGCTTCAGACGTTCCTTCCATGACCGATCGCACCGTCGTCGTCACCGGCGCGAACAGCGGCATCGGACGCGTCACCGCCCGCGTCTTCGCCGAACACGGCGCGCGTGTCGTACTGGCCGTACGCAACCGCGAGAAAGGGCAAGCCGCCGCCGCGGCGATGACCGGTGACGTCGAGGTCCGCCTGCTCGATCTCGCCGATCTTTCGTCGGTCCGGGCGTTCGCGCGGGACTTCGCCGAGCCCATCGATCTGCTGATCAACAACGCCGGCCTGTCGCTCCCGCCGCCGTCCCGTACGGCCGACGGTTTCGAGTTGCAGTTCGGGACCAACCACCTCGGCCACTTCGCGCTCACGAACCTGCTCCTGCCCCAGATCCGGGGCAGGGTCGTCACGGTGGCCTCCCTCGCGCACCTGATCGGCTCGATCGACTTCACCGACCTCAACTGGGAACACAGGCGCTATCGGGGGAACCCCGCCTACGGGCAGTCCAAACTCGCCAACCTGCTGTTCACCGCAGAACTTCAGCGCCGCCTCGGCACGGCCGGCTCGTCGGTGATCGCCACCGCCGCGCACCCAGGGATCTCGGCCACGAACCTGATGAGGTCCGAGACCCCGACCCTGCGTTACCGCGCGGGGAAGGCCATGATCGGCATGGTCACGCAGAGCGGCGACGACGGCGCCCTGCCCACGCTCTACGCCGCCACCGCCGACATCCCCGGCGACAGCTACGCCGGCCCCGGCCGCCTGATGGGACTCCGGGGCGCGCCGCGACTGGTCGGGCGCACGGCAAAGGCACGGAACGCCGAGGTGGCGCGGCGGCTGTGGGATATCTCCGAGGAGCTGACCGGCGTCACATTTCCTCTGGACATCCGACAGGCCGCCTGAGGCCTCTCTCGGCCGTTCGGACTCCGGCTGGGACGCGGCTCTGGACCCGAGAGTCCGCTTCAGCGCCGGAGGCCGACCGATTCTCACCGAGGCCGGTCGGCGTGGCGAGGGCGGCGTTAGCATGCGCGTATGCGTGGGTTCTTCACAGTTGGTCAGCAGCGATTCTCGTTTCTGGACTTCGGTGGTCCGGGTCTCCCGCTGCTGGCGTTCCACGGGCATTACAACGAGGCATCGACGTTCGCCCCGCTGGCCCAGGCGCTGACGCCGCGATGGCGAGTGATCGCCCTGGACCAGCGGGGGCATGGTGAGTCCGACCGTGCGCAGAGCTATCAACGGTCCGACTACGTCGCTGACATCGCGGCTTTCCATCGCCATCTGGGAATCGGGCCGGTGGCCGTTCTCGGCCATTCCCTGGGCGGTGTGAACGCCTATCAATTCGCCGCCCGGAATACGGACCAGGTCACCGCCCTGATCGTCGAGGACATCGGCGCCGTGGTGAACGCCGACTGGTCGATGGCGACGAGGCTGCCTCTCAACGCACCGTCCCGGCAGGCGATGATCTCCGCTCTCGGGCCGACGGCGCCTTATCTTGAGTGCTCCTTCCGCCAGTTCGACGACGGCTGGGGATATTCGTTCGACATCGATCACACGGTGCTGTCCCACAAGGCCCTCACCGGCGACCACTGGAGCGACTGGGAATCGGTGACCTGTCCGACTCTGTTGATCCGGGGAGCGGACAGTGAAGTACTGGCGCGGGACCACGCCCGGGAAATGATCGCCCGCGGGGCCGGTCGGGTTCAGCTGGCCGAACTATCAGCCGGTCACGTCGTGCACCGCGACGCTCCGGACCAGTTCGCCGACACGGTGCGTGCCTTTCTGTCCCAACTCCCCGCCGGTCAGCGGGCGTCAAGCGCGTCCCGGACAGAGGCGCGGCGGTACTCGTGACCGACGACATCGTCCGGGCGGGGCAGCACTCGACGGGGTGGCGTCAGGGCCACCCGGGTTCAGGGGGCTACCCGGATGTCGGGGTGATCGGCGCGCTCGTAGTGTCCGAGGCATGAAGGATGAGACGTACAAGGTCGCCGCCCCCCTCCGATCACCACGGAACGACCGCACTTGGCGGAGACGGCGGGGGATCGCCGCCGCCGGTGCCCTGCTGCTGGCCGCGGTCGCCGCGACACCGGCGGTCGCGGCGGTGGGGCCCACCGCATCGACCCGGGCAGCGGAGACCGCCGGCGCCTCCCGAGGAGCGTTGATCGCCGTCACGCCGGTGGCCGCCCGGGACACCGGGCAGGTCAGACGGTTCCTCACCGAGTATGGGGTGGCCGCCGACTCGTTACGGTACGGCGTACGGGCGTACCAGCTGACGTACCGGACCGTCGATGCCTACGGCAAGTCCACCACGGCCACCGGCCTGCTCACGCTCCCTGACGGCGGCGGTCACCGCCTCGACCTCGTCTCCGATACGCACGGCACGATGGTCGACCGTTCCTACGCGCCCTCCGTCGCGGACGACTACGGCCGCATCCCCTCCTACCTGAACGCGAGCGCCGGACGGGCCGTCGCCGCCCCCGACTACCTGGGCCTCGGCGGGGGCCCCGGCCGCCACCCGTATATGGACACGCGCTCCGCGGTGACCGCGTCGGTCGACATGCTGCGCGCGTCCCGCAGCGCGGCGGACCGACTCGGCCGGCCGCTCACCGGTGACGTCTACGCGACCGGCTTCTCCCAGGGCGGCCAGGTCGCGATGGCGCTCGGGCGGGCTCTGCAAGGGGGAGCCGACCGGCACTTCCGGCTGAAGGCGCTGGCTCCGATCAGCGGGCCGTACGACTTGGAGGGGCAGTCGTTCCCGGCGTTGTTCGACGGCCGGGTCAACGACGCCAGCGGCGTCCTCTACGTCTCGTACTGGCTGGTCGCCCAGAACCGCTTGCGCCCCCTGTACAAGGACCCGGCTGAAGCGTTCCGCGCGCCGTACGCGAGCCGCGTCGAGGGGTTGTACGACGGCGAGCACAGCGAGGAGGAGATCTTCCGGGCGCTGCCCGCCACGGTGGAGGAAATGCTCACCCCCGCTTTCCGCGCGAGGATGCAGCACCCCACCGGGGAACTGCTGGAGGCCATACGCGCCGCCGACCACACCTGCGACTGGAAGCCCGCCGCGCCGGTACGGCTGTACGCGGCCGCCGGCGACACGGACGTACCCATGGCGAACGCGACCTCCTGCGCCACGCGGCTCGCCGAACACGGGAAGCGGGCTCCGGTGCTGAACCAGGGGGACGTGAACCACGTCGGGTCGTTCAAGGCGGCGGCGCCGAAGGCGGCGCGGTTCTTCGACGCCGTAGGCGACCGCCGGTGAGCCGGTGACACCGTAGGCGGACGGAGGCGGAAGCCCCGGCGAAGATCCGTACCACCTGTCGGCCTGCCGGCACAAGCCCCGGGCTTCGAGCCCCCCGGTCGCCCGGGTCACGGCCCCGGCGGGGCGGTGGCGGCGGGCTGGATCTGACGGAGCATCCACTCCGTGACGCGGACGGGCAGCCCCGGATGCGCGGCTGCCGCCCGCGCGGTGTCGATGTCCCGCAGCAGCCGGATCAGTACCCGCGCGGGCAGTCCGGGGTGCCGGGCAGCCGCGTGGCGTACGTCGTCGTGCGGGTCGTCGAGCAGCCGCACCGCCGACGCGGGCGACAACCGGGGGTCGGTAGCGGCCCGGTGTCGTACGTCCCGATCGCCGTCCCGGCTGAATCGCTCGACCAGCCCGGCGGTCGACGCCGGGTCGTCCAAGGCCAGTCGGCGCATCCGCGGATCGGGGTCGTCGGCGTAGCGAAGCAGGCCGCGGCGGGGGAAGTTCGGGTGCCCGCGGGGGCGATCGGGGGCGCTGAGGCTGCCGGTCCACCACTGCCACACCCTCAGCAGCATGTCCGCGGGCGCGTCGTCACAGGTCTCCGCGAGGAAGAGCTGGACGACGCGGTCGTCGTCACGGGCGAGGCGTTCGACGACGTCCGGCGGGAGGCGCCGGGCCCGGGCGATGCTCCTGCGTACGAGGGGGTGCGAGGACGCGGCCAGGCGGCGCATGGCGTCCAGGTCCTCGTGCAGCGCCATGACCCAGCCGAGCGGGCGGTAGTGGACGTGCGGGTCGAAGTCGATGGGAATGCGCGCGCGTTGCTCCTCGGTGAGGTCGGAGCGTGTGGACACCGCGAAGCGGACGGCGGCGTCGGGATCCTGGGCGAGGAGACTGACCAGGTCCGGATCCAGGCGCGGGTTGCCGGCGAGGGCGCGGCGCTGGTCGCCGGAACCGTGGTGGGCCAGGTGTTCGGCGAGGCCGCGCTCCAGACGGCAGGTCTCCACCGCGTGGTTGTCGAGTTCCTCGGTGTCGAAGACCGATCGGGGCATCGGATGCTCCTGGTGGTACTGGAGCAGCGCCTCCGCGCGGACCGCGGCGGCGGGGTCGCCCAGCAGCTCGTTCCGAGCCGGACCGGACAGATGAGCCCACGCCTTCCGGCAGGCCGCGGCCCGTACGGACGGGTCGGCGTCGGCGGCGAGGGCGGTGAGTATGCGTACGGGCAGCCCTGGGAAGCGAGTGGCCTCCGCGCGGACCCGCGCGCAGGAGTCCGCGGCGAGCTGCTCGTACGCGGCGGGGGTGAGGTCGGCCCGTCGGTCCGCCGCGAGGAGGGTGAGGATCCAGCGGCGCCGGGCCTCCTGTTCGCCGAGGATCAGGCGGGCCAACTGCTCAGCGGTGATGTTCGGCTGGACTTCGGCCAGCAGCTCCCGCAGCTTCCGGTCCGGGTGGGCCATGGCAGCCTCGACGACCGGCGTCGGCAGGGGGCGCCACAGGAGGTGGTGCGACAGGCCCAGGAGGCGGGCGCGGAGGCCGTCGGGCGTGGCCGGGTTGAGCGCCAGCCCATGCGCCCACATCTCGCGCAGCCTCTTGGACGGTCCCGGTCCAAGACGCAGCGCCTCCCAAGCGGCCTCCCGCTCTTGAGGGGTCTCCTGAGCCGCTGCCCGCGCGATCGCCTCTTGCCGCTCTCCGATGCGGTCCTGCGTGACGAGCCAGACCTCGTACTCCTCCGTCGTCGCCCCGAGCAGCGTGCTTCCGTCGGTCGACAGGGCGACGAACTCCGGCTGCCCGGGCCGCTCGCCGAGGACGCCGGCGAGGTCCCACCGACCAGTGAGCCGCACCCTCGTCCAGCGCCTGGGCGCGCCGCCCGTCCAGTCGCCGGCGACATCGATGAGGAACACGCCGTCGTCACCGATGATCCCGTTGTGGACCGCGAGCCGGTGCCACTGCGCGTTGAGTTCGGCGACCAGGCCGGGCAGGTCCCACCGCACGGCGACGGCCGGCTCGGCGTCGACCGAGGCGACCGGTCGCCAAGCGGCGCGGGGCGGCAGCACCTCCTCGACCCGTCCGTCCCCGACGACTTCCAGTCCCGCGCGCCGCAGCAGCTCTCCGAGCTTGTCTCTCCCACACACCATGGGGACTTATCTTGCCCGAGTCGGCTCCGCGCCTTGCCGATGACCGAGGCCGAACAGCCCGCCCGGAGCCTGCTGGCGCTGCCGCTTCCGGCGGGGTCGCGTTCCCCCGCTCGCTCCTGGATCCGCTGAGCGGCTCGAAGGTCCGGCCGACGCCGGATTCGTCACCTGTCCAGGCCGTAGCCGGGGTGCTGTGCCGAGCGGGGTACGGGACGGCTGCGGGGAGCGCAACGCTCTCGGGGGCGAGGCACCGCGGGACGCGCGGCGGGCGTGAGCGCGGACGGCGGGTTGGGACGTGTTATCGCCGCTGGTCGAGCTACCCCTTAGGGGTACACGATTCGGGCGGTGCGACAGGCTCGTCCGGGGAAGGAGGGCACCCATGCAGGCAATCTGGCACGCCCTGTCGATCACCGGGTCCATGGCGTGGGAGATCGCTTGGGCCCTGATTCTGGGCTTCACGCTGTCCGCCGTGGTCCAGGCCGTGGTCCGCAAGTCCACCGTCGTCTCCCTGCTGGGCGACGACCGCCCCCGCACCCTGGCCACCGCGACCGGCCTGGGCATCGCCTCCTCGTCCTGTTCGTACGCGGCGGTGGCGCTGGCCCGTTCCCTGTTCCGCAAGGGCGCGGACTTCACCGCGGCGATGGCCTTCGAGATCGCCTCCACCAACCTCGTGGTCGAACTCGGCGTGATCCTCGCCCTGCTGATGGGCTGGCAGTTCACCGCCGCCGAGTTCGCCGGCGGCGCGCTGATGATCGCCGCCTTGGCGGTGCTGTTCCGCCTGCTCCTGCGCGACAAGCTGCTGAGCGGAGCGCGTGAGCAGGCGGAGCGCGGCGTGTCCGGCTCCATGGAGGGGCATGCGGCGATGGACATGTCCGTCCGGCGCGGGGGCTCCTTCCTCCGCAGACTGGTCTCCCGCGAGGGCTTCACCTCGGTCTCCCACGTCTTCGTCATGGAGTGGGCGGCGATCCTGCGCGACCTCGTCATCGGCCTGCTGATCGCCGGCGCGATCGCCGCATGGGTGCCGGACTCCTTCTGGCGCGCCTTCTTCTTCGACGGCCACCCGCTGGCGTCCAGGCTGTGGGGGCCGTTGATCGGGCCGCTGGTGGCGATCGCCTCGTTCGTGTGCTCGGTGGGCAACGTGCCGCTGGCCGTCGTGCTGTGGAAAGGCGGCATCAGCTTCGGCGGCGTCGTGTCCTTCCTCTTCGCCGACCTGCTGATCCTTCCGATCCTGAACATCTACCGGAAGTACTACGGCGCCCGCATGGCCCTTTTCCTGCTCGGCACCTTCTACGCGTCCATGGTCCTGGCCGGGTACGTCGTCGAGTTCGTCTTCGGCCCGCTCGGCCTCGTCCCCGACAGCGCCGATGCCACCGTCCCGGACAGCGGGGTGAGCTGGAACTACACGACCTGGCTCAACATCGTCTTCCTCCTGCTGGCAGCAGCCCTGGTCATCCGATTCCTGCGCACGGGAGGAAGGGGCATGCTGGGCATGATGGGCGGCTCGCCGGGCCCCGACCACGCCCAGCATGGCCACGCCCACCACTGAACCTCTCGCGTAACGGCGCCACATGCGCGTACACGCCGCGGCGACCTCCCGCCCAGGCCGCGGGTCCGCACCGCCTCCGGAGGACTCGTGCACGCCCGACCACCGGCCGTCTTCGCGTCGTACGGCGCCCGCTGGTACGGCGTACGGGCTACGGGGTGCGCGGTCCACGGCAAGGTCATCCCGACCGTGTTCCGCGCCGCTCCGTGGTCAGCGGCCGGCGGTCAGTCCTCGCTCAGGAGGGTGTCGCGGAGCACTTCGATCAGATCGCCGGGATCGGCCTGGGCCAGTTCGTCGAAGGCTCCGGAGTGCCGGCCCAGCAGGATCCCGGTCATGGCCGCCGCCACCAGCTCGGCGCGCAACTGCGGCCGGTCGGCCCCTTCGCGGACGAAGCGCTCGTGAAGGGGCTCGACGAGCCGCGCGTGCAGGGTCGTGCGTGCGGCGTCCTGAGCCGCCCGGTCGCCCAGCGGCTGCACCGCGACCTGGAGCAGCGGGACGGGGCCGCGCCGGTCGGTTCTGTCGAAGACCTCGCGCAGCCTCTGCTCGTCGAAGAGGTCGGCCGCGGCCACACCGCCCTGTTCGGCGTGCAGCGCCGCGATGTACAGCAGCGTCTTGCTGCCGAAGTAGCGTGCGATCAGGGCCGGGTCCACGCCGGCCCGCTCGCCGATGTCGCGGATGGTCGTGCGGTCGAAACCCCGCTCGCCGAACAGCTCGCTCGCCGCCGTCAGGAGAAGCTCACGGCTGCGCGCCGCGTCGCGGCGGCGCCCCGGCGCCTCGCCGCTCACCGCTCCGCCCCGGTGCCCGCGACGAGGTTCGCGCCGTCCGTGCCCGCGCTGTCCGGGCCCGGGCCGCTGCTGGCCACGACCGCCCGACGTTCGGCTCCGGCCCTCGCCGAGGCGCCGCGCGCACCCATGCGGATCAGGACGTACGCCACCACGGCGGTGGCGGCCCAGATCGCGCACCCCGTCAGCCCGGCCGTCCGGTATCCGCTCTCGGGCGGCAGCTCCTGCCCGGGGGTGCCGGCCGCTTGGAGGATCACGGCGCTCAGGGCGCTGCCGGCGGAGTATCCGATGTACTTCACGACCTGATTGAAACTCATGGCGCTGCCCGTTTCGTGCGCGGGGACGCCTTCGACGATGAGCCCGGGCGTGACCGCGAAGCTGACGCCGACGCCGAGTCCGGCCAGGGCCATCGTCACGAACACCTCCCACAGGCTGTCGTGGGCGAACACGAAGGTCAGCAGGGCCGCGAGGGAGAACAGGCAGCTCACGGGCAGCATACGCACCGGCGGCCGGTTCCGGACCAGGATGCGCACCACGCGGCCGGCCACCAGGCTGCCCGCCGAGAACGGCACCAGGATCAGTCCGGTGACCACCACGGAGGCCCCGAAGCCGTACCCGGCGCTGGACGGCGTCTGAACGTACCGCGTGACCAAGGAGATCAGCAGGTACATGCCGATGCCGCCCATCATGGTGGTCAGGTGCGCGGCGAAGACCGTACGGTCGCGGACCAGGCGCAGATCCACCAGCGGGTGATCGCAACGCAGTTCCTGCAGAACCCAGCCGGTCAGCAGCAGCACCGAGACGGCTCCCAGGGCCAGCAGCCGGGGCGATCCCCAGCCCCAGTGCTCCCCCTGGGTGAGGGTGAACAGGAGCCCGCTCATGCCGAGGGTGAGCAGCACCGCCCCGGGGGTGTCCATCGGGTGCGCCGGGCGCTGCGGAGCGGCGGGGAGCACGACGGCCGCGGTGACGAGGGCCACAGCGGTGGCGATCACAGCGAACCAGAACCCCGCGTACATCCCGAGGTTCTCGGCGAGCAGTCCGGTGACCGGGTAGCCGATGCCGACGCCGGCCGCTGTCGTGAGCGACAGCGTCGACAACGCCGACCGGGCCCGTTCCGGCGGCACGGAGTCGCGCGCCGTGGCGATCGCCAGTGGAACGAGCCCCATGCCCACGCCCTGGAGCGCCCGCCCCGCGATGAGGCTGGCGAACCCGAGCGGCAGCGCCGCCAGCAGGCTTCCGACGAGCACCACGGCGAGACCGGTCAGGATCACCCTCCTGCGGTGCGGCCCGTCGCCCAGACGCCCCATGGCCGGCGTGGCCACGGCCCCGACCAGCATCGTGACGGTCAGGGACCACTGCGCGTCGGCGGTCGAAACATGATCCACGGCGGCGATGGTCGGGATCAGCGGCGCGCCGAGGCTGCTGATGATCGCGACGAGCATGCCGAGGGATACCAGAACGGGGACCAATGCCCGTTGCCGCCAGGCGGAGGGGGCGGGGCCGGATATCGGGTGCACGGGATGGACTGCTCCTGTCGTCAGGCATTGTCATCAGGTGATGTCTTCACTTGATGACAAACAGTGTCTCACCCGCGCCGACCGAGCCGATCGGGGAGTCCCTGGCCCCCGTCCCGGCGCTCGATCGCCAGTCGGGGCGCCTGGCCATGACGACCACCCCGGCCCACCGTTTTCCCCGGAGCGAGGCGGAGCTGCCGTACGGGCAGGCCCGCGCCCTGCTCGACGGGCGCACGGCGGCGGGCGCGGCTGGAGGGGGTGCGGGTTCGCGGCCTCAGCGCCTGAATCTGTGGTTCTCCGGGGTGATCGGTTGAGGGAGCGTACGGTCCAGCACGGGCTCCGGGGCAGCCGGGACCGGCGCTGCGGGCGCGGTACGCGCTGCCCGGGTCTGAGCGAGGCACGCGAGCGTGCCGCAGACGAGGGCGACAGCGGTGGTGCCGTCGATGGGCGTGCCTTGCAGGCACCAGGCCGCGACCACGGCGACCGCGGGGATCAGGGCGAACAGGACCGACGCCCCTCTGGCCCCCATGCGCCGGACGCAGCCCGCGTAGCAGACCATGGCGAGCGCGCTGATGAACACCAGCACGACGAGCAGGCCGACGGCGGGCACCGGATCGGAAACGCGCTGCGGGGCGGTGAGGGCGAGAACGCCGGCCGGCGGGATCGAACCGGTGACGCCGATGGCGGTGAACACGAAGGGGTCCACTCCGCGCAGTTTCCTGCCCTGGAGGAGGGAGCCGGCGGACAGCCCTCCCAGGGCGATGAGGACGGTTATCAGTCCCGGGCCCACGCCCGGGTCGGACAGCAGCCGCGGCAGGCAGGCCGCGACCACCCCCATCGCACCGCAGGCGAGCGCGAGCAGTCCCCATCGGTTCTCCCGCCGGCCCAGCAGCAGCCGGGCGAGGACGGCGGTGGCGACCGGGTTCATCGCGATCACCAGCGACGCGATGCCGGCGCTGACGCCGTGGGCCATACCCCAGTACAAGCCCAGGAACTGCACCCCCTGCACCAGCACCCCGCCGGCGACGGTCCAGGCGAGCACCCGCCCGCGCGGCAGCGGGATGCGCCGGACGGCCACGACGGCCCACATCAGCACGGCGCTGAGCACGAAGCGCAGCAGGATCAGCAGGAAGGGCGTGATGGAGCCGAGGGTGAGGGCGCCGAGCGGATAACTCACGGCGTAGAGCAGGACGGTGACGGCCGGCAGAAGGCGCTGGTTCATGGCGTCGATCCCAGCACCACCAGCCGGACGCGTGCATGACCGATCACGAATCGCGATCGGTACTCCGCCCGCGGCGGTTCACCGGCCACCGGCCACAATGCGGGGGTGGCAACCCTCGACATCACCTGTCTGCGCAGCCTGGTCACCGTGGCCTCCTTCGGCGGAGTACGCAGGGCCGCCGACGCCCTGCACCTCTCGCAGGCGGCCGTCAGCGGACACCTGCGCCGCCTCGAATCGGAGCTGGGGTTCCCCGTCGTGACGCGCCAGGGCCGCAGCATCGCCTTCACCTCCCGCGGCGAGGACCTGCTGCGCGAGGCGTACCGGCTGCTCGGCGAACACGACGCCGCCCTGAGCCGCCTGCTGGGACCCGACGCCGGGGATCTCGTGGTCGTCTCCACCGATCACGCCACCGAACCACTGCTCCGCGCCGTCGCCCGGGTACTCGCCCGCGATCACCCGGACCGGCCCATCCGCTTCCGCTTCCACCGCAGCGCGCGCGTACGCGAATCCGTCCACGACCGCTCGGCGGACGTCGCGCTCGGCATCGGCGACCTCGGCCACGGCACCCGCCACATCGCCGACATCCCCCTGACCTGGGTCGGCCCCGCCGACCGGGCGCCGGAGACGGGCAAACTCATCGCCTTCACCGCCCCCTGCGCCATTCGGGAACGCATCCTCGCCTCCGAGGCGGCATCAGGCCGACGGCTGGCCCGCGAGTGCGCCGACCTCATCAGTCTGCTCGCCGCCGTCAGGACCACCGGCGGAATCACCGCCCTCCCGCAGACCCGCGACCGGGAAACGGGCCTGCGCCGCCTCGCCGCCCTCCCGCCCCTCCCGGCGGTCCCCCTGAGCCTGGTCACCAGCCGCCGCCTCGCCGCCAGAACGCGGGACGACATCGCCTCCGCGCTCCACGAGACGTGGTGCGCCCACGGGTGAAGCGCCCTGACCGCCGCTCCGCCATCAGGTTCGCCCCACCATCAGTCGGGGAGCATGGCACGGCGGCCGGGTGCGGCGGAGGACTGCATGGTCATGCCGCCGTCGGCGACGAGGAGCTGGCCGGTGACGTACCGGGACTCTTCGGAGGCGAGGAACACCATGACGTGGCCGATGTCCTCGGGAGCGCCCAAGTACGGCAGGGCGTTGCCCTTCTTGAGGCTGTCGACCACCTCCTGGGGGAGGTTGTTCTCCAGGGCGGGGGTCACCACCGCGCCGGGGGCGATGGCGTTGCAGCGGATGTTCTCGGGCCCGTACTGGGTGGCGATGGACTTGGTGATGTTGACGACCGCGGCCTTGACCGCGCCGTAGGCGGTCTGTGTCACGTCGCCGACGAGCGCGGCGACGGAAGCGGTGTTGATGACGGAGCCGCCGCCGGCGCGGATCATGTGGGGGATCGCGTGGCGGGAGCCGAGGAGGGTGCTCCGCATGTTGAGGGCGACGGCGCGGTCGAATTCGTCCATGTCCATGCGGAGCAGGTCGAGATCGGTACGGGGGCTGGTGCCGCCGACGTGGTTGCACAGGATGTGCGGCGCGCCGTACGCGTCGACGGTGGCGGTGATCATGTCGGCGACGGAGTCCTCTTCGAGGACGTTCACCGTGAGGGGAAGCGCCTGGCAGCCTGCCGCCGTGATGACGTCCGCGGTCTCGCGGGCGGCCTCGGTGTCGTAGTCGGCGACGACGACGCGGGCCCCCTCCTTGCTCATGAGTTCCGCGGCGGCGCGGCCGATGCCGCTTCCGGCTCCGGTGATGACGGCTACTTTGTCCTGCAGTCGGTTCATGTTCGTGTTCCTTGTGGTGCGTGCGTACGGCGTGGTGTGCACGGGATCGTGCGTAGGGGCGTGGTGCGTACGGGGTCTCGTGCGTACGGGCGGGTGTGCGCCCGTGGGGTCAGAGCTCGCCGGTGGTGGCCGACGCGGGTGCGGCGTGCCCGGCGGGGCGGTCGCCGCGCTCGGCGGAGGCGGCGCGGGCGCGCGGGATCGCGAGGGTGAGCAGCAGGCCGGCGACCGTGGCGAGCATCGCGACCACGTAGGTCATGCGGAAACCGCTCTCCGTCGGTAGCTGCGCGGAGCCGAGCCGCATGGTCATGTTCGCCAGGATGGCCGTCATGACCGCGCTGGCCGTAGAGGTGCCGATGGAGCGCATGAGCGCGTTGATCCCGTTGGCGGACGCCGTCTCGGTCACGGGGACGGCGTCCATGATGAGCGCGGGCATGGCGGCGTACGCGATGCCGACGCCGGCGCTGATGATCATCGAGGTGACGACGATCTGCCATACCTGCGACATCAGCAGCAGCCCCGCGCCGTACCCCACGCCGATGACGGCGACTCCGGTGAGCAGGGAGGTGCGGGGGCCGTACCGGGCGGTGATGCGGGCGGAGACGGGGGAGAGGGCCATCATGACCAGGCCGCCCGGCGCCAGAGCGAGGCCCGCGGCCAGGACGGACTGCCCCAGCCCGTAGCCGGTGGCCTTGGGCGACTGCAACAGCTGCGGCAGGGTCAGCGACATGGCGTACATGGCGAAACCGACCAGGATGGACGCCAGGTTGGTGAACAGTACGGGACGGCGCACGGTGACCCTGAGGTCCACCAGCGGCTGGGACACGCGCGTCTCGTACCAGCCCCACAGGACCAGGACAGCGGCTCCCGCCGCGAACAGGCCCAGGGTCGTACCGCTGGTCCAGCCCCAGTCGCCGCCCTTGGTGACCGGCAGCAGCAGGAGCACCAGGCCGGCTGCCAGACCGGCCGCGCCCAGGGCGTCGAACCGCCCCGGTGACAGGTTCGGCGATTCGGACAGCAGCAGGGTCACCAGCAGCAGGCAGACGGCGCCGAGCCCGGCCGCGAGCCAGAACAGGACGTGCCAGTTCGCGTTCTGGACGATGGCGGCCGACACCGGCAGACCGATCGCGCCGCCGACGCCGAGTGTGGCGCTGACCAGCGAGACGGCGCCGCCCACCCGGGCGGCCGGCAGCTCGTCGCGCAGGACGCTGATGCCGACCGGTATGAGGCCGGTGGCCAGGCCCTGCAACGCGCGTCCCACGATCACCGGGACCAGGCTGTCGGAGAGGGCGCAGACGACGGAGCCCACGACGAGCACGACCAGGCTGGCGATCAGGACCCGCCGTTTGCCGTACATGTCGCCGAGCCGGCCCGAGATGGGGGTGACCACGGCAGCCGCGAGGAGCGTGGCGGTGATCACCCACGACGCGTCGGAAGCCGAGGCGTGGAGCAGCCGCGGCAACTGCGGGATGATCGGCACGACGAGCGTCTGCATGAGCGATACGACGATGCCGCCGAGGGCGATCACGGCGGTGATCGCGCCCGGCCCTCGCGTGCGAGGGGAACCGGTCGACATGGGAGATCTCCTTGAGGGGTCTGCGTCCTGGGGGCGGGTAATGGGCGGCGCGGCTATCCGGGCTTCGGCGCGCCTGCGAGTGGGGGACTGACGGAAGCCGGCCCAGAGCCGGTGAGCAGCTCGCGGCGCAGGCGGAGGACCTGCTTCGGGGCGTTCCAGCCGAGTACGGCGCAGACGCGCCCGTCCGCCCGATAGACGCCGGCCAAGCGGTCGTGTTCCGTATCGACCTCATGGGCCTCGAACTCCGCCTCGGGCGTGATGAGCCCGTGTACGACGATCTTGTGGGGGCCCTGGTTAGTCCGGAAGAACGGCGCCCGGTCCGGCTCCCGGTGCTCGCCCAGCAGATCCGCGGCGACCACGCGGGCCTGGTCGCCCGCGTGCGTCCGGTGTTCCAGGCGCAGGTGCCGACCGCGCGGCGGGCGGTACGAAGCCGCTACGTCGCCGCAGGCGTGGACGCCCGATGCCGCGCGGTCGGCGGCGTCGCACCGGATGCCGTCGGACAGGTCGAGCCCCGCCGCGGCGCACCAGCCGACGTCCGGCGCCGAGCCGATCGCGGTGAGCACGGTCTCGGCGGGCAGCCGTGTGCCGTCGTCCAGCAGGACTTCGAGGTCCCCGTCCCCGTCTCCGTCCCCGTTCCCGGGCAGTCCGTCGACCTGGCGTACGGTCTCGACGGCGACCCCGGTGCGTACCGCGGCACCGGCCGCGGCGAGCCGTTCCCCGGCGAGGGAACCGACCTGGCGGCCGAGCCCTGGCAGCACGGTGGGCGTCGAGGCCACGAGGGTGACCTCGCACCCCATGGACAGCGCCGTCCACGCCGTCTCGGTGCCCAGGAACCCGCCGCCCACCACGACCAGGCGCCGCCCCGGGCGCAGCCGCCCGGTCAAGGCCCGCGCGTCGTCAAGCGTCTTCAGCGTCACGGCGCCAACGCGCTCCGCCGTATCGGGCTCGACAGGACGGTCTTGGCGTCCTCGTAGCGCGTGATCAACCGCGGTTGGGCGCCCTCCAGGGCCTGGACCCGCGGCAGCCCCGGAACGGCACGGAGCCGGCCGAACCCGGCGGGCGGACTGAAGGGGCGGGCACGCGCTGTCGGATAGGCGATGGCGGGAGGTCCCTCGGACGGGTCTGCGCTCACGCGTCACTCCATTACTCGCGGGGAGGGGGCGGGGGAGAGAACAGTGCACGACCTGATGTGCATCATGCATCTGTTATGCATAGTACACACATATTGCATTATGCATAAAGGGGGGAGTGCTGGGGCGCGTGGCAGCGGGCATGCAGGATGATGGGGCGAGGTGTCGGCGCGGGAAGGGCAGAAACATGGATGAACAAGAGCGTCGGCTCAACGATTTCGAACGGGAGATGACCCTCCTGTCCCGCCACTTCATCGCCTCACGCGGACCCCGCATGGGCCAGACGCTGGAACGCTCCGCCTACGTGCTGCTCACGCGACTGGAGACCGGCGAGCCGCTCACCCTCAAGGAGCTGGCCCACACCTTCCACGTCGGCCTCTCCACCATCAACCGGCAGGTCAGCGCCATGCTCCGGAAGGACCTGGTGGAACGCATCCCCGACCCCGACGGCGGCATGGCGCGCAAGTACCGGCCCACCGCCCTCGGCCTGGAACGGCTCCGAGCGGACCGGGCGATCGGCCTCGAAGGCACCGCCCGCCTCATCGAGACGACAGAGTGGACGGACGAGACGACTCAGCACTTCCTGACCTTGCTGAGCGAGCTCAACCAGAGCATCGAAGGGCTGGTCCTGGCCCGCCCCCGCCAGGCGGGCGCCGCCTCCGACCCGGGTAACTGACACCTCGCGCCGCTGCCTCGGGGCTGCGCTGGCGGAAGTGTGAGGCGAGGGCGGGCTCCAGGACTCCTACGGCGCTCTCGGACCGGTCAGCCGTACTGCCGCAGCAAGCCGTCCACGTACGCCTCCAGCCGTTCCTCCAGCACCTCGGTCGTCAGGTCGTCCCGTCCCAGTTCGCGCCAGGGCCCGGCCAGTTTCGCCGCGTCGGGGCAGTAGTGCAGGGCGTCGAGCAGCCGCCAGTACAGGTGGTCGGGGGCGTCGGCGAGGCGGCGGCCGCCGTGTGCTTCGTACCGCTCGCGGAAGCCCAGCCCGTACGCCGGCCCGTGCAGCAGCGCGAGCGCGGTCGAGCAGTGCGCCACGTCGAGATCGGCAGGCCCCCACGACGTCTCGACCCAGTCCACGACGCCGGTGATCCGCAGTGTGGGTCCGGCTCCCGTGAAGAGCACGTTCCCGGGGTGGAAATCGCGGTGCAGAAAGCAGCCTACGTACGGCGGCGCGGAGCGGCGGATCACGTCCACGGCCCGCTCCCACAAGGGGCTGTC
This sequence comes from Streptomyces sp. NPDC050610, assembly GCF_040654875.1. Lineage (NCBI taxonomy): Bacteria > Bacillati > Actinomycetota > Actinomycetes > Kitasatosporales > Streptomycetaceae > Streptomyces > Streptomyces sp. NPDC050610. The sequence goes on along the minus strand of NZ_JBFAIV010000016.1, from coordinate 29,814 downwards.
CGAGGTGCGGACGCGTTCTGGGGACGTCCACGCCTGGTACGTACGCGGTCTTTCGGACGGTACGACGCCGTGGACGCGAACGAGCTGGGCCGCGAGCAGATCCACACGACGGTCGAGGTCGTCCTCGTCGTCCTCGTCGTCCTCGTCGTCCTCGTCCACGCGGACGCGGCCCGGCAGCGCGGACATCAACAGGGTCGGGTGGTCGCAGTGCTCGGCCGTGGCGTCCACGGCGACGAGACCGGGCGCCGGGATGCCTTCCTGCCCGGCGAGCAGCGCCAGGACGGACGCCTCGCGGGCCAGCAGCCCGGGCCCGTGATGGCGGAAGAACGGCTTCACAAAGGTCCGCTGCACCAGCTCCGCGCCGTCGTCGAGCGTGAGCCGGCGCATCTGGGAGCTCCAACCACCGGACAGGAAACGCGAGTCGGCGACCGAGCGGCCGTCGTCGAGCTGCTTGGCCACCCACGCACGCGTCGCCGACCAGCCCCGGTCGCCGAGGCCGGTCAGCACCGCCTCCACGAGACCTCGCCGGTCGTCGCCGTGATCGCGGAACCACATGCCGAGCTGGTGCTGTGCGTCCGGAAGGTCGAACCGCGTGTACTGGGCGCGCGCGGCCAGCGCGTCCTGTACGGCCTCGGTCACCGCGGGCGGGATCACCGCGTCCGTGCCCGGCACGGCGAGCACCGCCCGGCCCTCGTACGCCCGCAGCACCTGAAGCGCGGGCGCCTCCCGCCAGCTGTCCGGCCGCCGGATGATCCCGCTGAACCGGCCGTTCCCGTCCCCGAAGGGCACGTCCCACGCCTCGGGCGCGTACACGGCGGGCGCGCACAGCCCCAGCGCCGCCACTCGATCCCCGTAGTGCCGGACGAGATCGGCCACCGTCTGGCCGCTCATGCTGAACCCCACCAGGACCAGCGGCCCGTCCGCGCCCGCGTACGCGTCGATCACCGCGACGGCCTGCTCGAACCGTCGCCGCAGGCTCAACTCGCCGAGTTCCCCGGTGCTTTCGCCGTGCCCGGAGAAGTCGAAGGCGATCCCGCGACAGCCATGGCCCACGAACTCCCGTACCAACGGCAGCAGCCGCTCCTTACTGCCGGCACCGGCACCATGCAACACCACGGCGGTGACCCCGGAAGGATCACCGCCGTACACACCGCTGAGCCGCTCACCGTCGTGGTCGTACGCGAAGTCGAAAAGCATGCCCCCTATTCACTCACGCACCGGCCTCCGTCTCTCGGCAGTGTGACCGCCGGCACCCGGCCCCGGCCTTCATCTGTCCGGGGGCGGGGCGGTTGGAGTCGGTCGATGACGGTACGGGTTCAGACGCCCTCGCCGCGTCGGCGCGACTTTGAGAGCGGGCGCTGCCGTCCCAGGGGGCGCCTACGGGGCTGGTCAGTGCCCGGCCCGGAGCCTGGGGCTGCGGGTAGCGGCAGCGGTCGCCGAAGCGGGGGCGCGGTCGGTGATGGCACCGTGTTCGCGGCGCTGCGGGAGGGGGTTCAGGTCGATGCGCACGGTCATCAGCTCGCTTCCCATGACGCGGACGACGATCGCGTTCAGGGCGCGCAGCGGGTGGAAGCGGCTCAGTCGCCGCTGCCGTGCGTACGGATCGTCGTCGGGGAGCAGGTGGGCCGTGCCCTCGCGCCACACGAAGCGCCAACCTTGGCGCAGCCTGACCCGCACCCGCGGGCAGCGCTGGATGTTGCGCACGTATCCGGCGCGTTGCCCGTGCTCGGCGACGATCCAGAACGTGTCCTTCCGGCGGCCGTTGCCGACCGGCGTGGTGCGGGGCCGGCCGCTGCTGCGTCCCCGCGTCTCCAGCAGGGCGTAGCCGAGGGGCATCAGCCCCATGCGCAGAAGAAGGCGGATCGGCGGATTGATCAGGTATCGCTGCACGGGGGCCACCAGGGCGCGTTTGAGGCGCGCACTGGCCAGCGTGAGGGGGATGTTGGCCGCGAGGACGGCACTGACGACGGCGGGCAGAAGGGCGCCCTGCGGCGCGGTGGGGTCGATGAGCCACCACGCCCAGACCAGGCCCACCGCGACCCCGGTGACGGTGAACAGGCCGAGCGCCACATGTCGACTACTTCCGTAATGTCCCATACATCCGTATTGTACTCTCGTGAGTGAATCTCGACAGGAACAGCTGGCGGACGCGCTACTGCACATCGCGGGCTCCCGCGGCCTCGACCAGGTCAGCGTCCGCGAGGTCGCGTCCGCGGCAGGCGTATCCATCGGGGCGGTGCAGTACTACTTCTCGACCAAGGACGAGATGCTGGCCTTCGCCTTTCGACGGGTCGTGGAGCGCACCCGCGCCCGGATCGCCCGCCTCGACGCGACGGCGGACCCCCGCCAGTCGATGCGAGCCGCCCTGCGTCAACTGCTGCCGCTCGACGCGCGGCGGCTCGCCGAGTGCCGCGTCTACCTCGCCTTCGCGGCCCGGTCCGTCACCTCGCCCGCCCTCGCGGACATCCAGCGCGAAACGCTGACCGCGATCGGCGACGAACTGCGGCTCGCGCTCGGCGCGGCGCTCGCCGCGTCGAGCGGGCAGCCGCGACCCGCCCCGGAGCGTGAGGCCCGGCTGCTCCTCGCGCTGGTCGACGGCCTCATGTTCGACGCGGTCACCGCCCCCGAGGCGCTGCCTCCGGCGGAGACCGCCCGGATGCTGGACGTCTACCTGGAGCGGCTATTGCCGCCCGAACACTGAACGCCGCTTCGAGGAAATCAACGCGCCACGCTGGCACGGCGAACGGCCTCGTTCGCGGCCGTCACCGGCACCGGCACCGGCCGTGCCGACGGGGACAACGAGGCCGACCGCATCCGCTCCTGAAGGCTGTGGGGACGCCGTCGAGCGCAGCGGGCGCGGCATACGGTCGGCGGGCGGATCGTCCGCGTCGACTTCGGCGGTCGGTTGCCCGTGAGAGCCGAGCTCCTGGGCTATGTCGGAGCGGTCCGGCTGCTGGTGGCGGAGAGTAACGAGGGTTGTGGCACCGCCGGGTCAGTGAATGAGGGCCGGGCGTGAGTTGTCGTTGGCTGGGGCGGGCGGCGGCGAACTCGGCGCTGATGTGCTCGACGGCAGTGGGGGAGCGCTTGTCCCCACAGTGGGAGAATCCATGGTGCCATCGCGTTGGTACGGCCCTGGGGTTGCCCGTGAGTGATCAAGCCGGGGCGGAACCGCCATCAACTACGGTGCGCTGACGTCTGTAGTGGCGAGCTGCTCGGGCGCGGTTGCCGCGTGACGGCTTGCACCACTCCTGCCGCCCGTGACTCTTGACGAAGTAGCGCACGCAGGCGGAGGTGTCAGTCGACGGCTGCGCCCGGCGCGGCGGCGCTCTTGCGGCGGCGGATGTGGCGTACGCCTTCGATGACACCGGTCACCACGAACGCGAGCCCGACACCGACGGCGATCGCCAGCAGTGTGTTCTCTTGGAACACGACGCCGCCGAAATAGCCGGTGAGCGCGGTGTAAGCGCTCCAAGTGGCGGTGGCGAAGGTGACGAACAGTACGTACTTGCCCAACGGGTAGCCGACGATCCCGGTGGACAAGGTGGCCAGGTAACGCCCCACCGGGATGAACCGTGTGGTCACCAGGATGAAGCCGCCGCGGGCGTCGAGCTCGCGGGTGAACCAGTCGTGTGCCGCCCGGCGCTTGGTGCCGGGCGGCAGGCGTTTGAGGATGCGTACGCCCAGCAGTCGTCCTACGGAGTAGGGGACGAGGTCGCCGAGCGAGGCGCCGAGCGTCGTGGCCGCTATGACGAGGAAAATATCGGTCTGCCCGGTTGCGGCGTAGACGCCCGCGACGATCACGACGGGTTCGCTCGGGATCAGCGGGAGGAAGGAGTCGAGGAAGGACACCGCGATGAGCACGGCGTACAACCACGGTGAGGCGATGAGCGATTCGGCGAGCTTCAGCCAGTCGACCATAAGTCACCGGCCCTCGCGGGGAGGTGCGGTTGGATTGTCATGAGGCATCCCTTCAGGGATGGTCGGTGGGCGGAGCGCATGAGGTGGGTGCGGGCTGAGCGGGGGCAGGAGGCGGTCGCGTCGTCCAGCCGACATGGCGCGATGGCGTACGCACCGGGTGCTGGGTGACGGGGCGCCAGATCCACGAACGTTGCGCGGGGCCCGCATCAGCCCGGTGGGTTTGAAGGCGACGATCTACGTGCCGAGTTCCGGCGAGCGGCGCCCTGGTGGGGCCCGCAGCTGCCGCCGGCCTGCTGGTGCCACGGGTCTCGCCGCGAGCCGAGGAGAGTCCGGGCGGTCGGCACGTCGGCGACTCCGCCCCGGTCGGTCCGCCGCTCGTATAGGGCCTCGTTCTGCCCCCGGAGGCTGATGCGGTTCGTCGAGGACATCAGCCGCCGTGCCGGCTCAGGTGTCGGGTGCCGTGGTCAGCATCCAGTGGCTGAAGGCGGCATACCGCTGGGCGAACTCGGCGGCGTCAGAGGCTTGTTCAACGGCGGCGGCGTGCTCGCGCACGGCGTCGAACCGGGCGGTGCGGGCGGCTTCGTAGCGGGCAAGAGCCTTGGCCGTATCGTGCTCGCCGGCCAGAGCGGCGCGCAGGACACCGGCGTCCTCGATGCCGAGGGTGCCGCCCGCGGAGATGTGCGGGGACAGTCCGTGTGCAGCGTCTCCGATCAGCGCGACCCGCGCACTGGCCCAGCGCGGCAGCGGGGGGACGAACATGATCTGGTTCTCCAGGATGGCCTCCTCCGGGGTGCCGGCGATCATCTCCAGCAGGTCGTCGTGCCAACCGCCCTCGGCGAGGCTCCGGGCACGCCGCAGGGCGCGCTGCCGCTTGCCGCCGGTGAGCGGGCCGGCCTCGAACTGGTTGACCATCCACATGGTCTGGCTCTCCGAGACTCGCGCGTATCCACCGCGGGTACGGTCCCGCCCGACCGTGAGCACTGTGCCCTCGGGCCGTTCGCCCCCGGCCGGCACCATCGCGCGCCAGGCGTAGTGCCCGGCGTGCACCTCGGCGTCGCTGCCCGGCACGAGTTGGGCTCGCACACGGGAGTGGACCCCGTCCGCGCCGATCAGTAGGTCCGTACGCAGCTCCCTGCCGTCGGCGAAGCTGACGACGGCCTCCGACTTCTTCTCGGTGTAGCCGGTCACGTGCGAGCCGAGGAGGACCCGGTCCCGGCCGACGGCATCGGCGAGCAGATTGTTCAGCCCGGGCCGCGGTACGAGCAGGAATCGGTGGTCGCTCGCCTCGGAGCCGGGGGCGCGGACCGGGCGGCCGGCGGCGTCGAAGAACCAGGTGTCGATCTCTCTGCCCATGCGGCGGACCGCCGCACCTATGCCGATCCGGTCGAACTCGCGCAGCGCGTTGGGCCACAGACCGATCCCCGCACCGGCGGCACGTACATCCGGCGCCTGTTCCAGCACCGTGACCTCATGGCCGATCAGCCGAAGAGACGCCGCGGTGGTGAGCCCGACCAGGCCGCCTCCGGCGATGACAGTACGCATGCTCAGCTCCGCCCGTCACTGGCGCCTACCAGCGCCTGCGATCCAGTGAAGAGGCAACGAGAGATAACCACAAATGCATGCTTCAGATCCATAGCATTACCTGCATGCATCTGGATCTGAACCTGCTCACCGCGCTGGACGCCCTGCTCGACGAGGGAAGCGTCGGCGCCGCCGCCGATCGCCTGCACCTCTCACAGCCGGCCATGAGCCGCACCCTGAGCCGGATCCGGCGGGCGACCGGCGACGAGATCCTGGTCCGCGCCGGGCGAGCGATGCTGCCCACGCCGTACGCCGAAGAGATCCGCGACGAGGTGCACGAGATCGTCACCCGCGCCCACGCGGTCCTCGCACCGACCGCCGAGATTGACCCGGGCACGCTGGTCCGCACCTTCACGCTCCAGTGCAACGACGTAGTGGCTGACGCGCTGCTGCCGCGCCTCGCCGGCCCGTTCGCCGCCACCGCGCCCGGCGTCTGCCTGCGCGTGCTCGGTGAGGCCGTGACCACCGTCGACGAACTGCGCCGGGGGACCGTCGACCTCCAGATCTCCGACGAGTTCCCGCAGCATCCCGACACGCGCACAGCCGCCGTGGCCACCGACAGCCTGACCGTCGTCGCCCGCGACGACCTGCCGTGCAACCCCTCGGCCTGGGAAGGTTTCACCGCCGTGCCGCACGTCGTAGTGTCCCGGCGCGGCCGGACCCACGACCGCCTCGACGGCCTGATCGAGCGTCACAACGTGCGCAGGACAGTCGCGTTCACCGTGCCGACGCTGAGCCTGGCGCTGCGTACGGTAGCCGCCCACGATCTGATCACGGTCGCCCCGGCACTGTTCGGCGCGGTCCTGCTCCCCACCGGCCTACGGAGCTACCCGCTGCCCGAGCCCACCCCGCCCATCCCGGTCGTCCTCGCCTGGCACGCCCGCCACGACCGCGACGCCGCTCACCGCTGGCTGCGCGATCTCATCACCACCACCCTCACCGCCATGACGAACGCCCCACGCCTCAGCGATCAGAGCTCCGCTCCCGCGACGGATGGAGATGTTTGAACACTGGCGTAGTCGCTGGTCAAGGGCGCTGCGCCCGGTAAACCCGGCCCTGCTCGATGCGCGTGCCGTGCTCTGCCCACCATCCCGTATGGCCTGGCTGGGCACGGCAGCGTTGGTCCGGGTACCCGTAACCGCTCCAACAGACGTCTCGGCTGAGACGAACAGGAAGTTCGGCGGGCGGACGTAGCTGTCGATCGCCGGAGTGCCGGTCTGGGCCGCTGCTGCTACGGCAGGGTGAGCGGCGCAAGACTCAGAGCGGCCACCTGGAATTCCCCGAGAGCGGCTACTTTCCAGCGGCAGCTGTCAGCGGCGGGAGCGGATGCCGAGATGCGTACCGGCTCCTCCCGGAGCATGTACGCGTCGGACTCGCTCGTAGGGTTGGCCGAATGAGCAGGAACGTACGAGTGTGTTTTGTCGGTGACTCCTTCGTTCAGGGGATCGGCGATCCGGAGTACCGAGGCTGGGTCGGTCGGGTGCTCCAGGCCACCCGCGGCGATATCACGGCTTTCAACCTCGGCATCAGGCGCAACACCTCCGAGGATGTCCTGGCGCGCTGCTGGCAGGAGATCGGGCCGCGGATGCTGCCCGGCGCCGACAACCGGCTGGTTGTCTCTTTCGGCAGCAACGACATGGTCGAGGAGGACGGCAGGGTCCGCGTCGCCCCGGCCCGCTGCCTGGACAACCTGGCAACCGTCCTGGACGAGAGCCGGCGCCAGGCCGTCGCTCCCCTGGTGGTGGGGCCCCCTCCGGTCATCGACGCTGGCGAACGACATCTGCGACGGGCCTCGGAACTCGCCGACAAGATGGCCGCCCTCTGCCGGACACGAAACGTCCCCTTCATCGCCACGACCAAGGCCCTGGCCGACGACCCCACCTGGACCGAGGAGGCCCTGGCAGGCGACGGCGCTCATCCAGGCAGCGGCGGCTACCAGAAACTGGCTGACATCGTTCTCGACAGCCAATGGCACAAATGGATCGCCCACCCAGGTGGACAGACGTCCACCTGACCCGCAGAGCCAGTCCGATGACGGTGATCGGGAAGGGCCGGTGCGGCGCGTTTCTGCCAACGGTCACCTTTGCAGCCAGCAGGAACGCCGAACTGTCGGTGGTGGGGCACCTGCGGCGCGGCGCCTGCTAGGAAATCGGCGTCGTCGCATCGCAGCCCTCGTTCAGACCGACTCCCGCCTCTGCGCCTGCTCGTCCTCCTCCTTGTGATGTGCGAACCGTTCCCCTTGGCCTGGGCCGCGCCACGGGGGTCCGGCGTCCGCAGACGCTCAAGGACTATTCGTCGCCTGTTCACGGTTGCCCTGCCGGCGCGGCGGCTTCTTGCGTTGCGGCCCAGGTGGCGAGCAGCCGCAGCCCCTCTTCGGAGGGTGATTCGGGTTCGGCGGCGTAGACGGTGAGGGTGAGGCCGGGTTCGGCGGCCATTTCCAGGCCCTCGTAGGCGAGGGTGAGGTCGCCGACGGCGTGGTGGTGGAAGCGTTTGGTGCCGGTTCCGTGGTGGCGGACGTTGTGGGCGCCCCAGCGGGTGCGGAAGTCGTCGCTGCGGGTGGACAGCTCGCCGACGAGGTCGTGGAGGTCCTTGTCGTGGGGATTGCGTCCGGCTTCCGTGCGCAGGATGGCGACGGCGATGTCGGCGGCCTGCTCCCAGTCGGGGTAGAAGCGGCGGGAGGCCGGGTCGAGGAACTGGAAGCGGGCCAGGTTCGCCTGGTTGCCGGCCGCGGCGTAGACGTCGGCGTAAAAGGCGCGGGCGAGCTGGTTGACGGCGAGTAGGTCCATCCGGCCGTTGCGGACGAAGGCCGGTCCGGCGGTGACGGCGTCGAGTACCCATCGCAGGCTGCGGTGCGGAGTCCAGGACCGGGCGGTGCGGCGGCGGGGCCGGGTGAGGGCGTCGGAGCCGTCGGCGGCCTGTGCCAGGTTCAGCAGGTGGGCGCGTTCGGCGTCGTCGAGCTGGAGGGCGCGGGCGACGGATTCGAGTACGGCCGGGGAGACGCCGGCGAGGTTGCCGCGCTCCAGCTTGGCGTAGTACTCCACGCTGACATCGGCCAGGGCGGCGACCTCGCTGCGGCGCAGGCCGGGGACCCGCCGGCGGCTGCCGGAGGGGAGGCCCGCCCGTTCGGGGGTGATCTTCGCGCGCCGCGAGGTGAGGAACTCGCGGACCTCTGCTTGGTTGTCCACGTCTTCGACGGTACGTCCCGCCAGCGGCCGTAGGGGTGTACTGGCGGTACACCCCTTGAGGGTGTCTCGCTCCCCGCGCTGGGAGCGGGTTACGTGGATGACGTGGTGCTTTTCGCCCGGCCTTCACCCGGGCGCGTACCCGCCCTGTACTCGGCGACGGCCCCGGACACCGGGTGCCGCACGCCTCAGCACGTAAAGGATCTTCCTCATGCGCGGCGCAGTGATCCACGCCCCCGGCGACATCCGCTTCGAGACCCTGGACGACCCGAAGCTCCTCCATCCGACCGACGCGATCATCCGCACGGCCGTGACCTGCGTGTGCGGCTCCGACCTGTGGCCCTATCGCGGCGCGGAGCCGATCGGCGATCCGCATCCGATGGGGCACGAGTACGTCGGTTTCGTGGAGGAGACCGGCTCCGAGGTCACCTCGGTCAGGCCGGGCCAGTTCGTCGTCGGGTCCTTCGCGACCTCGGACAACACCTGCGCGAACTGCCGCAACGGCTTCCAGTCCAACTGCCTGCACCGCGAGTTCATGAGCACCTGCCAGGCCGACTACGTGCGCGTCCCCAACGCCCAAGGCACCTTGGTCGCCACCGACGAGGCGCCGGACGAGGAACTGTGGCCCGGTCTGCTGGCCGTCTCCGACGTCATGGGCACCGGTTGGTGGGCCGCGGACGCCGCCGAGGTGAAGCCCGGTTCCACCGTCCTGGTCGTCGGTGACGGCGCGGTCGGTCTGTGCGGCGTGATCGCGGCGAAGGAGATGGGCGCGGAGCGGATCATCGCCATGAGCCGCCACACATCGCGGCAGCAGCTGGCCCGCGAGTTCGGCGCCACCGACATCGTCGCCGAGCGCGGCGACGAGGGCGTGGCCCGGATCAAGGAACTGACCGGCGGGACCGGCGCCGACAGCGTGCTGGAGTGCGTCGGCACCGCCCAGGCCATGCGGCAGGCCCTGCACTCCGCGCGGCCCGGCGGCAACGTCGGCTTTGTCGGCGTTCCCCACGACGTCGCCGTCGACGGACAGGAGCTGTTCTTCTCCCACGTCGGCCTGCGCGGCGGCCCGGCCCCGGTCCGCCGCTACCTGCCCGATCTCATCGACCGCGTCCTCGAAGGGCGGATCGACCCGGGCAAGGTCTTCGACCTCACCCTGCCGCTGGAGCAGGTTGCCGAGGGCTACCGGGCCATGGACGAGCGCCGCGCCGTCAAGGCGCTCCTCAAGCCCTGACCCGCCCATCCACCCCACCACCCGCGCAAGGAGTAACCGTGCAGATCACCCGCAGCTCGATCGACACCGTCAAGGGCCCCGCAGAATGGTTCACCGGCGACGTCTACATCGATGCCGTCGCCGCCGCCCCGGCTCCGTCCCGCGTCATCGCGACTCTGGTGCACTTCATGCCCGGCGCCCGTACCCACTGGCACCGTCATCCGCTGGGCCAGACCGTCTTCGTCACCGAAGGGATCGGGCTGTGCCGGCGCCGCGGCGGCCCGGTGGAAGTCATCCGCCCCGGCGACCGCGTCCTGTTCGAGGCCGATGAGGAGCACTGGCACGGCGCCGCGCCGAACCGGCTGATGGTCCACGTGGCCATCAACGAGGGCGACGCCGACCACGACGTCGTGCACTGGCTGACCCCCGTCACCGACGAGGAGTACGCCGCGGCCGCGGCCACCGACTGAGCCCGGCCCTGATGCCGGCACACCAGCACACCAGGCAGGAAGAAGAACCGACGTGAACGTCACCTACGATTTCCGCGGCAGAACCGCATTCGTCACCGGAGCCGCCTCCGGCCTCGGCCGCGCCACCGCGCTCGCCTTCGCCCGCGCCGGGGCACAGGTCGCCCTCGTCGACCTGTCCGAGGACGGCCTGAAGGAGACCACGCGGCTGATCGCCGACGGCGGCGGCCAAGCTCTCGCGCTCCCGTGCGACGTCACCAGCGAAGACGATGTCCAGGCCGCCGTCGACTACACCGTCGAGCATTTCGGACGCCTTGACGCCGCGTTCAACAACGCCGGCATCGAGCAGCCCGTCCAGCCTGCCGCCGAGACGGCCAAGGACGACTGGGACCGCATCCTCGGGATCAGCCTCACCGGCTCGTTCCTGTGCACCCGCGCCCAGATCCGGCACATGCTCCACCAGGACGGCGGCGGCGCCATCGTCAACGTCTCCTCCGGCGCCGGCGTCAAAGGGTTCAAGGGCCAGGCTGCCTACGCCGCCGCCAAGCACGGGATCATCGGCTTCACCCGCTCCGCGGCCCTCGACCACGCCGCCGCCGGCATCCGCGTCAACGCCATCTGCCCCGGCATCATCGACACCGAGATGATCCGCCGCTTCGGCGAGACCCGCCCCGGTGGACGCGCGGGACTCATCGCCGACGAACCCGTCGGCCGCCTCGGCAAGCCCGAAGAGATCGCCTCCGCCGTGCTCTGGCTGTGCTCCGACGCCGCCGCCTTCACCACCGGCACAGCCCTCGTCGTCGACGGAGGCCAAACCGCCTGACCCCGGGACGAACCGAGCCGCCGAAGCCGTCTGTGGTTGCGGGGCAGGCCGGGGGTGCGGAGGTCGCCGCTGCCGACGGTGAGGCCGACGTGTTCGGGACCGGTTCAGGTGCGGCGGGCGCGCAGATAGCGGCCCAACATAGTGCCCTCGCCTGCGCGCTCTCGGAATCCACGATTCCAGTCCCACCCGCTGGGCACCCGCCCCGCAGACCGGAGGGGGCCCTGTCATACCCCTGAAGAGCCCGCCCTGCCACACCAGAGCAATCGGGGCGAAAGTGAATGAGGAAGAACGCCGGTCCCACCACGTCGCCCAGGCTCCGACCGGTACCGTCTGCCGGGCCGGGCGAGATGGGAGGAGCCGGGCGAGACGGGGGAGTCGGACAACGCCACCAACCGGAGAAGGCGAGATGCGATACATCAAACTGCGTGACCTGGAGGTTTCCCGGATCGGACTCGGCGCCATGGGCATGTCCCACGGCTACACCGGCTCCGGCACCGACGACGCGGAGTCGATCAGAACGGTGCACAGGGCGCTGGAGCTGGGCGTCACGCTCATCGACACCGCCGAGATCTACGGCCCCTACACCAACGAGGAACTGCTGGGCCGGGCGCTGAAGGGCCGCAGGGAGAAGGCGGTGCTGGCCACCAAGTTCGGCCTGGTCTCGCACGGTGGCGACGGCGCGTGGAACCTGGACTCCCGCCCGGTCAACGTACGCACCGCCGTCGAGGGCTCCCTGAAACGGCTGGGCACCGACCACATCGACCTGTACTACCAGCACCGGGTGGACCCGAACACGCCGATCGAGGAGACCGCCGGCGCGGTCGAAGAGCTGATCACCGAGGGCAAGGTACGCGCCTTCGGGCTCTCGGAGGCAGGCCCGGACACGATCCGCCGCGCCCACGCGGTCCAGCCGGTCACCGCGGTGCAGTCGGAGTACTCCCTGTGGACCCGTGGCATCGAGGCGCGCGTCCTGCCCGTCCTGCGGGAGCTGAACATCGGCCTCGTGCCGTTCTCCCCGCTGGGGCGCGGCTTCCTGACCGGCACCGTCCGCTCCACCGACCAGTTCGACGAGGACGACTTCCGGCGCGACAACCCCCGCTTCACCGGCGATAACTTCCAGCGCAACCTCGCGCTCGCCGACGAGGTCAAGGCCGTTGCCACCGAAGCCGGCGCCACGCCCGCACAGGTCGCGCTGGCCTGGCTGCTCGCCCAGGGCGACGACATCGCCCCGATCCCCGGCACCAAGCGCGTCAGCCGGATCGAGGAGAACACCGCCGCCGACCCCGTCACGCTGACCAGCGAGCAATTCCACAGGCTCAGCAGCCTGCCGCCCGCCGCCGGCGACACCCACACCGCGGCCCAGGCACGGATGCTCGAACGCTGACCCCGCCCCGGCACGCCGCGCCTCTCGCGGCGCGGCCCCGCCCCTCGTCTGGAGTGACACCCCTTACGCGCGCAGCCGTGATGTACGGAGCCGGCGACGTCCGCGTCGAGGACCGGCCCGACCCGAAGCTCGTCCAGCCGACCGACGCGGTGGTGCGCACACTGGCCGCATGCGTGTGCGGCAGCGACCTGTGGCCCTACGCGTCCATGCCCGCCACCGACACCGGCCGGCCCATGGGACACGAATTCCTCGGCGTCATCGAGGAGACCGGCGCGGACGTGACCGGCCTGAAACCCGGTGATCTGGTCGTCGCCCCGTTCACCTACAGCGACAACACCTGCGACTACTGCGCCAAGGGCCTGCACATCTCGCGCCGAAACGGCGGCCGGTACGGCTTCGACGGCGTCGACGGCGGCCAGGGCGAAACCGTCCGGGTCCCGTACGCGACCGGCACCTTGGTCAAGCTGCCCGTGGCCGCCGACTCCGTGCTGCTTCCGTCGCTGCTGGCCCTGTCGGAGGTGATGACCACCGGTCACCACGGCGCCGTCACCGCCGACGTCGGCCGCGGGGACGCGGTGCTCGTCGTGGGGGACGGGGCGGTCGGCCTGTGCGCCGTGATCGCCGCCAAGCGGCTCGGCGCCGAACGGGTCGTACTCGCCGGCCGCCACGAAGACCGCACCGGCCTGGGCCGCGAGTTCGGCGCCACCGACGTGGTCGCCGAGCGGGACGAGGAGGGCATCGCTCGCATCCGCGAGCTGACCGGCGGCGCCAGTCCCGCACGCGCCTACATCGAGCAACTGCTGCCGGACGTCCTGGACAGCACCATCGCCCCTGGCCGCGTCTTCGACCGCACCTTCACCCTCGACCGGACACCGGACGCCTACCGGGTCATGGCCGACCGCCACGTCCTCAAAGCCCTCGTCCGCCCCTGACGTCCCTTCCACGTCACAGCGCGCTCCCCGCGGAGGACACCGAGCGTGCACCAGCCGAACCACAGCTCGGCCCGGCGCCGAACGATCCCGCGTCCCGCGCTGCTCACAGACGTCACCGCCATGACCGTGCCCCACCTCATCGGTTGCTCACCCGCGAACGATCAGCAAGCCCGCGGCTGTGACGTGTATCGGATTGAGGCCATCGACCCCTACCCGACGAGCTGCGACGCGACTGTTGAGCGCAACGTCCGCGATGCCGAGCACGCGCATCAGGCGCGTCAGGCGGAGCGGATCGGTGCTTTCGGCTGCTTCGTCGAGGATGCGGTCTTGTCTCAGGTGACCCTGCGTCAGCAAGTGGGGGAGCGCTCCTCCCAGGGTGCCGATACTGACGGCCGGCCCGATCACCACGGCGGTCAGGTGAGAGCTGCTGACGTTACCCAGGGGTTAGCGGCGCGATAGTCCCGCATCAGCGGCCCTGGACAGAGTGGTGACGCACCGAGAGATCACATCGCCGACTGCCCGGGGGGCCCGCAATGAGCGCCGACACCACCGCACAGACCCTGAAGTGACGGTCGGGGTCCGCTCATTGACCAGGACGATGCCACGCCCACCGTCATCTTCGTCAATCCCATCGGCTGGCCAACTCCAGCTCCCACCACACCTCTGAGCCGAACGGGCTCAGAACTCGCAGAACAAGCAGAGGAGACAACCATGAAGACGTGGCGTACGCGTATCGGCGTCGGTCTCGCGGTCAGTGCCGCGGCGGTCGCCATTCCACTGACCGCCGCCACCGCGTCCGCCGCGGCGCCCCCTGGCGACGGCTGGACCCCCGTCGGCGCCGAAAGGTATCCCTCGAAGGCGGAGTGCGAAGCCAAGGAGCTCCCGAACGCCCAGGCGGACGGGTACCACGAGGTGTGGTGTGACGACAGCCAGACCATCATGCCGATCTACTACCGCTGAACCGCCTCGGCCCGGCATCGACGTGGCCCGGCAACACGGGGCCTGAGATCCAGGCGAAGTCCACTGACGAGGGCCTCAGTTCATGAGCCTTGGGCATGATGCGCAAGGCGGGCCGGATCTCCCGGGAGCCCCGGCCCGCCGGGGGAGCACCAAGGTGCCGGACATGTACGCGTTCTGGCAGCAGTGCGTCGTTGAGCGGCGAGCCGGGTCGGGGACTGGCGCGGTGGCTGCTGCTCCGTACACGGTGTAGCCGCGTGCCGAGCGGAAGGGCTGCTCGAAGGAGTGCCAAGGCCATCTGGTTTGAGCGCGCGAGGTGATACGCGGGGCGGGCGGCGCAACCCCCGCTCCGGTCGGACGTCTGGTCGGCGAAGGCACCTTTCGGTGCCGGAGTGCCGATCAAAGGAGCGTCCAATGAAGTTGATGACCAGCCGTCGTACGTACGCAGTCGGGGCCTTGGGGCTCAGCCTGGCGCTGCTCGGCGCCGTTCCGGCCGGGGCCGCGCCGGGCCGTACGGAGGCGGCGCCGCCGGTCCTCTCCGAGAAGGACGTCATGCCGCACCTGGCCGCCCTCCAGAAGATCGCGGACCGCAGCGGGGACAATCGCGCCTTCGGCACGAAGGGGCATGAGCAGTCGCTGGAGTACGTGAAGGGCGTGCTCGACAAGGCCGGCTTCAAGACCCGTATCGACTCCTTCAAGTACAAGGGGGCTATCGGGCACAACCTCATCGCGGACTGGCCTGGTGGGGACGCGAACCACACGCTGTTCGCGGGCGCGCACCTCGACAGCGTCAAGGCGGGGCCGGGAATCAACGACAACGGGTCGGGTTCGGCCGCCATCCTGGCGACCGCCCAGGCCGTGGCCAAGGCGCACCTGAAGCCGAAGCGCCATCTGCGCTTCGCGTGGTGGGACGCCGAGGAGGAGGGCCTGGTGGGCTCCGCTCAGTACCTCAAGAAGCTGCCCGTCGCCGAGCGCAAGAAGATCGACACCTATCTGAACTTCGACATGACCGGCACCAAGAACGTGCAGCAGTGGCTCGTCGTGCACGACGGCAAGGAGGCCACGGACGCGTTCGAGGACTACTTCGCGGCCAAGAAGATCCCCACCTTCGATATCGGTATCGGCGGCTCGGACCACGAGTCGTTCGGCAAGGTCGGCATCCCCGTCTCCGGCTTCAACACGGGCGTCGGCAGCTGCCTGCACGAAGCGTGCGACCGTATCGACAACGTGGACCCGAAGACGGAGACCGTCAGCGCCAACGCCATCACGGGCGTGGTGTGGAGGCTCGCCACCACCCGCTGACCCCGTTCCGCGAAAGACAGGACCGCCCACAGCCATCATGCGCTAGATACGCAGCGCCGCCTGGCTGGGCGCACGCGCATGTGCAGGCTCTGGCGCTGTCCGGCCCGTCGCGCTGCCCGCTTCCGCCGCTACTGGCGGAAGCGGGGTGGGTGACCCGTACGTCCCCGACGACGGCAACTCCGGTTGCAACGTCTCGCGCTACGACGTGCGCGTCGGCTACGACCCGGCGCACACCGCCCCACCGCCACCGCCGCCGCCACGGCTGACGAGGCCCTGGACCGCGATCGACAGCGGACTGCCGGGCAAGACCACTACCGGGACGGACTCGGGAGAGAGCCCATCAGTGGTTCGGTACCAGCGCCGCAGCCGCCGAGGAGCAGTCTCGAAGAGTAGATGCGTACGGATATTTCATTCGCCGGGTAGGGGCCGCACCTCCGGCGGTCGACGGGTCGACGGTTGGGTACCGGTGTCCGTTGGCTCTGCGGTTCGTTGGGCACATTGACACGCGAGTACCCCACAACCTCACCACATCTCACCAACTTGCGTGTCACGGAAGGTCGTTGACAGCTCTGATCGGATCGCTCACCATTCGAGGCACCCGTCAGGCCAGTCTCTGCATGACCACACCACACCACACCGCACTCTGTGCCGCTGGCGAACGCTTTCACGGGGGACGTCACATGAAGATCCTGCCCAGGACCGTGTTACGCGGCTGGACTGCGGCGCTCGCCGGTCTTGTCACCGTGTTCGGAGCCGGGTTCGCGGCGGCGGAACCGACTCCGCGTTCTCTGCACTACACGTGCCCGTTTCAGGTGATCGGCGACGAGCCGATGACGGCATCGGTCGTATGGAACGCCCCGCACACCCACGTGGTCGGCCGGTCCACCCCGCGGTTGCCGATCGACACCGCGGCGACGGTCGGCGCCCGCGTCACCTCGGCACTCCGGTTCGTCGGCTCGGCCACCGTCGAGGGCACGGCGGACGTGCACGCCGTCGTAGCCGCGCCGGAGGGCGAGATCCCCGTCACCGTAACGCTCAAGGTGGCCAAGACGGCCGTCCCGAAGTCCGGTCCGCTGACCGTCCCGGCCGGCGGAACCATCCCCTCGCTAGTGTTCCACCGACCGGGCCCGGCGAGGATCGTCGTCGGCGCGATCAACCTGCACCTGACCCCGCGGAACGCGAACGGCGACCGGACGTGGGCAGGCAAAGTCGACACATCGTGTGCCCTCGACAATGGGCAGGGCGGGATTCTGGCGGCCTTCAAAATCGTGCCTGCCTCGCCGGGCCCGACTGCCTCGGGGACGCCAAGCGCTCCAGGCGAGCCCGGGAAGACGAGAGCACCGGGTGCGCCAGAGGCGTCCGGGAGGCCGGGGAAAGCCGGCCCCAGCGCCTCGGCTTCGGCTTCGGCGTCCGCATCTTCGGCGACGTCCGCATCAGCCAAGATCCGGGGACCCTCGGGCTCACCCAGCGGCACGGCGCCGTCCTCGCGCTCCGGCGCACCCAGCGCCCCCTCCTCCGCCTCTGCCACCGTCTCCCCCGACATCACGACCGGCGGTACGCACTTGTCGGCGCCCCTGCGCGCGGTCGCGACATGCCTGGTTGTGAGCGCGGTCTCGGCCGGGATCGGCTGGTGGGGCTGGCGCCGTGGTCGTGCGGGAGACGGAGATGAGTGACGCGGCACATGCCGATGGCGGGTCTCCTGAGCGAGAGGGCAAGGGCGAAGCGTCTCCCGGGCGCCATGTGAACAAGGTGAGCGACAGCACCTTTTACGGCCCGACGGTCCAGGCCAGAAATATCCACGAGCTGCACTTCCACGCCCCGGAGACCTGGGTACCCGCGCAGGAACAGACACCGGCGAGCGGACCGGCGCCGCAGGACGAACTCGACAAGGCCGCCGGCAAGTTGGCTGATGAGGTCAAGGAACGCTGGTGGAAGGAGACCGGACAGCGACGGCTCGGGCGTCCTGCCACGGAACTGCTGCCTGTGCGCTGGACAACGGCGGACGCGGGCTTGATGGACCACTGGGAGCACATCTGCGGCACCCCGTACGAGACGGCCGAGCCCCTGGCCCTGGACGAGAACGGGGGAGGCATCGCCGAGACTTACAGGAAGGTGCCCTCCGGGCGTCTGGTGGTGCTGGGCGGAGTCGGCTCGGGGAAGACCGTCCTGGGCCTGCGACTCGTACTGGACCTGTTGGAGAGCCCGCTGCCCGGTGAACCCGTTCCGGAGCTCTTCAGCCTGGGGTCGTGGGACCCCGCGTCCCAGACGCTGGAAGCGTGGCTGAGCAGCCGGCTGAACCGTGACACGACCGGTATGGACGCGGACACCGTCGACGGGAAGCCGGTCGCCACCGCGCTGGTCGAGAAGGGGCTGATCCTGCCCGTCCTCGACGGTTTCGACGAGATCGCCGAAGAGCTGCGGCCCCGCGCGCTGCAACAGCTCAACGCATTCGACAAACCGCTGGTCCTGACCAGCCGTACCAATCCGTACGCCGCGGTGACAGCCGGAACCAGATGCCTGAAGCGCGCCGCCGCGATCGAACTGACCGCTCTCACCCCGGACGACACGAAGAGCTTTCTGGTACTCGGCAGCGCCCCGGCGGCCAAGTCCGACTGGGAAGACGTGCTGGCCGTGGTGTGTGACCGTCCCGACACCCGGGTCGGCAAGAGCCTGCGCAAGGTACTGGCCACGCCCCTGATGGTCTCCCTCGCCCGTGACGTCTACGGCGAAAGGGCAAGCACAGGAGAGAGCGGCCGACACGACGGCCCGAGGCGCGGCCCCAAGGATCTGCTCCGGTTCAGATCCCAGAAAGGCATCGAGGAACACCTCCTGAGCAGCTTCGTACCGACCGCCTACCGCCAACACCCCGACGCCCTGGACCCGCCTCCCCGGAACTGGAGCCCACGGCGGGCCCAACGCTGGCTCGGGTACCTCGCGGACCACCTGAACCGGAGCGGTGGCCCCGACCTGGAATGGTGGCGGCTCGGCACGGAGATGAGCCTGCGCGCCCGTACCGCCGTGATCGCGTTGCTGGCGGGGCTGCCCTTCATGCTGGCGACCGGGATCGGGAACATTCCCGTGGACCTGATCGCCACGTCACACGGACTCGGGTACGCGCTCCTGCGCGGCTTGGTCGTGGGACTGCTGCACGGATTCGTCTCCGGGCTGGCGTTCGGCTATGTCTACCGGCGTGCCAACGGCACCGTGCTGTTCACGCCGCGTCCCGTACAGGTCCGCCTGTCCGGCGGCGACAAGGAACTGGACAGGCAGTTCTTCCACCGGCTCTTCCGCAAGGTCCTCCTGGCAGCCCAGATCGGATTCGGGGTCGCGCTCGTCATCGTGCTCGTCGACCGGTTTCTCCTACCGCTGATCGCACTCGACGACGGGCTCGGCGGCGGACTCGTGGCAGCGGCCCAGTTCCCGCTCACCGTCGGGCTCGCGGCCGGAACCGCGCTCGCGCTCATGACCTGGCTGGAGGCCCCCATCGACGTGAAGAGATCCGTTGGCTGCGTCGACCTGTTGCGGCAGAACCGTGAGAACGCGGCCTCCCAGCTTCTCGTCTGGGCCCTCGCACTCGGACTCGTCGCGGGGCTGGGGGCCACCTTCACCGAGACGCCCCTCCGCAGCCTCCAACTCGGGTTCGTCTTCGGCATCGAGGGCGCGTTCGGCGGCGGATTCGGCTACTGCCTGTGCCTGACAGCGTATGGCCAGTGGGTGGCCCTGGCCCGGATCTGGCTTCCCTTGACGGGCCGCGTGCCATGGCGACTGGTGGCGTTCCTCGAAGACGCCTGCAAACGCGACGTACTACGCCGGGCGGGCGCCGTCTACCAATTTCGCCATGCCCGGCTCCAGGATCACCTGGCGACTCACCACCCGAGGGCGCTGTCCTCGGCACCGAAGAGGAAGCCGGACCAAACGACAGGCTGAAGCAGAGAAGCGGAAACGAATCACGGAAAACGGGATATGTGACAGAGCGGGTCGGCACGAATGATCCGCTGTCGGACACCGCGAAGAACCCGGCCTTCAGGGAGAAGGATCAAGCATCCACTTCCGGTCCAATATGGCGAAGGACTGTTTCATGCTTGCCAGCGGCGACGAGCCTGTCGATGGCTTTGACCATCGACAGCACCCCCGCGTCGCGGACGATGAGGCCGTCCCAGCACCACCAGTAGTCGCCTTCCGGTTCGCCTGCCTTCCGTTGACGATCCATGATTCGGTGTACCTCATCGAGAGTGAACACGGTTCCGGACCAGCGATCGCCGTCATCACGGATGACCCACATGTCCACATTGCAGACTTCGGCGAGGTCCTCTCCCGCACCGGGCACGAAGCAGATCTCGTACCCGTCGCGCCTGACCCGGTAAAAGGGGCCGTCCCACATGCTCGCTCCGTAGTGCTCTGCTACACGTCGCCTTAATGAACCAGGCCGGACGGCCAACCAGTACACCATGCTCCGTCCGAAGGCCGTAGCGGGCATGGACCCGGACCCGCGCAAGAATGGTTGGACAAGCTCAGGACGGCGGCCGGGTGACCAAAACCGGCGAAGCGTGTTAACACTCCAGCCATTACAAGAAGGGCACCAATCCCAGACACGTCACCGGATGAGCGGCGTCGCCGTGCGGTCGGAACGGAGGCCGGCCCCCCGCAGCGCGTGGAACTCGCAGGCGAGAAGGCGTACGGCTTCCTCACGGGCTCAGTCGACCGCATCCCGCGACGTACCGGCGCCCGTGGTAATGCTCCGCTGGACGGCGGCTACAGGGTCCTGGACGGTCTGTTGGACCTTTTCCTGACTGCCGCTGAGCAGGCTGCACAGGTCGAAGCCGAAGCCCCAGGCAAAGTCGAGGTTAGGCTGAGCGGACCAACTTGGCAGCGACGTTGCGAAGGATGAAACGGAGCCATGGAGATATCCCTGCGTGAAACTCAGGACCGTGATCTGCCCATCTTCTGGGAGCACCTGACGGACCCGGAAATGCAGCATATGGCCGCTGCTACGCGGAAGTACCATTACGATCGCGGCCACTTCGACCGGTTCTGGGTCAAGGTGCGGTCCGACCCGGCAAGGCTTCTGCGAACCGTTCTCGCGGACGGTGCCGTGGCAGGACATGCGGTGGTATCCGGGTCACCCTCCGAGCGGGAGGTCTCCTACGTCGTCGGGCGGTCTCACTGGGGCCGGGGCATCGCCTCGCGGGCGCTCGCTGAGCTGATCAAGCTGGAAGACATCCGGCCGCTGCACGCCACCGCCGCTGCTGACAATGCCGGTTCCATCCGCGTGCTGGAGAAGTGCGGCTTCATCGTGACGGGGCGCGGTCGCTCCTTCGCACAGGCGCGGGGCCAGGACATCGATATCGTGCACTTGACGCTGAACTGAGCAAAGCAGTAGCTACCCAACAGACTTTGGGTGCGGCTCGTCTCAACTGACCTAGGTGTGCCGTCCCGTGCAGTTGGTGACGCTAGGCAGAACTGGTCGGCTGATCCTGCTGATAGAGCGCTACCAACACGCCGTGCACGGGCTGGTCCTCTGTACTCTCCTCGGCCTCGTCGACCAGTTTGGTGAGGACTTCGCCGAGTTCTCTTGCCTTCGCGGGGCTCAGACGCAGGTGGCGCAACGTCAGGTGGGTCTCGGTGGGGGAGCGGTCCAGCTCCTGGGCGACAGCGGCGAGCATCGCGGCGGTGCCCGCCGCTTGGGGTTCGGCGACGACCATGTGGCGTGCCGTGCGCTGGTAGTACTGCTCGGTGCCGCCGCGCACCTGGCGGGTCTCGGCGATATGGACCAGTCCGGCTTCGCGGAGCACTTTGAGGTGGTGGGCCACGTTGCCCTTCTTCGCGTCGAGCTGCGCGGCGAGCCGGCTGACGGTGGCAGGCCGTTGGCCCAGGGCGAAGAGCAGCCGCTGACGCAACGGATGGGCGAGCGCCGCGAACTGCTCAGGCGCACCGATCTCCAGTACGTCCTCGGGAGGCGGCGGGCAGGAAGGCTGATCTCGCATGCCGAAAGTGTCTAAATTCTTTGGCGCTTTTGCAAGGGCAGTGCTCTACTCCCTGCCATGACGACTCTGACGAAGCTTCGGCCTGCCCCTCTCGTCGACGAGACGGTCCGGCTCCTGACCGAACACTACGTTTTCCCCGAGACAGCCGAGCAGCTCGCCGGTTTGCTGCAACGGCGCCTTACCGAGGGCGCCTACGACGTCGGCGGCGCCGAAGAGCTCGCCCGTCTGGTCACTGCGGACCTGCAGTCCGTCAACGGCGACCGGCACCTGAGGCTGAAGTACCACGCCGACCCGGTGCCCCCGGAGCAGGGGGCGGCCACCCGGGACGCCATGCGCCGGGACTTCGATACCTCATTGGGCGGTGCGCCCCGGGTTGAGCTGCTCGACGGACGGGTCGCCGTGGTGGAGCTGGCGCCGATGCTGTTTCCACTGGAGTGGGCCGCCGAACCGCTGGGCGCCGCGCTCACCCTGGCCTCCCGCGCCCAGGCCCTGATCGTGGACCTTCGCTCCAACCGGGGCGGCGACCCGGACACGGTCGCTTTCGTCTGCAGCTACCTACTGGACCAGCACACCCACCTCAACACCATGCACTGGCGCGGCGGAGAGCGCAGCGAGCAGTCCTGGAGCCTGCCGCACGTTCCCGGTGCGCGCTTCGGCGGCAGCAAGCCGTTGTATGTGCTGTCCAGCGGTAGCACCTTCTCTGCCGCTGAAGAGCTGGCGTACGACCTCCAGCAGCTCGGCCGCGCGGTCGTCGTCGGCGAGCGCACCCGCGGCGGCGCACATCCGTGCAGGGGCTGGACCGTGCACCCGCATCTGGAAGCCACCGTCCCCATCGGCCGCGCGATCAACCCCGTCTCCGGAACGAACTGGGAGGGCACCGGTGTGCAACCGGACGTCCCTTGCGCTGCCGCCGACTCCCTCGACCACGCGCACGCGCTGGCCCTCGCCCGACTCGCGGGCTGACTCAGCCCAGCTCGGGCGCGGAAGCCGATGCACCGGCGGTCCGGCTCGCCCTTGGCCGCGTTGGCGGGGACGGGGGGATGCCGATGCGGCGAGCGCCGTCGCTGACCAAGGTGACGGCGCCGACAGGGGCGCCGGTCCCCTCGGCGAGCTCGCGAACGTGCGTTGACCGGTGGCCGGGGCCGCTCACCGTAGGTCGGCGGCGAGGCTGTAGTCCGGCAGGGTGATGTCCCCGGCCTTGGCGAACTGCGCGGCGAGCAGCTTCCGCATCGGCCAGCGGGTCATCTGGCGCATGGAGAGGTCCCGCAGGCGGATGCCGAGCCGGCCCGAAGGCGCGAACCCCGAGGCGCCGCCCGGCGGGAGCTGCTGGGCCTGGCTCACATACGGGCGCATCACCTCGTCGTAGCGGCGGAAGGCGATGCGGTGGTCGCCCTCGGCGGCAGCGAGTTCACCGGCCAGGACGTAGGCGCCGACGAGAGCGAGGCTGGTCCCCAGGCCGGTCAGCGAGGCTTCGGCGGTCCGCGGAGCAGCGGCATCTTGACGTTGCAGCGTAGGCGGGCAGGGTTCTCGCCATGGACCTGGTGCGGCGCAGCGGTACGTAGAGGAATTGGGTCCAGCTTTCGCCGAACGGTTCGGCACAGACTCGGGGGCTCGTCGCAACGCTGCCTGAGGCCAGGGCTTTCTCGTGGGGTTGAGCGCAGATCTTCGAAGCGCTCAACTTCTGCTCCGCGTCGCCCGTCAGAGGCAGATCAACGTGGTGGTCTGTGCGGGGACGGCAGCCAACTGCGCTGGTCCGCGTCGTCCCTTCGCCGGTTCCCGCACGACGGCGGCCCTCGGGTCCGGCTCGGAGACGAGAATACGGTCTGGAATTACCTGGACCGGATTTGCACCGTCCTGCTGGAGTGATCAGCACCGTGCACATCGATCGCTGATCCCGATGACACGGATGGAAGAACGGTGGGCTCGTCACCCCGCTCAGAGCGAGCGGCACTCCCTCGCCCGCGGACCTCGTAGTGAAACGATCGGTCAGCCGCCCAGGATCCGCTCCCACAGCAGCGCGTCCCGCCAGTTTCCGTCGAGAAGTATCGAGGAGTGCGCAATGCCGTACGGGCTGAACCCGTTGCGGCGCAGCACTCGCTGCGACGGCAGATTCTCCAGGTTGGTGGATGCCTCGGCGCGGTGCAGATTGAGTTCGTCCGTCATCACCTCAAGTGCGAGCCCGACGGCGCGCCCGGCGTGCCCTTGATTCTGGGCGACGCCGGCGATCCAGTATCCGACGGAGCCGCGGCGCAGGTGCGGCTGTGGAAGGACGCCTCCGATGGTGACCTGCCCGATCACTTGGTCGTCGGCGAGCACCACCCCCGGCCAAACCGTGCCGGCCTGGTAACCGTCCAGCAGGCGATCGATCCGTTCCGCTTGGCCCTCCGGGGTGAAGAAGTCAGCCGGCTGAACCGGTTCCCACGGCCGGAAAGCCTCGACGTCCCGCACCCGGTGCGCAGCGATCGGGGCTGCGTCGGCGAGGTCTATCAGCCGGATCTTGGTGCTGCTGTGCATGTGCTGATCCTCGTCGCGATGCGTGGCATGAGCCGGCCAGCCTATGCGAGCTGTGAGAGCTGCCACTTCCGAGGGGTACCGCTGCGCGGTCGCGGTCGACTTGATGCCCCGTGCCACCGAAGCCGAGCATCGGGTGCTGCGGCCGCCGAGCAGCAGAACGAGACACCGTACGAGGCCGACGGCGGCGGAACTCGGTATCCCGGCGTGCATCAGCCGATAGCCGACTGACCCAGGACTGACCCAGGACTGCTCCGGGAGCCGCAGGTGCGAGGGCGCCTCCTGACGAACAGAGAGCGCCCTCGCCGGCGTCGCGGTCCGTGGGTGAGTCGCCGATGAAGTACAGGTATCCCGACGTGCGGATGGCCTGTTTCGCGGCCTCCAGAATGGCGCTGATCTCCGGAGTGCTCTCCTCGCTTCGGAGCCCTTCGAGCTCGTCGACGAACCGACGCAGTTGCACGGAGTTGAACATGGTGTGCCCGTATTGCATGACGCCGCGTCGCAGCGCGTCGGCAGGCGCTTTCTGGCACATCTTCCGGAAGGAGTCCTCCGCGTCGTCGCCGAGGAAGAAGAACTCTTCGCTTAAGGACGCGCCCCAGCCTGTTTACCTGAGGGCGCCATCGTTTACCGACAGCGACAGGGTGCGGCAGTTGCGCTCGAAGCGCTGTGTGCGCTGTGTGCGCGGGGCGTTCGAGGTGCCGTTTCGTCAGTCGCAGACCGGGAGGCGGAGGGGGCCGAAGTTCCGGTGGGAGATTCCGGCTGCGCACTCAGCTGCGTCGCGGCCGAGGAGCCGCAGCCGCCGATGGTCTATCGGACCTTCGCATGGGCACGCATCTGTTCGGCCAGCCGCCCGAGTTCGGCCGCAGTCGCTGGGGAGGTGTCGCTGAGCCCGCTGCGTACGGCCGTCGGGCTGCGCAGGAAGCGCCGCAGCAAGGCCACGAGCAGCCCTTCCGGCAGCCTCTGCAGTGCGGCGAACGCGCGGGGGACCGGCGGCGTCGGCATGGCGGCCAGGTTCTGCCGTATGAGGCGGAGCATGCCGCGGACCGCTTCGGGATCGTCGGCGAGCGAAACCGGGCCGCCCGCCGCGTGCGCCGCCTGGCCGAGTGGCACCTCGAACGCGGCGTGTGTCTTGAGCCAGCCATCCATCCGCGGCTCGGCCTTGGTGTTGATCCCGGCGGTGCGGAACTCTCGGACGACCCGTTCCAGTCGAGGGGTGGTTCGGCCGTCGGGTTCGCCGATCGGCATCGGGACCCGGCTGGTCATGAAGCTGGTCGCGCGGTAGCGGATCACGTCGCCGTCCATCGTGCCGCCGGCCAGGGCAGGGGGGAAGCCGAGCAGTACCCGCTCGTGACCGATCGCCGCGCCCAGCGGCTCGGCGCCGGCCGCCCAGTTGTGCAGGAACAGCACGTCGCCTTCGAGGTCGGAGAGTGACTCCAGCACCGCGTCGACTTGATGGGCGCGGACGAGGACGGCGGTCAGGTCGTATCCGCCGGCCGGATGCTCGACCACCGGTACTGGTACCCGCCTGACGGCAGGGCTGTCTTCCTCGGCGAGCTGCAGGCCGTGCCGGCGCAGGGCGGCCAGGCGCTCGCCCCGGGCGAGGAGCGAGACGTCGAGCCCGGCCTCATGCAAGCGGGCGGAGAGCAGGCTGCCGCAGACCCCGGCGCCGTACACGAGCAGCTTCATGGCGACCTCTCTCGTATTAGTCAAACGATCGTTTCAAACGAACGTTTGTATAGTACGGCACATGGCGCTACCCGATACCCGGACCAAGATCCTCGATGCGGCCGAAGTCCTCTTCGCCGAGCACGGATACCGCGGCACCTCGGTCCGCGCGATCACCGACCTCGCCGGAGCGAACCTGGCCGCCGTCGGCTATCACTTCGGCTCGAAGGCGGAACTCCTGGCCGCGGTCGCCCGCCGCGTGATCGAGCCCATCACCGCCGCCCAGTGCGCCGGGCTCGACGGACTGCTCGCCCGGACTCCGGACCCGCCGGTCGCCGAACTGGTGGAAGCATTCGCAGGGCCGCTCTTCGACGAGATGCCCGCCGGCAATGAGAGCGGAGCCCGGACGTCCCGGCTGATCGTGACGATCCTCAGCGACCCGGCCGAGGAGGCGCGCAGCTGGACCGGCCCGGACGAGGACACGGTCCGCGAGCGCTATCTGGCGGCTTTCGCGCACGCGCTGCCCGGCCTTGCCCCGCGGGAGCTGGAGTTCCGGATGCGGGGAATCCTCGCCGTGACGGCCGTGGACCGCGTCGATGTCTACAACCGGCCTTCCCCTGCCTCCCCGACGGAGATGGCGGGCGAGGAAGCCCGGCGCTGGGCGATCACGTTCCTGACGGCAGCGATGAGCGCGCCACCGACCCGGGCCCGGCGGTAGGCCTGGGGCGGTTCCCGCACCGTACTCGCCGCCGTCCTCAGGCACGTTCGGGTCGCGCGGTGGACGCAGACCCTGGCCGGGCCCGCCGGCCTTGATGTTGAACAGGTGGCTGCCGTCCGGGGGCGAGGAGCTCCCCGGCACGATTGCGGGCGTCCGTGCCGGGCCGGACGTCGAGTGGGCGGGGGAGTTCGACCACGAGATCGAACGTGCCCCGGCCACCGAACTCCCTCTCGCCCTGGTCCGCCGAGCTCTGGCCGGGGCCGTCGCCGAGGAGGAGGACGAGACGCTCTTCGAGCGGCTGGCCCGAGGCGAGGACGTCGAGACCCGCGAGCCGAGCGGCAGCGCGGCGGTACCGATGGTGGCATGAGCCGCCACCGCCCCCTGTCCGCACTACGACCGGTGCACCGGATGGCCAGCTCCTGATGTGGAGGCAGCCCCGATCGGCCCAAGCGGCATCGCCGTCGTTGCCGCCGATGTACGGGTGGCGCTGGAGCGCAAGAGCGCTCACGTCGGGGTCATAGAGCTGGGTGCGGCGTCACCGGTGCTCTGGAGCAGGGGCGCGCTCCCTCATTCGGCGGTCGGGCGCGGGGTGGGTTGCATGTGCTTGGCTCGTTCGACGCTGCAGACCTGCATGCCGAACGTGCGCAGGCGCCACATGGTCTTCGTTTTCGAGGATGCCTTGAGGGTGTCGGCGCTGGGCAGTCCCTTCTCGTCGTGGGCGACGTTGTTGAGGGCGTACTGCTTGCCGTCGGGCGTGGTGAAGATGATCGCGAAGCCGCTGTACCGCGTCTGCACGCAGGAGACCGTCCCCTTCTGCGGTGTGATCGGCCAGGCGTCGCCGAGCTGGTGTGCGCTGATGGACTGCGGGTTGTGGGTGGCCGGCGGCCACTTCGTGACGGCGTCCCGCTCCTGCGAGCAACCGGCGAGCAGTAATGCTGTGGCCAGTGCGGCGGCCGCCGGGGCCACCTTGCGAGGCCCGGAGAGACGGCTGGGGGAGGTCGTAGGGGTCTCGCTCCCGGGTGCGTTCAGGGAGTAGGGGGTCTGGCTGCGGGTTTGGTGCATCGGTACGGATTCCTTTCTGCCGCATGACGTAGCAAGTGAAACTGCTACACGGTGTAGCAGGTGTGGGCGCACGGATGTGTGGTCCGTGCGTCTCCTTGTCAGTCGGTGAGTGGCGCCGCCCGTTGGCGGGCCGGTGGGTCGAATCAGAGAAGGAGAGCCACTGTGGCGGCGATGGCAACCGCGGCCCCGCGCACCGACCACGCCTGCCAGGGCGGGATTACCCGGGGCGGGAGGGACAAGGCCTGCGCCCGGTAGGTGAGTTCGGCCCCCGGGTCGAGGAATCCGGTGCCGCCCCGCATGACCATGGTGCCCTGGTGGGCCGAGCGGGTCATGGCGTCTATCCGCGCGCACAGCGCCTTGGCCACGGCCGCCGTGCCGTCGGCCTCTCGTGCGCTCTGGTCCGCCCAGAGCTCGGCGGTCAGCCGCAACTCGGCGAGCACCGCCTTACGGCCGGGGATCCACCACCACGAGCGCAGCACGCAGGTCGCGATGAAGATCCACAGCGGGTGACGCGCCCTGGCGTGGGCGCGCTCGTGCCCGATGATCGCGGACGCCTCGGCAGATATCGCCACCTGGGGGCCGAGGACGATGCGCGGGCGCATCAGGCCGACCGTGGACGCCACATCCTGTGCGGGCTGACCTGGTGCCGTCGTGATCCAGATGTCGCCGCACTGCTGCGGTGCGAGCATCGCGACGGCGCGTCCGGTACGTACCACCTTGGCGGCCCCGGCGGCGAACGAGACCATCAGGCAGGCCAGTTGTGCCGCGGGGGCAGCGAGCATGAGCTGCGTCGCGAGGGCCGTCAGCGGGTGCCGGCCGTCGATGTCCGTGATGCCGCTGCTGATGCCCCACGCCATCGGCGCCCGCCACGGCAGCGCGTCGCGCAGCGGGCTGTGCGGCACGTAGGGGGCCGCCATCGCCAGGAGCGGTGTGATGGCAGCGGCCATCGCGAGGACGAACCGCTCGCGGGCCGGCAGCCGCACAGACAGCCGTCGCAGCAGGTGCCACAGGCCGACCGCGACCAACGGGCACCACCAAGCGAGCACCACCTGGGGGTAGCCCAGCCAGCTCGCCCTCACGCGTCGGTCTCCGGCGCCGCCCGGGTCGGCCCCCCGGTCTCGGCGCCGTCCTGTGAATCAGCGATACCGGCCAGCAGCGCACGCACCTGGGCGAGCTGATCGGCATCGCCGCTCACGTTCTGGACGAAGTTGGCGACGGCCAGGTCGCCGAAACCGTCCATCACGCGGCGCACCTGCTCGGCCGCCACGTTCTGTTCGACTTCCCGACGGGTCTGCTCGGGCCAGTACACATAGTGGCGGCCCTCCTTCTCCCGCCCCAGCAGCCCCTTGACGACGAGGCGTTCCATCACGGTCTTGACCGTGGTGTACGCCTGGCCGCTGCCGAGGCGCCGGGTGCACGTGGCGACGTCCATCGTGCCCGCCGACCACATGACTTCCAGGATCGCCAGCTCAAGGGGGCCGAAGTGACCCTCCAAGCCGGGACGCTGGGACTTTCGCCGCGATGACATGCTACGCAATGTAGCAGTCGGAATTCAGGCTCATGGGGCGCCCAAGAGGGGCTCACTCTGGGCTACGACGGCTTCCTGCCGGTCAGCCTTGCCTGTTCGTACGGGGTGTGTCGGCGGGACGTGAGTGAGGCGTTTCCGGAACGTCAGCGGCCCCGGGAACAGTGGTGTGCGCAGGGCGGGAACGGCCGAAGAAGAGTCCCGCACGAGACGCAGGGAGAACCCGATCATGCGTACTTCCCGGATCCGCACCACCGCTCTGGCCACCGTCACCGCCGCACTGGCACTGGGCCTGACCGCCTGCGGCAGCGGCGGCGGCGACAACGGTTCGAAGGCGGCGAGCGGCAGCCACGATGCCGCTACCGCGCAGAGCCGCCTCGCATCCACCGGACACGACAGCGGCAGCGGCAGCGGCAGCGGCGGCAAGGAAGGTCTGCGTCCGCAGAGCGCCTCCGGCGGTACGGACGCGGCCGCGGGCAAGGGCTCGACGGCGGGCGGCGGGCAGTGCCGGGGCGACGAGATGCTGGTCAGCGCGGTGCACCGGTTCGCCGGACAGCAGGGCGACCACCTGCTCGTCACCGCGGTCAACAAGGGCG
>NZ_JBFAIV010000015.1:0-200195 GCF_040654875.1 Streptomyces sp. NPDC050610 | reverse complement strand
CGTCATCGCCCTCAACGGCTTCGACGGACACCAGCCCTACACCCCCGAAGAAGTCCGCGAAGCACTCCAGATCGGCCCCGACGCACCCATCATCATCACGGACGCCCGGCATCGCAGCGAGGCCAAGAGCGCGTTGATCACCCTGGTGGAGCACGCGCTGATGGCCCGGCTGCGGTAGTACGCCCGTACGGACCGCTCACTCCCCATCGCACCCGGGCCTCCCGGTTCGCAATGCCACATGGCTGTGAACCGGGAGGCCCGGGTGTTCCGTACCGCGTTCGGTCAGCCGTCGGCCGGGGTGCGCGGCGCGCGGCGCATGATCCACAGCTGCGGGCCGCCGCCCGGGAGCCGGACCTCCTCGCGTACCGCGAAGCCGAAGTGCTCGTAGAACGGGAGGTTGTCCGGCTTGGAGGACTCCAGGTAGGCGGGGAGGCCGGCCGCGTCGGCCTTGGCCAGGCCCGAGCGCAGCAGCGCGGCGCCGTGGCCCTGGCCCTGGGCGGCCGGGTCGGCGCCGAGCACGGCCAGGTACCAGTGCGGTTCCGCCGGCGCGTGCCCGGCCGCGGCCTTGACGGCGTCGCGGAAGAGCGGAGCGCGGTCGCCGAGGATGTTCTGGAGCTCCTGGACGGTCTCCGCGTCGGGGACGGCCTTCTCCTGGCCCTCCGGCGGCACCCAGAAGGCGGCCGCCGCTCCGGTGCGCTCGCACACGCCGTGCAGGGCGTACTGCCGGGTGAAGATCGTGGCGAAGTAGCGGCCCAGCCCCTCCTCGCGGGAGGCGTCGTCGGGGAAGAACCAGCGCATCATGGGGTCGTCGTCGAAGGCGCGGGTCAGGACGCGGCTCACCAGTCGGGCGTCGTCGGCCGTCGCCCTCTGCGGAGTGTTCGTTATCGGCACATAGGCCATTCTGCACCGCAGATGATCTACGGATGCGGGCGGGCGGAGCCCGCGTGCCCACGGGCCGTTCCACGGGTGCGAACGGCTGAGAACTCCAACGATCTTTTTCCGTCGCGCTGTTCGGGGCGGCGCGCGAGGATGAGGGCATGACTTCCCTCTCACGCGCCCACTCCTTCAACGCGGCCGCCGCCCAGTACGCCGCGAACCGGCCCTCCTACCCGCCCTCCGTACTGGACGCCGTGGCGGAGATCGCCGGGTTCCCCTTGGCGGGCGCCCGGGTGGCGGACGTCGGCGCGGGGACCGGCATCGCCACCGCCCTGCTGCGGGAGCGCGGCGCGGAGGTGGTCGCCGTGGAGCCGGGCGACGGCATGGCCGCGGAGTTGCGCCGCGCGCTGCCGGACGTACCGGTCGTACGGGGCGACGGCAACGCGCTGCCGTTCGCGGCGGCCTCGCGCGATCTGCTGACGTACGCCCAGTCCTGGCACTGGACCGATATCGCCCGCTCCGTGCCGGAAGCGCTGCGGGTGCTGCGGCCCGGCGGCGCGCTCGCCCTGTGGTGGAACACGGACTCCGCCGACATACCGTGGGTCGTCGCGCAGGAGGAGCGCATTGCGCGAGCCTGCGGGGTGGAGCAGAAGGGCCGCCGACGCCCGGACGACGTCCGCGCCGGCCGCGTCACGGGGCTGGACGGGCTCCCCTTCACCCGGCGGCTGTTGCGCTGGAGCCGCACCGTCCCGCTCGACACCCACCTCGCCAACATCACCAGCCACTCGGCGTTCCTCGTCCTGGACGAGGGCAGGACGGCGGAGTTCGCGGCCGAGGAACGGGCCGTGCTGGGCGGGCTCTTCCCGTCGGGGCTGGTAGAGGAGACGTACGTGGTGGACCTGCTGGTGGCACGTAAGCCGTGACCCGGAGGCCCGGAGCCCGTCCCGCCCGGACCCTTGAGGCACAGAGGTCCGGGCGGGACGGGCGGCAGGAGGCCGGCGCCGTCCGGGGCCGGCGGGGTTACAGGAGGGCGTACGAGCTCGCCCTGTCGTTCATGCTGTCCCCGACGTACGCGGTGGAGTTCTGGTACTCCTGGTGATAGCCCGACTGGTGCGCGTCGGCGAACAGCTCGATCCAGCAGCCGACGGGGGCGACGGAACTGACGGTGTCGTTCCAGTCCACCAGTTCACCCGTGTAGTCCCGGCCGTTGCCGTTCGCGCAGGCGCTGCCCCCGTTGAGCGTCAGGGACCCACCGCCGTAGTTCCAGTCCTTGTAGAGGATGCCCAGCTGCGCGGTCAGCCCTCCTCTCCCGGTGGGTAACTCGCGAAGCCTGTCGAGTAACTTCTGGTCGTGCGCGACGTGCTGGGCGGACACCGGTGCGTCGGTGACCTGTCCGTGCGTGGAGACGGCGATGGCCTCACGGAAGGTCGTGAAGCACCGCATGCTCCCCGAGTCGACGTTCAGCACGCAGTTCTTCGGTTCGGGCGACTGCTGGGCGTGGGCGGTGGCGGTTCCTCCGGCGGTGACCAGGAGGACGGACCCCGCGGCGATGGCGGCGCGTGACATACGGGAAGGCATGAGCAACTCCAGGTTCGTGGGCGGTCTGTCGACGCCCTGATGCTCCCGCCCACACTTGGTCTATACCAAGCGACTTCCCGGCCACTTGCGGCGACGGCACCCGCTCGCTTCCCCGCCCGGCCCCAGTGACCGAATCCCGCCGGAGACCGACGCCGACGCCACTGGGACCGGGACTGGGGCGTGCGGAAGCCGCCGCCGACGGCACTGGGACGCACGGCGGCCGGCCGTCCGCGCCCGCAGCCGGTCGGCCCGCTCCGGCCGCGTCGCCCGTCAGTCCGTGTCGGTGCTGAAGTCCAGGTCGGCCCCCACCCACTGGGCCAGCTCCTCGGCTTCCGCGCTGTCCGCGTCCTCGGCGGAGGGGAGGTCCACCGGCTGGTCGCCGACCGGGGCGGTGGCGGGGCGGCCGCGTGCGGGGACGCGCGCGAGTTCGGGCGGCAGGTCGTGGCCCGTGGTCTCGAAGAGCCGCCGCAGGCCCGGGGTCCAGACGGCCTCGGCGGGCGGCCGGGTCTCCGGCCACTCCAGGCCGCCGAGGTCGAAGTGCGGCCGGTAGGCGGTCTCGTGCTGGTGGAGCAGTTGGGCGGCGAAGTTCGCGCAGGCGCTCTGGTCGGGATCGACCAGACCGGAGTCGAACGGGCCGCGCAGCGGCTCCGAACCGGGGTCCAGGTGCCCGTAGAAGTCGCCGGACGACCACAGCTTGGCGAGGTCGAAGAGCCAGGGGACGGGGCCGGGCAGCCCGTCGGCGGTGTAGAAGTCCTTCGCCTCGTCGATGGTGGCGTTGGTCCAGAGCTTCGGCACCATGTCCAAGTGGTTGGCGTAGCGCCGGACCGTTTCCAGGCGCTGGGCGACGTACTGCGCGAAGCGGCGGTTGCCCGGGGTGGGGTTGGCGGTCGTCAGGGTCGAGATCTTGGCCAGCTCGCGGAAGTCCCAGCCGGACTGGGCGCCGATCACCGGTACGCGCTGGGTGTCGCGCAGCCACAGGGCGAGTGCGGGCGCGAGGGCCCCACCGAGGCTGTGGCCGGTGACGGTCAGGCGGATGTTCTTGTCCGGGAGGCCCTTGAGGAACTGGCGCAGGGTCTGGCCCGCACCCGGCCGGTCGCCGGAGGGGGTGATCCGCTTGAGGACGTTCAGCCCGATAGCGGTGCCGAGCGTCAGCCGGGCGAGGGGGCGCAGGGGGCTCCACGGGATCGTCTGCACGAGCAGGTTCTCAAAGAGCCATTCGAACGGCTCGAAGCCGTTGGTCCCGGCGATGGCGATGGCGTAGCGCGTGGGATCGTCCACGTTCCGGGCCACGTAGAGGGCGTTGACTGCGTAGAGGTCGGTGCGGAACTGCTTGACGCCCGGCCCCCACACGATCTCCCAGCCCCCGATGACCTTCTGGTTCGCGTCGAGGTAGTGCTGGACGCGCTCCCTGAGCAGGCCCTCCAGGTCGTCGCCGGTCTCGCCGGCGATCAGGTTCGCGTAGACGGAGAGCTGGAAGGCGACCCTCTCCTCGAAGGTCGCTTCCGTGCTCGCGCTCGTGCTGGACCCTGCGGCCATGAACCACTCCTGACTCGACATGAGCTGCGGATGAGCTGTCGCGGACGGGCCGCGATGGGCGGCCCGTCGCGCGCGGGCCGCGCGGCATCGCGAATCCCGGCATAGCGCTGCCCAGGGCGCACGTCTCCGAAACGACCGGATCACACGAGGAGTGTCCATTCGGACACGGAACGTAGATCACCGCGCCGCCTCGAAAGGTTCCGTACGGCCACCCATGGCCCGCCTTCGAGGTGCGGTCCGCGACGGCATGGCATCCAATGAAGAGGCGCGAAAGAAGCGGACCCCCTCGCCCGCCTGAGATCCCCACGCTCCGCATGAGACACACATGTATCATCGGAGGCATTCACGTATCGCACCTGCGTGAATCCATCACGCCTCGAACGGAACCTCATGCACACCGCCGCCCGTATCCCCGCGACCGGACAGCTGGACCCCCGGCGCTGGCTGGTCCTCGCGATCCTGTCGGGCAGCCTGCTGCTGATCGCGATGGACACCACGATCCTCAACGTCGCGTTCCCCTCCCTGGTCTCCGACCTCCAGCCCGGTTCGGTCGAGCAGCTGTGGATCATCGACGTCTACGCCCTGGCCCTGTCCGGCCTGCTGGTCACCGCCGGGGCGCTCGGCGACCGCTGGGGGCGCAAGCGGATGCTGCTCACGGGCTTCTCGATCTTCGCCTTCGCCTCGCTCCTGGCGGTCTTCTCCACCGAGGCGTGGCATGTGATCGCGGCCCGCGCCCTGCTGGGCGTCGGCGGTGCGGCGATCATGCCGTCCACGCTGTCGATCCTGCGGAACGTCTTCACCGACGCCCGTGAGCGGGCCTTCGCGTTCGCCGTGTGGGCGGCCGTCTTCGGCGGCGGCATGGCGCTCGGCCCCGTCATCGGCGGCCTGCTCGTCCAGGACTTCGGCTGGCAGTCGGCGTTTCTGCTGAACCTGCCGGTGGCCGCCGTGATCATCGCGCTGGGCGGCTGGTTCCTGCCCGAGTCCGCCTCACCGCGCGGCGGCCGCTGGGACTGGTGGGGCGTCCTCCAGTCCGTCGTCGGCATGCTCGCCCTCGCGGGCGGCATCAAGCAGCTCGGCAAGAGCGGCCCGGCCTCCCCGCTGCCCTGGGCGCTCCTGCTGCTGGCCGCCGTCGCGCTGACGGTCTTCGTCCGCCGCCAGCTGCGGCTGGAGAACCCGCTGCTCCAGGTGCGGCTGTTCACCAACCGCTCCTTCTCGGTCGCCGCCTCCGCCATCTTCCTCGGCATGGTCGGCATGGGCGCGGTGCTGTTCCTGGCCACGCAGTGGCTCCAGTACGCGCACGGCCTCACCCCGTTCACGGCGGGCCTGCGGCTGCTGCCCGCGCCGCTCGGGCTGATCGCGACCTCCGTCATCACGCCGACGCTGATGCAGCGCTTCCCCATCCGCCATGTCCTGGGCGGCGGCCTGGTCGTGATGGCCGTGGGCCTCGCGCTGCCGTGGACCGTCCAACGGTTCACCGACATCGGCTACCCGGCCCTCGCCGTGGGCCTCGCCGTGCTGGGGCTCGGCGTCGGGGTGGCCACCACCGTCGCGTCCGTCACGCTGATGGCGGCCACCCCGGCCGAGGACGTGGGCGGCGCCGCCGCCATCGAGGAGACCTGCTACGAGCTGGGCGCGGCCCTCGGCGTCGCCATCCTCGGCAGCCTGGCCACCGCCCTGTACCGGAACGGCCTGCCCTCCCTCGGCCTCGACGGGCCGGCGACCGACTCGGTACGGGACTCGATCGGCGAGGCGGCCCATGTAGCGCACCAGATCGGCGGATCGGCCGGGGACGCCCTGCTGCACACCGTCGCCACCGCCTATACCGGCGCGATCACCCCGGCCTTCCTGGCCGCCGGCGGCCTGGCGCTGGCCGCCGCCGCCATGGCCTGGGCCTGGATCCCCCGGAACCTACGGCCGACCGACAACGCGCACTGAGCACGGGACCCGACGCCCGCGCGGCGCGCTTCGGGGTGCTTCGGGTCCGCCGGATACCGGCCGCGATCGCGCTGCCGGGTTGCTCACGCCCGTAAAAATCGCTGGTCACGGCGGTGGGAACGGTCGTAGCGTGTGTCGGCCGACGACCATGGGGCGCGCGGGCGCACGCCCCTGACGGCCCCTGCACGACCATACGGAGGACGGGACGTCATGGGGCAGTACAGCGGATGGGCCGACGAGCGCTTCGGGGCCGTCGCCGACACCTTCGCGCGGAACTTCGCCGAGTTCCCCGAACTCGGCGCGGCGGTGGCGGTGTTCGTGGACGGGCGCGAGGTCGTGAACCTGTGGGGCGGCGTCGCGGATGAGCGGATGGGGCGGCCGTGGGACGCGGAGACGGTCGTTCCGGTCTTCTCCTGCGCCAAGGGCCTCGTCGCCCTGACCGCCCATCTCCTCGCGCAGGAGGGGCGCCTCGACCTCGACGCGCCGGTGAGCCGGTACTGGCCCGAGTTCGCGCGGCACGGCAAGGAGGCCATCACCTGCCGCATGGCCCTGAGCCACCGGGCCGGGCTGCCCGCCCTCGACCGGACCGTGCCCTTCGAGGAGATCGCCGACTGGACGCCGGTGATCCACGCCATCGAGGAGCAGCGCCCGCTGTGGGAGCCGGGCGCCGCGTACGAGTACCACGGCCATGTCTTCGGCTTCCTCGTCGGCGAGGTCGTCCGGCGCATCACCGGGCTCACCCCCGGCGCGTACTTCCGGCAGGCCGTCGGCGATCCGCTCGCGCTCCGTGCCTGGATCGGGCTGCCCGCCGCCGAATCCGGCCACGTCGCCCGGCTCGTCGAGGCCGAGGGGCGGCCCCCGATGCCGGGGCCCGAGCACCTGCTCACCCGCATCGTCACGATGAACGGCGCGCTCGCCTTCCCCGGCCTCGACGAGCCGCACGGCTGGAACGACCCGGCGCTGCACGCCATGGAGCTGCCCGGCGCGGGCGCGGTCGCCTCCGCGAACGGCCTGGCCGCGCTGTACGCGGCGGCGGCCACCGGCCTCGACGGCCGCGAGCGGCTGCTCACGGCGGACACCGTGACCGACGCGGTCCGTGAGCTCTCGGCCGGCGACTCCTGGCTGGGCTTCGACGCCGGCGCGCGCTGGGGCTCGGGCTTCCTCCTCGACTCGGCCGCCTTCCGCCCGCTGCTGGGCGCGCGCAGCTTCGGCAACGACGGCGCGGGCGGCCAGTTCGCCTTCGGCGACGACGAGTTCGGGGTGGGCTTCGGGTACGTGGCCAACCGCATGATCGGCCACGGTGACGCCCGCGCCAACCGCCTGGTCGAGGCGGTACGGAGCTGCCTGGGCTGAACCCGGCCGACGGCGCACGCGCCGCAGGTGCGGTCCGTTCCTGGGCGCACGGCGGATTCCCAGACCCGGGCCTCACCGCCCGGCGGGTCGCGTCACCCCGGCAGTGCGGCCAGTTCCAGGCGTACGCCCAAGGCGCGCAGCGCCTCCTGGTGTTCCGTGGGGAGCTGGTCGTCGCTGATCACCGTGTCGAAGTCGGTGAGGGGGGCCAGCTGGTAGAGGGCCTGGCGGCCGAACTTGGAGTGGTCCACCAGGAGGACGCGGCGCCTGGCCGCCTCCAACAGGGCCCGCTTGACCAGCACTTCCTCCTGCGACTGGTGGTAGCAGTGGCCGTTGTCGACGGCGGAGGCGGAGATATAGGCGACGTCAGCGCGCAGGGA
The DNA here is from genome assembly GCF_040654875.1 of Streptomyces sp. NPDC050610. NCBI lineage: Bacteria > Bacillati > Actinomycetota > Actinomycetes > Kitasatosporales > Streptomycetaceae > Streptomyces > Streptomyces sp. NPDC050610. The sequence continues at coordinate 192,540 of NZ_JBFAIV010000015.1, read as the reverse complement.
GCGGGCCATGTCGGCGGTGAACATGCCGACGAAGGCGTTGAACGAGGCGTGGTAGACGCCGCCCAGGGCGATCACCTGGATCTCCGGCTCGTCCGAGAGCTCGTTGATGACCTGGAGCGAGTTGGTGATCACGGTGAAGGCGCCGCGCGCGGACAGCCCGGTGGCGAAGGAGAGCACCGTGCTGGAGTCGTCCACGATGACGGCCTGGCCGGGCTCGGCGCCCTCCAGGGCCGTGGCGCAGATGGCCTGCTTCTCCTCCAGCCTGGTGCTGCCGCGCCAGCGCGCGTTGCTCTCGAAGAGCGCGCTGGGCGCCGCCGTCGCCCCGCCCCGTACCTTCCGCAGCCAGCCCTGGTGCTCCAGGGAGTCGAGGTCCCGGTGCACGGTCATCTGGCTGACGCCGAGAGCGCGCACCAGGTCCTCGATGGAGACCTGGCCCCGCTGGAGCACCCGGTCCGCGATCATCTTGCGGCGCTCCTTGGGGCTCAGCTTGGTGATCCGCTCGGCCTCCGCGCTCCGGTCGGACGTTCGGTAGCTGTCGCTGTCGCTCAACAGCTGTTCCTTCCCTGGCAGGACAGGCGTACGGGCATCCCGATGAGTTTACGGCTGCGCGGCGGCTCCGGGGTCAGGACGTGGCGCCCGCCGCGAGGCCGGGGATGATCTGGATCTTGCGGCCGGTGCCCTTGCCGAAGGTCTCCAGCGCCTCCGCGTAGCCGTCCAGCGGGAAACCGTGGGTGATCATCGTGTCCGAGTCGATCAGCCCCTGGGCGAGCAGGTCGAGGGCGCGGCCGTAGCTGTGCAGGATCGCCATGCTGCCGACGATGCGGATCTCGTCGTTGTAGATGCGGAACGGCGAGAACTGCGCCAGGTCCTGGTCGGGCGCGCAGCCGAACTGCTGGAACGTGCCGCCCCGGCGCACCCGGCCGAAGCCGTCCTGGATGGCGGGCACCGCGCCGGTGCAGTCGACGACGACCTCCCAGCCGCCGCTGCCCGCGCGCGGCAGGGCGTCGGCGCTGGTCGCGACGGCGTCCGCGCCGAGCTTGCGGGCGACGGCCAGCCGCTCCTCGTTGAGGTCGACCACCTCGACGGTGGCGGCTCCGGCGCGCTTCGCGCTCTGGAGGTAGAGCAGCCCCATCGTGCCCGCGCCGTAGATCAGGAAGTTGTCGCCGAAGTCGGGGTCCACCACGTCGAGGCCGTGCACGATGGTGGACAGCGGCTCGATCAGGGTGGCGTGGCGCAGCTCGACCCCGGTCGGCAGCCGGTGGATGTTGCGGGCCGGGACCTTGACGTACTCGGCGCACGCGCCGTCCTGGGTGATGCCGATGGTGCGCCAGTCGGCGCAGAGGTTGCCCCGGCCCTTGGCGCACCAGTAGCACGCCCCGCAGTAGATGGCCGGGTCCGCCGCGACCAGGTCGCCGACGGCCATGCCGGAGACCTGCGAGCCGGTCTCGACGATCTCGCCGGAGAACTCGTGGCCCGGCACCACGGGGTAGCGCGTCGGCCCGAACTCCCCCGCCAGCATGTGCACATCGGTGCCGCACAGACCGACCGCGGCGACCTTGACGATGACGTCGTCCGGGCCGGGGGTGGGGTCGGCGATGGTGGTGATGTTGAGCTTGTTGGGTTCCTCGATGACTACGGCACGCATGACGGCTCCTGACGTTCGGGGTGGTACCGGGTATGCGGTGATACCAGTGATGCGATGGGCCCGTGGGGCTCGGGGGCCCTATAAGTGGTGGCCCAGGGAGTGCGCTGTGCTCAGGCCACGTTGTGGTAGCGGGACTCGACCTGCTTGATCTTCTCCACCTTGGGCGCGGAGCCGCCGCCCGCGAACTCCGAGCCCAGCCAGTGCTCCAGGCACAGTTTGGCGCTCTCGACGCCCAGGGTGCGCACGCCGAAACACGCGATCTGGGCGTCGTTGGACTTGCGGGCGCGCTCCGCGCTGTACGTGTCGGGGATCTGCGCGGCGCGCACGCCCGGCACCTTGTTGGCGGTGATCGCCATGCCGATGCCGGTGCCGCAGACCAGTACGGCACGGTCGTACGTACCCGCGGCCACGCCCTCGGCCACCCGCTGGGCCACGTCGGGGTAGTCCTCGTCGGGGGCGGCGGACAGGTCCTCGACCTCATAGCCGTGCTCGACGAGGTAGTTCTTCAGCTCGTCCTTCATCGGGACGCCGGCGTCGTCGGCTCCGATGGCGATGGTCTTCTCGGGCATCGTCCGTCCTTGGTGGTTCGGGGGCGGGTGGGGTGAATGGAGCGGTGTCAGGGGGCCCCGGCCGGCGGGCGGGACGCCACTTCGGCCAGCACCTTGCGGAGGTTGGCGGTGTCGTGGGCGAGCCGGCCGAGGAACAGGCCGTCGAGCGGGGCCCGTACGCCGTCCGCGTCCGGCGCGGTCAGCTCGGTGAAGGTGCCGGGTCCGGCGGTGCCGCCGTAGATGACCCGGCCGCGGACGCCCAGTTCGGTGAGGCGGCGCCGGATGGCGGCGGTGACGGCCCGGACGTGGACGGCGGGTGCGGGGCGGTCCGCGCCGATGGCCCACACCGGTTCGTAGGCGATGACCACCTCGCCGCCGGCGGCGCCGGAGAGCGCCGCGTCGACCTGGCCCAGCGTCTCGGCGATGGCCGCGTCCAGCGCGCCCGCGGCGGAGTCGCCCGCGGTGGAGTCGGCTGTTGCAGAGTCGGCTGTTGCAGAGTCGGCTGTTGCGGAGTCGCCCGTTGCGGAGTCGCCCGCGCAGATCACCGGGGTCAGGCCGCGGCGGACGGCGGCGGCGGTCTTGGCCGCCACGATCCCGTCGTCCTCGCCGAAGTGCCGGCGGCGCTCGGCGTGGCCGACCTCGACGTAGGAGGCGCCCAGTTCGGCGAGCTGGCCGCCGGAGACCTCACCGGTCCAGGGCCCGCTGTCGGCCCAGTGCAGATCCTGTGCGCCGTAGGCGACGCCGGTACCCGCCAGCACCTCGCGGGCGTCGGTGAGCGAGGGGAAGGAGGGCAGCACGAACAGCTCGACGGGCAGCCCGCCGGTCGCCTCGCGGGCCAGCTCGGCGACCTCGGCTAGCCAGCGCCGGGTCTCGGCGACGCCCATATAGAGCTTGAGGGAGACGCCGACGACGGGTCGGGGGCCCGTACCGGCTTCCGCCCCAGCCGTCGCCCCGGCCGTCGCCCCGGCGTTCACGCCGGGTCCAGCGACGGGGCGAACGACCGGCCGACGGCCGTGAGCAGGAGGGCGAGCGAGGTGGCCCCGGCGTCCGCGTGCCCGTAGCCGAGCGCGCCCATCCGGGCGGCGCGCCCCCTGGCAGGGGTCAGCGAGGCGGTGGCCTCGGCTGCGCGGGTGGCGTCGAGGGCGGCGGCGGCCCATGCGGCGGCGGGCTCCGCGCCCGCTCCCGCCTCGGCGCGGAGCCGTATCCGGAACGGGTCGAGCGCGTCGAGCAGCGTCTTCTCCCCCACCCTGGCCCCGCCCAGTTCGACGACGGCGTCGAACGCGTCGTCCACCGCGTCGGCCAGGGACTCCGTGCTGACCTGCGGCTTTCCGGACCGCGCGGCGCGGGTGAGGCCCGCGCCGGTCTCGGCGAGGAGCGCGCCGTACAGCGCTCCGGAGGCTCCGCCGGAGGCGTCGGCGAGCGCGAGCCCGGCGGCGAGCAGCGTCGCCCCCGCCGCGGCGGCGCCCTCGGCAGACTGCTCCCCCGGCTCTGTCGCGGACACCGGCTCCGCCGCCCGCGCCGCCGCGACCGCCGCGCGCAGGCCGCGGACGATGCCGATGCCGTGGTCGCCGTCGCCGGCGACCGCGTCGAGGCGGCCCAGCTCGTCCTCGTGCTCGGCGACGAGTTCGTACCCCGCCTGGAGGGCGGCCGTGACGGGGCCGTCCGCGGCGGTGGGGGTGGGCCGGGGCGCGGCCGTCGCAGCGGACTCCGGCTCCAGCCGCACATCGGCGTCGCGTACGTCGCGCGCTCCGGGCGTCCGGCGGAAGGCGGGAGTGTCGCAAGGAGCGTCGTACAGCTCGGCCAGTTCGTCGTCGAGGACCATCAGCGACAGGGAGACGCCGGCCATGTCGAAGGAGGTGACGAACTCGCCGATCTCGGGGCGGAAGGGCCGCAGCCCGGCCGCCGCCAGTCGCCGGTGCACATGGCGGTAACAGGCGAACATCTCCTCGTACTTGGTGCGTCCGAGGCCGTTGAGGAGCACCGCCACGCGCCCGTCGCCGACGCCGGGGAGGTCCGGGAGCAGGTTCTCGACGAGGGCCTCGGCCAGTTCCTCGGCGTTGAGCCGCTTGGTGCTGCGCAGGCCGGGCTCGCCGTGGATGCCCATGCCGAGCTCCATGGTGCCCTCGTTGACGGTGAACAGCGGCTCGCTCGCGCCGGGCAGCGTGCAGCCGGCGAAGGCAGCGCCGAAGGTGCGGGTCATGGCGTTGGCGCGGCGCGCGACGCGGGCGACGGAGTCGAGGTCGTCGCCGCGGTCGGCCGCCGCCCCGGCGGTCTTGAAGACGAAGAAGTCGCCGGCGACGCCGCGGCGGTCCTTGGACGGGTCGACGGGGGCGCCCTCCACCGGGGCCGGTCCGCTGGCCACGTCGTCCGTGACCAGGACCGTACGGGTGTCGACGCCCTCGGCGGCGAGGCGACGCGCGGCGAGCCCGAAGTGCATGACGTCGCCCGCGTAGTTGCCGTAGGTGAACAGCACGCCCGCGCCGCCGTCGGCCGCGCGGGCGGTGCGGTAGACCTGCTCGGCGCTGGGGCTGGCGAAGACGTCGCCGATCGCGGCGGCGTCGGCGAAGCCGGGGCCGACCAGGCCGGCGAAGGCCGGGTAGTGGCCGGAGCCGCCGCCGATGACGACCGCCACCTTGCCGGGGCGGGGCGCGTGCCGGCCGACGACGCCGTAGGTGTCGGGGACGCGGCGGACCGTACGGGCGTAGGCGTCGGCCAGGCCCTCGATCCAGTCCTCGCGGAAGGTGGCGGCGTCGCCGCCGGGACCGGGGGATGCACTGCTCATGACTTCACACTCCTACGCGTCGCTGCTGTTTGATTTAACACCGATCTCGCACGCCTGTCACCCCCTCTCATCAACGCCCCAGCCGGAACCAACCACCCGAATCCCCCTGAAAATCCCGGTAGATAACGGCCCCACCAGGGTAGAAACCCTGACGAGCCCCCATCTCTCCCCCGCCACGAGAAATCTGCGCTTCACATCTTGCGTGTGAAATTAACAGGAACCATGATGCTTTCAGCCCCGGTCCCCCCAACTCCCCGTTCCCCAACTCCCCGCTCCGTCGGAGGCACAACATGGTCAGCACCCACCCCCCGGCCGGTGCCCCCCGGTCGCTCCTCGACCGCATGGGCATCCCGAAACCCCTGGCCTTCGGCTTCCTCGGGGTTCTGCTCTTCATGGTCGGAGACGGCGTCGAGTCCGGTTTCATCGCGCCGTTCATGGCCGATCACGGGGCCGGGACCGAGGTGCGCGCCTCGTATGTGATCACCGCGTACGGCGTCACGGTGATGGTGGCCTCCTGGCTCTCGGGCGCCCTGGCCGACCTCTGGGGGCCGCGCCGGGTGATGCAGCTGGGCCTCGTGATCTGGATCGTCTTCGACGTCCTGTATCTGGCCTTCGCCCTCGGCGGCGAGAACTACCCGCTGATGCTGGTCCTCTACGGGCTGCGGGGCTTCGGCTATCCGCTCTTCGCCTTCGGCTTCCTGGTGTGGATCACCGCCACCACCCCGCCGGCCCGGCTCGGCACCGCCGTCGGCTGGTTCTACGTCGCCTTCACCGGCGGGCTGCCGACCCTCGGCTCACTGGTCGCCGGAACCACCAACCCGCTCTTCGGCCAGTTCGCCACCCTGTGGATCGCGCTCGGCATCATCGCGCTCGGCGGTGTGATCTGCATGATCGGCGTCCGGGAGCGCACCGGCTTCACCCGGCTCGCCCCGCCCGACGCGCAGCCCGTGCAGCGGCTGACGTCGAGCCTCGCCATCATCTGGCAGAACCCCCGCGTCGCCGTCGCCTGCGTGGTGCGCGTCATCAACACCGCGCCGGAGTTCGGCTTCCTGGTCTTCCTGCCGACCTTCTTCGGCGACCGGATCGGCTTCGGCGAGGGCGGCTGGCTGACCCTGCTGGCCGTCATCTACGGCACCAACGTGATCTTCAACCTGGTCTTCGGCGCGATCGGCGACCGGATCGGCTGGCAGCGGACGATCGCGACGTTCGGCGGCCTGGGCTGCGCGGTCACCACGCTGATGCTGTATTTCGTGCCGCTCGCGGCCGGTGACCGCTACTGGGTGGCCATCGTGGTCGGGATGCTCTACGGCATCGCGCTGGCCGGGTTCGTCCCCATCTCGGCGCTGGTCCCCAACCTGGCCCCCGAGAACAAGGCGGGCGCGATGGCCCTGCTCAACCTGGGCGCGGGCGGCGCGGCCTTCGTCGGCCCCGCGATCGTCAGCCTCTTCCTCGGGCTGGTGGGCCCCGCCGGGGTGGTCATCATCTTCGCCGCGCTGTATGTGCTCGCCTCGGTGCTGACGATGGTGTTCCTCAAGCTGCCGGAGGGCAGCACGGCCCGGACCGCTCCCGAGGCCCCGCCCCAGGAGGCCGAGCCGGCGCCGGCGAGCGCCTGAACCGGACCCGGCACGGCAGGAGCCCCGCACGCGATGTGTGCGGGGCTCCTAGCCGTACGTATATGCAAAAGGTGGTGCGAGGTCAGCCCTGCCAGCTGTGCGGCGCCCGGAAGCCGGGCGTGCGCTCCAGGCGGCGCCAGCCCGCGGTGGTGCGGCGGGGGCGCGGCAGGTTGGTCGCACGGTCCTGGGTGGCGGCGGCGCGGGCGAGGAGGACCGCGGTGACGGCGGCCAGCTCCTCGGCGTCGGCCTGGCCCTTCTCCACGCGAACGACGGCGTCTGTGGGAGTGCTCATGTCCGGTTTCGTCTCCATTACTGCGGCTTACTGCGGCGGGTTGCCGTGCTTGCGGGACGGCAGATCGGCGTGCTTGGCGGCGAGCATCGCCAGGGACCTGATGAGGACCTGACGGGTCTCGACCGGGTCGATGACGTCGTCGACCAGGCCGCGCTCGGCGGCGTAGTAGGGGTGCATCAGCTCGGACTTGTACTCCTTGACCATGCGCGCCCGCATGGCCTCGGGGTCGTCCGCCTCGGCGATCTGCTTGCGGAAGATCACGTTGGCCGCGCCCTCGGCGCCCATGACCGCGATCTCGTTCGTGGGCCAGGCGTAGGTCAGGTCCGCGCCGATGGACTGGGAGTCCATGACGATGTACGCGCCGCCGTACGCCTTGCGCAGGATCACCGAGATCCGCGGCACGGTGGCGTTGCAGTACGCGTACAGCAGCTTCGCGCCGTGCCGGATGATCCCGCCGTGCTCCTGGTCGACGCCGGGCAGGAAGCCGGGGACGTCCAGCAGCGTGACGATCGGGATGTTGAAGGCGTCGCACATCTGGATGAACCGGGCGGCCTTTTCGGACGCCTCGATGTCCAGCACGCCGGCCAGCGACTGCGGCTGGTTGGCGACGATGCCCACGACCTGACCGTCGAGGCGGGCCAGGGTGCACAGGATGTTGGTGGCCCAGCGCTCGTGGACCTCCAGGGACTCGCCGTCGTCGACGAGCTCCTCGATGACCTTGCGCATGTCGTACGGGCGGTTGCCGTCGGCGGGCACCAGGTCCAGCAGCGCCTCGCCACGACGGTCGGCGGGGTCCTGGGCCTCGGCGACCGGCGGGTTCTCGCGGTTGTTCTGCGGCAGCATCGACAGCAGGAAGCGCACCTCTTCGAGGCAGGTCTCCTCGTCGTCGTACGCGAAGTGCGCCACGCCCGACGTCTCGGCGTGCACGTCCGCGCCGCCCAGCCCGTTCTGCGTGACCTTCTCGCCGGTCACCGCCTGCACCACGTCCGGGCCGGTGATGAACATCTGCGAGGTCTCGCGGACCATGAACACGAAGTCGGTCAGGGCCGGGCTGTACGCTGCGCCGCCCGCGCACGGGCCGAGCATCACGGAGATCTGCGGGATGACGCCGGAGGCGCGGGTGTTGCGCTGGAAGATGCCGCCATAGCCGGCGAGCGCCGAGACGCCCTCCTGGATGCGGGCGCCCGCGCCGTCGTTCAGCGACACCAGGGGCGCGCCCGCGGAGATCGCCTTGTCCATGATCTTGTGGATCTTCGTGGCGTGGGCCTCGCCCAGCGCGCCGCCGAAGATCCGGAAGTCGTGTGCGTAGACGAAGACGGTGCGGCCCTCGACGGTGCCCCAACCGGTGATCACACCATCGGTGTAGGGCTTCTTCGCCTCCAGGCCGAACCCGGTGGCGCGGTGCCTGCGCAGCGGCTCGATCTCGTTGAAGGAGCCCGGGTCCAGCAGCAGGTCGATGCGCTCGCGAGCGGTCAGCTTCCCCTTGGCCTTCTGGGCCTCGGTCGCCCGGTCGCTGGGCCCGCGGCGGGCCTGCTCACGGATCGCGTGCAGCTCGGCGACGCGCCCACGGACGTCACTCGCCTCTACGGGCGCCCCTTCGAGATTGCTCATGGCATCGACGGTACGTGGCCGAGGCCATGGAACTACATGTTGCTTTCGTACAACGTCGAGCCCCATTTCGTGGGCAGGCAGCACAGAAGTTCACAGCGCGGCCCCTCCCGCCGATCCGGAATAGGGGCAGCGATCTGTTGGTACTCCACAAAACTCGGCGCACCGAGCCGTAGGATGCCGGGCTTGACCTCCGCGCCCCGTCAGCCCCGGCCCGTACCCGCCGCCGCCTCGTCGAACACCTCGAACACGCACTTCCCCCCGCCCTGACCGGGCAAGCCGTCCGTCGGTGGTCACCAGCGGGACCTCGTATCCCTCGGCGAGGGCGACGCAGGTCGCGTCATAGGCTGACACGTTCGCGTACAGCTCGCGCACGCGGGGCAGTACGGGGAGGTGCTCCAGCCGCCGTACGGGCAGCTATGCGTAGTTGTCCCAAGCCTCGTCCAGCTCCGCATCTGTGAGTTTTCCGCCCCGGTGCCGCCCGAGGAGGGCGGAGGCCGCTTCGGCGTCGATCGGATACGGCGCGATGATCTTCTCACCGGTGACGCGGGCACGGACTGCGGTCCCCACCGGCCCCGCGTCGGCCGGCAGCACGACCATCGCCCCGGCGTCCAGCACGATCACTCGTGCCGCCTTCCCGCCTCGATGCCGGCCCGGACGTCCGCCGAGGAGAGCCGGGCCGTCGCCCGCCGCCCGATCCGCGCGACGACATCCTCCAGCGCGGGCGTCGCCGCCTCTTCCCCCAGCAACGTCCGGGCGTACGCCTGGAGCGACTGCCGGCTGCGCGCGGCTCCTATCTTCAGCTCGGCGAGAGCCTCGTCGGACAGATCCCGGACATAGAGGGTGGCCATGCGACGAAACTAGTCGCATGGCCAGCAGTCTGCTGGCACAGCGGTGATCCTCGGCTATCCGCCCGCCTCGACCGTGCAGGAGTGCGTCGCGCAGGCCGTGCCCGGGGTGACGCGCAGGCGCAGTGAGCGGCCTGTGGCCAGGACCTCGACCGTCGGGTCGTGGGCGGTCACCCGCCGTACGGGCCAGGCCCAGGTGACCTCGAAGGGCGCGCCGTCCCGGGTCGGGGCGGCCAGGTGCAGCGCGGTGGTGCGGCCGTGGCGGCGGGTCAGGATGCTCGCGGGGGCCGTCGTCGAGAGCGGGCCGGCGGTGGCGGCGCGCCAGAAGTTGACCGCCAGGATGCCGAGCGAGGGCGCCGAGATCCCCTGCCGGTCGCGGGAGTTGGCGATGACGGTCAGCCGGCCGGGGTCGGCTGCGCGGGCCGCGAGGGCGCGGGGGCTCGCGCCGGGCATCAGCACGTAGGCGTACGCGGCGTCCGTCGGGTCCGTGCCGTGGGCGAGGAGCAGGGTGAGGTAGCGGCGGGTGAGGGGATCGGGGACGCCGCCGGAGTTGATGTCACGCCAGGAACCCGTACGGGCCTCGCGCAGGGCGTGCAGCGGCGCGCCGCCGGGGAAGACGTAGCCGCCGTGTCCGGCCAGGTGCGCCCAGTGGACGCGGCGGAACTCTCTGCTCCAGCCCAGCTCCGACGGCTGGGGCTCGCCGTCGACGGTGAGCTGGGGGTCGCCCTCCGCTCCCAGGTTGCGGTTGTCGACGACGGTTTCGGCGGGGACGCCGTCGCGGCCGGTGATGCCCGCGCCGAGGCAGACCACCGCGTCCGCGAGGCAGAACCAGGACTTCCGCGCTTCCAGCGTGCTGGAGAGCCCCTTCAGGTGCTGCCCGACGGCCGCGAACTCTCCGTCCGTGGCACCGCCCACCCAGGTCACGGCGGGTTTGGGCGCGCCCCAGCCGCCGCCCTCGTTGTCGGCGAGCCGCTTGGCGGAGACGGTGGTGCCGGGCAGCCGGTAGGGGTCGACGGTCGGCCAGAAGGCGTCCGTGTACTGGTCGCCGCCGTGCGTCGCACCCCACCAGTAGAGCATTCCGGCGCCGGTGTGCCAGCCGTGCGGATTCTCGCCGTTGCCGTTCTCGTAGTACGCGATCCGGTCGGAGGCCATGGCGATGTTCGCGGCCCAGCCGGGGCGGCGGTGCACGGCGCGGTCCATCGCGGCGAACAGCCGGTGGCCCACGGGCTCGGCCGCCGCCCCGCCCTGACCGGCGGCGACGGCCGCGAGCCGGGCCAGGTCGGCGACGTCGAACTGCGGGTCGTCGCCGACCGGACCGCTGACGTCACGGGCGATCCACCCTCTGATCATGGCGTGCCAGCGCTCGCGCTCCGCCGCGCTCGCGCCGCCGCCGAGCAGCGCGACGGCCGCCAGCAGCAGGTGCCCGCGCTGGTGATCGCTCTGGAGAACCCTGTTCGCGTCGGCGCTCTGCACGCCCCGGCTGACGGCGCGCCCGGAGACGCTGTCCATCATCAGCCCGTTGTGGAGGAGCGGGGCGTAGGCGTGCTCGACGCTGTCGTGGATGATCTGCCGTCGGGGGTCGGTCACCTCCCAGCTGGAGCCGCGCAGCAGGGTGAAGAGCCGTCCGAGGCCGTCGAGGAGGACATAGCCGTATGTGCCGGAGTACGCGACCCACGTGTGCTGGACGAAGGAGCCGTCGGCGTAGAGCCCGTCGCCCTTGGTGACGTAGGGGAAGACGGGCGACAGGGCGTCGCGGGCGAGCGCGAGCTTGGCGGGGGCCGCGCCGAGCATGCCGCGCAGGGCGACGACGCGGCAGAGGTCGACGCGGTTGGCGCCGGTGCTCGTGCCGGTGTAGTCGCCGAGCATGGCGTCGGGGACGAAGTGGTCGACGGCGGCGAGCTGTTCGGCCCGCCGGTCCTCGGCGACCTGCCCGTACACGAGGGTGAGGGTGTCGAGGAGGAGGCGGGGGCTGCCGATCTGCCACTCCCACCAGTTGCCGTACCGGGCGGTGGCCTGGTTGTAGACCCGGGCGTGCAGCTGGTCGAGCCCGGCCGCGACGTCGGCGGCGAGCGCGGGGTCGCCGGTGAGGCCGGTGCCGGGCTGGGCGTACGCCTGGGCCATGGTGTTCAGGCGGCTGTAGCTGAGGGTGATCCCGGCGGGCGGGTCGTACGGGGCGTCGGACCAGAGCGAGGCGGCGGCGGGCCGCATGCTCGCGCGGTAGCTCCGCGCGAAGGCGCCGGTCCGCTTGAGACGTGTGGCGTACGGCTCGGCGGCGGGGTCGAAGCCCGTGCCGAGCATGAGGTCGCGCCAGCGCGTCCGCAGCGCCTCGAACTCATCGGCCGCATGGGCTTGTCGAGCCAAGGGAAGCGCGAGGGCGGTGGCGCTCAGCGCGGCCAGGAGGCCGCGCCGGGACCAGGGAGTGCGCGGTGGCGGCACAGGTGTCCCCATCCCCCGCGCACGCCCCTGCGAAACCGGCTGGGCCCGCCCCGCTGACAGATGCACGATGCATCCTGTTGAATGTTGAACGACATCGCGTTACAGTCATTCTCGTTGAACATTAAACAAGATCCCGAGGAGGAGCCATGGCTCTGTTCAACCGCAAGCGCAGCACGACCGCCCCCGCCGCATCCGCCGGTACCTCCGTCCTCGACGCGGACCCGGCGCTCGCCGCGCTGACCGGCGAGTACACCATCGACCCGGCGCACAGCAGCATCGGCTTCACCGTGCGGCACGCGATGGTCACCAACGTCCGCGGCGCGTTCACCGAGCACGAGGGGTCGCTCACCCTCGACGGCGCCGACCCCGCCCGGTCCGGCGCCGCCATCGACGTGCGGATCGCCAGCGTCGACACCGGCATCAAGGACCGGGACGGCCACCTGCTGAGCGGCGACTTCTTCGACGCCGAGCGATTCCCGACGATGAGCTTCCGCTCCTCCTCGGCCGAGCGGCTGGGCGGCGACCGCTACCGCGTCACCGGCGACCTGACGATCAAGGACGTGACCCGTCCGCTCGCCATCGACCTGGAGTTCAACGGCTCCGCCACCGACGTGTACGGCAACGAGCGCGTCGGCTTCGAGGGCAGTGCCGAGATCCTGCGCTCCGACTGGGGCCTGACCTGGAACGCGGCCCTGGAGACAGGCGGCGTCATGGTCAGCGACAAGGTGAAGCTCACCTTCGACATCTCCGCCGTCAAGGCCGCGCCCCAGAGCTGATGTGAGCCGTTCAGCGACCGAGGCGGCGCAGGTAGTCGATGACGGCCGCATCCCCTTCCGCGGCCGGAGCGATGAGGGCGACGTAATCGTCGGGCCGTACGAGCACGACCCCGCCGCCCTCCATCCCGTACGCCGCGCGGGCGTGCCCCTCGTGGTCTTCGAGCCCCTCGGGGCCCGCGTCGATCAGGCGGGTACGCAGCGGGCCCGCGTACTCCGCACGCGCCCTGGTCAGCGTCTTCGCGCTGTCCGGGCCGAAGCCGAGAAGGGTGTGTCCGGGACCCGCGAACGTCTCGAAGAGCCGCACCGGCCGCCCGGTCGCCGTGTCCCGGCAGGGCGCGTCCGGGGCCCGGTCGCCCGCCACGAGCCCGTCGCCCTCCCCGGCCCGCTCCTCCCCCGCGCCGCCCGAGAGCGAGCTCCAGCGGTAGCCGACGCGCAGCGCACTGGTCTCCTCGCTCCCGCCCAAGTCCGTACCGAATTTCCCCGTCTTGGCGCCCTCCACGATCCTCCTCAACCCCTCGTTCGAGGTCTTCAGCGTCCACGCCGCGACGGGCAGCCGCTCCTCCTCGTAGGTGTCCAGCAGGCCGGGCCCCGCGTGGCCGCCGATGACCAGCGCGAGCTTCCAGCCGAGGTTGAAGGCGTCCTGGATGCCGGTGTTCATGCCGAGGCCGCCCGCGATGGAGTGGACGTGCGCCGCGTCGCCGGCGATGAAGACCCGGCCCTCGCGGAAGCGGCCGGCCATGCGGACGTTGACGCGGTACGTGGACAGCCAGGTGGGGTTGGCCAGGCGCACCCCCGGGACGCGGGCGACCCGGTCGAAGAGGTCTTGGAAGACCTCCAGCGACGGCTCGGGCAGCCTGCCCCGCTCGTCCGTACCGGCCGCCCCCTGGAGCTGCCAGTGCGACAGGCCGCGGAACGGGCAGAGCATGATCCCGCCGCCCTCGCCGAACCACTGGTGCCAGAAGCCCCGGTCGAGCCCGTCCGCCTCGACATCGCCGAGGATCATCATCTCCTCGGCCGCCGTCTCCCCCTCGAAGCTCACGCCCAGCGCCTTGCGCACGAAGCTCTTGCCTCCGTCGCACCCGGCCAGGTAGTCCGCTTCGACGGTCCGCCCGTCGGCGAGCGTGGCGCGCACACCGTGCTCGTCCTGCGTGAAGCCGGTCAGCTCGCAGCCGAGTTCGACCCGCACCCCGTACTCGGCGAGCTTGCCGCGCAGCAGTTCCTCGGTGCGCCACTGCGGCAGGAGCAGACCGCTGGAGTACGGGACGTCGGGGCGCGCCTCCGCGGAGTCCCAGGAGACGGTGTCGGCGACGGGCACGGCGTCGCGGTACTTGCGCAGCACGATGTGCTCGGTCCCCGCCGCCGTGAGCTCCTCGTCGAGGCCGAGGTCGGCGAGGAGTTCGCGGCTGCGCTGGTTGAGGCCCTTGCCTCGCGAACCCCGGTGGAACTCCGGGGCCTTGTCGATGATCCGTACGGCCACTCCGGCCCGGGCGAGCGAGCAGCCCAGGGTCAGTCCGGTGGGCCCCGCTCCGACGATCAGCACTGCGGTGTTCATACGGCTTCCCTCCATCGTCATGCCGTCAATGGAACGCCGACCGGACAGAAAATGCAACCGGGTAACGAATTTATCTTGGTTACGAAAAAATCTGCTACGGTGGAGGCGTGACCGAGGAGACCGGACTGCGGGAACGCAAGAAGCAGCGCACACGGCGGGCGCTGTCCGAAACAGCCATCGAGCTCTTCCTGAAGCGCGGCTTCGACCAGGTGTCGGTGGCGGACGTGGCGGCCGCGGCGGAGGTGTCCAAGCCGACCCTCTTCCGCTACTTCCCCACCAAGGAGGACTTGGTCCTGCACCGCTTCGCCGACCACCAGGGCGAGTCGGCGCGCGTCGTACGCGACCGCGCGCCCGGACAGCCGCCGCTGGCCGCGCTGCGCGCGCACTTCCACGCGCGCCTGGACGCCCACGACCCGATCACGGGCCTGACCGGCGACCAGAGGGTACGCGCGTTCATCGACATGGTCTACAGGACCCCTGGCCTGGCGGCCCGCGTCATCCGCTACGGCGACCGGGACCAGGCGGAGCTGGCGGACCAGCTGCTGGCCGCGGCCCCTGAGGCGGGCGGTCTGACGGCGCGGCTGGCGGCCGCCCAGATCATCATGGTCCACCAGCACCTGGCCCACGAGAACTGGGGGAAGCTCAACGCGGGCCGCGGCATGGACGAGACCCTGACCGAGGCCCATGCCGACGCCGAGCGCGCGTACGACCTGCTCGACGCCGGACTGGGGCCCCACTACCCGTGACGCAGAGCCGCCGGCTCACTCCCGCGGCTCGACCCCCGCACGCCGCAGCCCGTACGCGTACGCGTCGTCCAGCGCCTGCCACGACGCCGCGATCACGTTCTCCGCGACGCCGACCGTCGACCACTCGCCGCGCCCGTCGCTGGTGGAGACCAGCACCCGGGTGATCGACCCGGTGCCCTGGCGGCCCTCCAGGATGCGCACCTTGTAGTCGACCAGCTCGAACTCCGCGAGCTGCGGATAGATCCGCTCCAGGCCGACGCGCAGCGCCCGGTCCAGCGCGTTCACCGGCCCGTTGCCCTCGGCGGTCGCCACCAGCCGCTCGCCCTTGGCCCACAGCTTCACCGTCGCCTCGTTGGCGTGCGTGCCGTCGGGGCGGTCCTCGACGATCGCGCGCCAGGACTCGACCCGGTAGTAGCGCGGCGCGCTCCCCTCCTCCCCCTTCTGGAGCTCCTCGCGGAGCAGCAGCTCGAAGGAGGCGTCGGCGGCCTCGTACGTGTAGCCCGCCAGCTCCCGCTCCTTGACGCGCTCGACGACGCGGCCGACCAGCTCGCGGTCGCCGCCGAGGTCGATGCCCAGCTCCTTGCCCTTGAGCTCGATGGAGGCGCGGCCGGCCATGTCGGAGACCAGCATCCGCATGGTGTTGCCGACCCGCTCGGGATCGATGTGCTGGTACAGGTCGGGGTCGACCTTGATGGCGGACGCGTGCAGCCCGGCCTTGTGGGCGAAGGCGGAAACGCCCACGTAGGGCTGGTGGGTGGACGGGGTGAGGTTGACCACCTCGGCGATGGCGTGCGAGATCCGGGTCATCTCCTTCAGCCCGCCCTCCGGCAGCACCCGCTTGCCGTACTTGACCTCCAGGGCGGCGACGACGGGGAACAGGTTGGAGTTGCCGACCCGCTCGCCGTAGCCGTTGGCCGTGCACTGCACATGGGTCGCGCCCGCGTCCACGGCCGCCAGCGTGTTGGCGACCGCGCAGCCCGTGTCGTCCTGGGCGTGGATGCCCAGCCGCGCGCCGGTGTCGGCGAGCACGGTCCGTACGACCGCCTGGACGTGGGCGGGGAGCATGCCGCCATTGGTGTCGCAGAGGACGACGACCTCGGCGCCGGCCTCGTGGGCGGCGCGTACGACCTGCTTCGCGTACGCGGGGTCGGCGTAATAGCCGTCGAAGAAGTGCTCGCAGTCGACGAAGACCCGGCGGCCCTGACCGCGCAGATACGAGACGGTGTCGCGGACCATCGCGAGGTTCTCGTCCAAGGTGGTGCGCAGGGCGAGCTCCACGTGCCGGTCGTGCGACTTGGCGACCAGGCAGACGACCGGGGTGTCCGCGTCGAGCAACGCCGCGACCTGCGGGTCGTCCTCGGCCCGTACGCCCGCCTTGCGGGTGGCGCCGAACGCGACGAGCCGCGCGTGCTTGAAGTCGATCTCGTCCCGCGCCCGCTGGAAGAACTCGGTGTCCCGGGGATTGGCGCCGGGCCAGCCCCCTTCGATGAAGCCGACGCCGAAGTCGTCCAGGTGGCGGGCGATGGTCAGCTTGTCCGCGACGGTGAGGTTGATGCCCTCACGCTGCGCGCCGTCGCGCAGCGTGGTGTCGAAGACGTGGAAGGCGTCGTCGGGCGCGTCCTGTACGTCCTTCATGCTGATGTGACTCCTGTCGGGATCTCGGTCTACCGGAATGACCGGCTCCACCGTCTCCCTATGATCCCTCGCGCCGATCGCCTCCGGCGTAGGTGGGCCGGGAAACGAAAAGACCTCTCGCGGGTGCGAGAGGTCTGCGCGCGGGTCTCTGAGACACGGTTTCCGCGCCGTACTCGGGTGGTACGGGGCGGTCACTGCGGACCGGCGCGCCTGCTGCCAATAATCATGGCGAACGAGAGCACGCTGGGATCGTGGCACAGCTGTCCATTGCCGCGTGGGGCCGTCTCACCATCCGGTCAGAGATTGCCCTCAAACGCCGGGCGGGCTGGATTGCCTGCGCCGAGCCACACGAAAATCAACCCGCCCGACGATTGATGACGTCGGCAGCCCGCCCGGCGATTGCGGGCATCGGTGACCTTGCTCGCATCGCGCGCCGCGCACATCCAGACCCGGTCGACGATCGAGCCCATCGGTAAGCGGCACTGGCCTCGAACCACACCACATCCAGCCCGGCCGGCGATTGAGGCCATCGGTAAGCCGCACTGGCACCGAACCGCACCAAACCAAACCCGCCCGGCAATTGAGGGCGTCAGTAGCCTGACTCACACCACGCGCCGCACACACCCAAGCCCGGCCGGCGATTGAGGCCATCAGTAAGCCGCACTGGCACCGAACCGCACCAAACCAAACCCGCCCGGCAATTGAGGGCGTCAGTAGCCTGACTCACACCACGCGCCGCACACACCCAAGCCCGGCCGGCGATTGAGGCCATCAGTAAGCCGCACTGGCACCGAACCGCACCAAACCAAACCCGCCCGGCAATTGAGGGCGTCAGTAGCCTGGCTCGCATCGCGCGCCGCACACACCCAAGCCCGGCCGGCGAGGCCATCGGTGAGTTAGCGGCGCCGGTACGGAAGCGCGTATCAGACAAGCCCGGCCGGCGATTGAGGCACTGGTCAGGCGCGTTCAGGCACCGTCGAAGCCGACGGCTCCGGCGTGTGGGCCGGCCGGCCGACGCGCTTCAGGTCGATGTCACGCGTCTCGCGCATCGAGAGGTAGACGATCAGCGAGACGGCCGCGCACCCCGCCACGTACCAGTAGAAGCCTGATTCGATGCCGCCCTTTTTGAACCAGAGGGCCACGTACTCCGCCGTGCCGCCGAAGAGGGCGTTGGCGATGGCATACGGGAGGGCGACGCCGAGGGCGCGTACGCCGGTCGGGAAGAGTTCGGCCTTCACGCAGGCGTTGATCGAGGTGTAGCCGGTGACGATGACGAGCGCGAGGAGGGCGAGGCCGAGCGCGGGCCAGAAGGAGCCGGCGTGCTTGAGCAGCGTCATGATCGGCACGGTCAGGAAGGTCGAGCCGACCGCGAAGGTGATCAGCAGCGGCCGCCGGCCGATGCGGTCCGAGAGGGCGCCCGCGAGCGGTTGCAGGCACATGAAGAGGAACAGCGCGACGAAACTGACGAGGGACGCCGTCGGCTTGGCCATGCCCGCGCTCTTGGAGAGGAATTTGGTGAGGTATGTCGTGTACGTGTAGTACGCGACCGTGCCGCCCATGGTCAGCGCGATCACCAGGAACGCCTCGCGCTTGTGCTTCAGCAGCGCCTTGAGCGTGCCGCGCCGCGCGACCTCGGCGGCGTCGTCCTCGTCCTCCTCGTACACCTCCGTCTCCAGCAGATTGCGGCGCAGGTAGAAGACGATGGCGGCGCCGACGGCGCCGACGATGAACGGGACGCGCCATCCCCAGCTGTGCAGCGCGTCCTCGGACATGGTGCGCTGCATCACGATCTGCAGGCCGAGGCCGACGAGCTGGCCGGCGGTCATGGACACGTACTGGAAGCTGGAGGCGAAGCCGCGTTTGCCGGGTGCGGACGCCTCGGTGAGATAGGTCGCGCTGGCCGCGTACTCGCCGCCGACCGACAGCCCCTGGAGCAGCCGGGCGACCATGAGGACGGCGACGCCGCCGTAGCCCGCGACCGCGTAGGTCGGGGCGACCGCGATGAGGATCGCGGAGGCGGACATCAGCGTGACGGTCAGGGTGAGGGCGGCCTTGCGTCCCTTGCGGTCACCGATCCGGCCGAGCAGCCAGCCGCCGACCGGCCGCATGAAGAAGCCGACGGCGAAGATCCCCATGGTGTTCATGAGATTGGCGGTGCCGTTGCCCTTGGGGAAGAACGCGTCCGCGAAGTACACGGCGAACGTCGCGTACACGAACCAGTCGAACCACTCGACCATGTTGCCGGCCGAGCCGACCCAGATCTTCTTCCAGTGCTGTCCCATGGACGATCACGGTGGCGGAGCGGGCCTGTCCACGACAAGAGTTCGGTCGGCAACGATCACGCTTCTTTATGCACATCGCGTGCGCACCGGCCCCTCCACCGCGCCCTGGCGCCCGCTACCGCAGCCACCGCACGAACACGTCGCTCTCCCCATTGGTGTCGCCGGACACGAGGTCCGCGGAGGCGGAGTCGAAGGCCACGGCGCTGCCGTCCTCATTGACGGCGGGGTTGCCCGCCGAGTAGTCATTGCGGCCGCCGCCGGCGTCGACGCTGATCAACTGGGTGGCCCCGGTGGCCGTATCGCGCAGGTACACGCTCTCCGGCCCGTCCGTGTCGCCCAGCCTCCCCTGGACGTACGCGACATGCCGGCCGTCCGCGCTCAGCGCCGCCTGGTCGGTGTAGACCTTGCCGCCCGCGCCCTTGACGATCGCGGTGCGGCCCTTGTCGAGGTCGCGGACGAAGACGTTGACGCTGCGGTTGGCATCCCCCGGCACGAGGTTGGCGGCGTACGAGTCGAAGGCGACGCGACGGCCGTCGGCGCTGAGGACCGGGCCGGTGGACTCGCGGTCCGCGGCCCCGCCGTCAGGGGCCGTGCTCGCCTTCTCCAGGGCGCCCGTCAGCATGTCGCGGACGTAGATGTCGCTGTGGTTGGCGGGCCCGCCGCGGTTCGGGACGGCGTACTGGTAGGCGATGTAGCGGCCGTCGGCGCTGATGGACGGCCGCCCGGCGGCGCGGGAGCCGTCCTGGGACGTCGGGCTGACCTGCTCGATGGCGCCGTTCTGGGTCTTGTAGCGGTAGACGCGCGGCTGCTCGACGCGGTCGGGCGTCGAGGGCAGGGTGGCGGTGAAGGTCACGTACGCGCAGTCGGAGCTGATCTTCGGTTCGCCCGCCGAGGCGAACTCGACGCCCTCGAACGTGTTGCTGGTGCGCCCGATCTTCCCGACCGGCCGGAAGCGCAGATAGACGGTGGGACGGCCGTCCGCGGGCGAGTTGCCGGTCATGTTGGTGGCCTCCGAGACGAAGGCCGTGAAGATGTGGCAGCTGGACGGCGCGTACGAACGGCCGTCCGGGGTCTGCCCGTTGTACCCCGAGCTGACGGACCGGCCCGCGTGGTAGGCGTTGGTCCGGCCGCCGGCGTCCGAGGTGAACGAGACGTTCGCGTGGTCGCCGAACGACGCGCCCCAGGACGCGCTGTCCCACTGCCCGCCGTCCGGCGCGTGGCTGATCCGCTCGGTGTACGGGCGGGTGGGCTCGTCGGCGGCGGTGGCGGGCAGCGCGCCGACGGCGAGCGCGGCGGCCAGCGCGGCCACGGCTGCGGCGGCGCGTACGACTACGGACATGTTCTCTCCCCCGATTGACCTGACTGACCCGACGTGCACGATTGACCCGCTTGACCCGAAGGACACGATCGGCCCGGTTGGCAGGTGGTACGTTGCACGGCGCTCAGCGGACGCGCCGGACGAAGACGTCCGCGAAGCCGTTGGTGTCCCCGGGCACGAGGTCGTCGGCGCCGGAGCCGAAGGCGACGCTGCGGCCGTGTGCCGAGAGCGATCCCTGCCCGGCGGAGGCGGGACCGGCGGTCACGGCCCGGTCGCGGCCGGTGCGCAGGTCGCGCAGGGCGAGCTTCGACGCGGCGTCCGCGTACAGCAGTCGCCGCCCGTCGGGGCTCAGGGCGCGGGCCTGGACGCCGGGGAGCCGGGTCGTACGGCCGGTGCGCAGGTCGCGTACGTACGCGTCCGGGCCCATGTTGTACGCGACCGACCGGGCGTTGCCGCTGAGTTGGACAAGGCTCGCGGGGGCGGCGTCGTGGGAGCCGTCGATCTGCTGGAGCCGGCCCGTGCGGAGGTTCTTGACGACGATGTCGTACGTGTCGGGGCCCTCGCCGAGGCGGCGGTGGGTCTGGTAGGCGATCGTCTTCCCGTCGCCGCTGATCGATCCGTCCGTCATGTCGAACTGTTCCGGCGTCGCATCGTGGCTGGCCTTGATGTTCTCGCCGGTCTGCCGGTCGCGGACGTACACGGCCCTGGGGTCGGCGGGGTGGTGCGGCTTGTCGGTGTAGGCGGCGTAGCGGCAGTCGGCGCTGAGCGAGGTGAGGGTGGAGCCGCCGCGCGACTGGCCGAGCACGTCCCGCCTGCCGGTCTTCAGGTCGTGGACGATGCCCTGGATGTCGTGGCCGCCGTAGTCGTTGAAGCCGACGCAGCTCGCGTCGGCGCTCATGCGCAGCCCGTACAGCCCGTCCCGGACGAAGGTGAGCGTGCCGGTCCGCAGGTCCTTGACGAAGGTGTCGGGGAACGGCGAGTTCGGGTCGGGGGTCAGGTTGGTGGCGCGCGAGGAGAAGGCGACGTACCGCCCGTTCGCGCTGATCACGCCCCCGCCCGACGCGGCGTTCCCCTGAGTGCCGTCCGCGGCGACGCTGGCTCTCACCGTGCGCGGCCGGTGCGTGGCGCCGGTATCCGTGCCGCCGGTGTCCGCGGCGGCGGTGGGCAGGGCGGCCGCCATGAGCGCCCCGGCCAGGGCCGTACCGGCTGCCGCTCGTACAGCGATGGACATGATTCCCCCCGGAACGCACGAATCCCCCGGCCCTTCGCCGAAGGCCCACGGGGATGCAACCGCACCACGAGTGAGCCGGTCAATGCGACCGAATGCGTACAACCCGGCCCCGTGATCGCGGGTCCGCGAGCGCAGCGGACGCGGCGGACGCGGCGGGGCAGACGCGGCGCGGCGGACGCAGAACGCGAGGAGAGCCGTTCCCCGTGTCACGGGAACGGCTCTCCAGGCACGTACGCGGCTGCGGTCGGCGGCTTCAGCCCAGGGGGTGCATCCAGCCGTGGGTGTCCTCGGCGGCGCCGGTCTGGATGTTCAGCAGGGCCTCGCGGAGCTTCATGGTGACCTCGCCGGGGGCGCCGTCGCCGACGGTCCAGTCGGCGCGGGCGGACTTCACCGAGCCGACGGGGGTGATGACGGCGGCGGTGCCGCAGGCGAAGACCTCGGTGAGGGTGCCGTCCTCGTTGCCGGCCTTCCAGTCGTCGGTGGAGATACGGCCCTCGCCGGCCTCGTACCCCAGGTCGGTGGCGATCTTGAGCAGCGAGTCACGGGTGATGCCGGGGAGCAGCGAGCCGGTCAGCTCCGGGGTGACGATCTTGTTCCCGTACACGAAGTACAGGTTCATGCCGCCCATCTCCTCGACCCAGCGGCGCTCGATCGCGTCCAGCCAGACCACCTGGTCGCAGCCCTGCGCGGCGGCCTGAGCCTGCGCGACCAGCGAGGCGGCGTAGTTGCCCCCGGTCTTCGCGGCGCCGGTGCCGCCGGGGGTGGCCCGCACGTACTCCTCGGAGAGCCACACCGAGACCGGCTTCACACCGCCGGAGAAGTAGGCGCCGGCCGGCGAGGCGATGACGATGAAGAGGTATTCGTTGGCCGGCCGCACGCCCAGCCCGACCTCCGTAGCGATCATGAAGGGACGCAGGTAGAGCGAGGCCTCGCCGCTGCCGGGCACCCAGTCCTTGTCCTGCTTGACGAGCGCGTCGCACGCCTCGATGAAGGTCTCGACGGGCAGTTCCGGCATGCCGAGGCGGCGGGCGGACGACTGGAAACGCTCGGCGTTGGCGTGCGGGCGGAAGGTGGCCACGGTCCCGTCCGGCTGACGGTACGCCTTGAGCCCCTCGAAGATCGTCTGCGCGTAGTGCAGCGTCATGTTGGCGGGGTCCATGGACAGCGGCGCGTACGGCACGAGCTGTCCGTCATGCCATCCCCGGCCCTCGGTCCAGCGGACCGTCACCATGTGATCGGTGAAGAAGCGGCCGAATCCCGGTGCCGCCAGGATGCGCTCCCGCTCGGCGTCGGACAGCGAGTGCGAGGAGGAGGGCTTGAGCTCGATCGTGGGCGTCGTCATGAGTGGTAGTCCTTCACAGTTTCAGATGTGGTGGACCGCGCTCACTCCGTCCCGGCACTGCTAGGACGTCCGAGCTTCCCCTCATTGCCGCGGCCCCACGTCCGATTATCGCTCGGGTGGGGCCGTGGACGGAAACGCGTGCGCGGCCTGGGGTCGATGGTCGCACCCAACCGCGTGGTAGCACAGCGGCGGGAGCCAGGCCCCGTCGTCGAACCCCCGCCGTTCGCCCGGAGGGCGGGCCCCGCGTCGTCTGGTGCGTGCTCTCGCAAGGCGGAGGGTCATCCCTGTACTGGGCGTACCGGGATGAACCCGACAACGCGGCGAGAGTGCGTGCCAGGCGGCGCGGGGCAGGCGCGGGTTCGACGACAGGGCCTTGCCCGTCGCTGTGTGGTGTGTGCGGCGGGCGTCAGCCCGCTACTCGCGCGCTGAGCGCGTCGCCGATCTCCTCCGTCGTACGGGCGGAGCCGTCCCGCGCCGCGAGGTCGTCCGCGACGGCGGTCTCGATCCGGGCGGCCTCGGCCTCGAAGCCGAGGTGCCGCAGCAGCAGGGCCGTGGACAGGACGGTGGCCGTGGGGTCGGCCTTGCCGGTGCCCGCGATGTCCGGGGCGGAGCCGTGCACCGGCTCGAACATCGACGGGAAGGAGCCGCTGGGGTTGATGTTCCCGGACGCGGCGAGCCCGATGCCGCCGGTCACGGCGGCCGCGAGGTCGGTGAGGATGTCGCCGAAGAGGTTGTCGGTGACGATGACGTCGAACCGCTCGGGCTGTGTGACAAAGAAGATCGTCGCGGCGTCGACGTGCAGATAGTCGGTGGTGACCTCGGGGTACTCCTCGCCCACCGCGTCGAAGATCTTCTTCCACATGTGGCCGGCGTGCACGAGGACGTTGTTCTTGTGGACCAGCGTCAGCTTCTTGCGCGGACGGGCCTTGGCCCGCTCGTACGCGTCGCGCACGACGCGCTCCACGCCGTAGGCCGTATTGACGCTGACCTCGGTGGCCACCTCGGCGGGGGTCCCGGTGCGCAGGGAGCCGCCGTTGCCCGTGTACGGACCCTCCGTGCCCTCCCGCACCACGACGAAGTCGATCTCGGGGCGGCCGGCCAGCGGGGTGGCCGTGTTGGGCAGCAGCTTCGACGGACGCAGGTTGACGTAGTGGTCGAAGGCGAAACGGAGCTTCAGGAGGAGCCCGCGCTCCAGCACGCCGGAGGGGACGGACGGGTCGCCGATGGCGCCGAGCAGGATCGCGTCGTGGTTCTTCAGCGACTCCAGGTCGGCGTCCGGCAGGGTCTCGCCGGTAGCGTGCCACCGCTTGGCGCCGAGGTCGTACTCCTCGGTCTCCAGCTTCACGTCGGAGGGGAGGGCGGCGGTGAGGACCTTGAGGCCCTGGGCCACGACTTCCTGGCCGATACCGTCACCGGGGATCACTGCGAGGCGAATGCTGCGAGACATACCGGGACCCTACTCCCGCGTCCCGCCGGTTGACACCGGTCGTCCACTATCCGGACACGCCGTCGGCCGGTCGACTGTCGTTCACCCGCAGGACGCGTGGGGGTCGGGCTCCCCTGACACGTTGTGATGCATGGAGACACCACGGTTCGGCATACCCGACCACCTCGCGGCGCGTATGACGATGCCCGAACAGCACGAGTACCTGCGGACGAAGCTCACCCGGCGCGGGATGCTGCGCGCGGGCGCCGCGAGCGCCGGGGCCGTCGCGGGCGCGGGCCTGCTGACCGGCGGCGCCAACGCCTACGCCGCGCAGCCGGCCGCCGCCCCCGCCGCCTCGGCCCCCTCGCCTACCCTCCTCACCTCGCACGCCACCACCAAGGTGAGCGGCCACCTCGTCGCGCCCTTCGGCCGGCACCTCGCCTTCGGCGCCGACCCCAGGACGCAGATGCGCGTCTCCTGGCAGGTGCCGTTCGCGGTCAAGCGCCCGTTCATCCGGATCGGGCTCAAGCCCTGGGACCTCAGCCACAAGATCCACGCCGAGGTGCGGGACCTGCACACGCCCGCCCTGTCGAAGAAGCAGCCCGCCGTCGACCAGGTCTATCTGCACGCGGCGCTGGACCACCTGCGCCCCGGCCGCACCTATTACTACGGCGTCGGCCACGACGGCTTCGACCCGGCGCACCCGCGGAACTTCTCCTCCATCGGCACCTTCACCACCGCCCCGGCCCGCGCGGAGAAGTTCACCTTCACCGCCTTCGGCGACCAGGGCGTCACCTACGACGCGCTCGCCAACGACCAGCTGATCCTCGGCCAGAACCCGGCGTTCCACCTGCACGCGGGCGACATCTGCTACGCCGACCCGTCCGGCTCGGGCCGCACCAGCGACGTCTACGACGCCCGCACGTGGGACCAGTTCCTGGCGCAGACCGAGACGGTGGCGGCGCGCGTCCCGTGGATGGTGACCACCGGCAACCACGACATGGAGGCCTGGTACTCCCCGCACGGCTACGGCGGCCAGAACGCCCGCTGGACGCTGCCGGACAACGGCGTCGACGCGGTGAACGCCCCGGGCGTCTACTCCTTCGCGTACGGCAACGTCGCCTTCGTCGCCCTGGACGCCAACGACGTCTCGTACGAGATCACCGCCAACACCGGCTACACGGCGGGCCGCCAGACCAAGTGGCTCGACCGGCGCCTCGGCCAGCTGCGGGCGCAGCGCGGCATCGACTTCATCGTGGTCTTCTTCCACCACTGCGCCTTCTCCACGACCAACTCGCACGCGTCCGACGGCGGGGTGCGCGACGCGTGGGTGCCGCTGTTCGAGAAGCACCAGGTGGACCTGGTCATCAACGGCCACAACCACGTGTACGAGCGCACCGACGCCATCCACCGCGGCAAGGTTTCGAAGCAGGTGCCGATCGGCGAGACGGTCGACTCCACGCGCGACGGCATCGTGTACGTCACGGCGGGCGGCGCGGGCAAGTCGCTCTACGACTTCCCGGTGGCGGACAGCTACGAGGGCCACGTCGCGGACCTCGACAGCGTCCCCACCTACCACTGGGCGAAGGGCGGCGGGAAGGACAAGGAGACGGTGGAGTGGTCGCGCGTCCGCTACACCGGCTACTCCTTCATCGCCGTCGAGGTCGAACCGGGCCACCGGCCGCGCATGCGCGTGACGACGCTGGCGGAGAGCGGCGGCCGGCTGGACCACTTCGACGTGGTGCGCGGCCACGGGCACGGCCGGGGCCACTGAGCGGTACCGGTACGTACGCGCGCCAGGGGCTGGGCCACCTCCGTCCGGAGGGCCCGGCCCCTTTCAGCGCGCCTCAGTGCCCGGTGACCCCGCCGTTGTCACGGCGGTCGAGCGCGCGCTGAAGCGCGGCGGCGGCGTTCTTGCGGTCGGCGTCATCGGCGGCACGGGCGATACGACGGGTCCTGCGGACAGCGGTGTCGGCCATGATTCACGTCTCCTCTTACTGAACCCCGAGGGAAAAGGTCGGTCGAAGGTCGGATGAACGCCGGAGGGGCGGGGGCCTGGGTGCAACAGGGGTCACCTGCACGCGCGCACCGGGCCGCAACCGCCATCGCCCGATGGGACGAGACGTCGGCTCCTACAAAGTTAGGACAGGATCACCGTCCTGTCTGCACAATTACTTGGGCTTCCTACTATCTGAGACGGATCGGTCACCCGATCAGATGATCTGCCGCCGATCACCGGCCGCCGGACCGTCGCCCCCCGCACCGTGGCGGTGTCGCTTGTGCCGCCAGGCCGCCGACGCCCACACTTGAGGAGGAGGTGCTGCACCATGACCGCTCTCGCATACGAGGCGCCCGAGGCCGCGATGCCCGGACCTGATCTGGACGAGGCCCTGTGGCAGGCATGGAAGACCATGGAACTCCCCGAGGGCTTCCGCGCCGAGATCGTTGAGGGGTTCATCGAGGTGTCGCCCACGGGCCGCGTTTCTCACAGTCAGATCACCAACCGGCTTCGCCGCGCCATGGACAAGTACCTCGGCGAGGACGAGTACGCGGCCCACCAGGACACGAATGTGGTGCACCACCGCAAGGTCTGGATTCCCGACGTCCTCATCGCCCCCGAGGACATCGGCGAGGTCGAGACCGACGACGGCGTCGCCGTCAAGGCTTCCGCCGTACAACTCGTCGTCGAAGTCGTCTCACCCGGTTACGACAGCGTCCAGCGCGACCGGGTCCGTAAACGCCGGGCCTACGCCCGTGCCGGCATTCCCGTTTACGTCCTCATCGACGACCACGACGGTCACGGCACCGTCACCGTGCTCTCGTCGCCCTCCCCCGCCGAAGCGGTCTACGCCGCCGAGACCCGCGTCCCCTACGGCACCGAGGTGGCCATTCCCGAAGGCCCCGCCAAGGGCTTCGTCATCGGCGAGGAGATCACCGGACCGCCGCGCAAGGGATAGCCGACATGCCGACGGCCCGGCACCCCCCACAACGGGGGCGCCGGGCCGTCGCTGTCCCTACAGGCTGGGTCAGCCCATGTGCGGGTAGCGGTAGTCCGTCGGGGCCACCTGGGTCTCCTTGATGGCGCGCGGGGAGGACCAGCGCAGCAGGTTGAACTTGGAGCCCGCCTTGTCGTTCGTACCCGAGGCGCGGCCGCCGCCGAAGGGCTGCTGGCCGACGATCGAGCCGGTGGGGCGGTCGTTGATGTAGAAGTTGCCGGCCGCGAAGCGCAGCTTCTCGGAGGCGGCGGCCAGGACGTGCCGGTCCTTGGCGAGGACGGCGCCGGTCAGGGCGTAGGACGAGGCCGACTCCATCTGCTCCAGCATGGCGTCGAAGTCGGCGTCCTCGTAGACGTGGACCCCGATGACCGGGCCGAAGTACTCGGTCTTGAAGACCTCGTTCTCCGGGTCGGAGCAGGCGATCACGGTCGGGCGGACGAAGTAGCCGACCGAGTCGTCGTACGTGCCGCCGGCCACGATCTCGCAGGTCGCGTCGGACTTGGCGCGGTCGATCGCGGCCTTGTTCTTCGCGAAGGCGCGGTCGTCGATGACGGCGCCGATGAAGTTGGACAGGTCGGTGACGTCGCCCATCGTGAGGCCGTCGACCTCGGCCGCCAGCTCCTCCTTGAAGCCGTTCTCCCAAATGGAACGCGGGATGTACGCGCGCGAGGCGGCCGAGCACTTCTGGCCCTGGTACTCGAAGGCGCCGCGGGTGACGGCGGTCTTGAGGATCTTGGGGTCGGCGCTCGGGTGGGCGACGATGAAGTCCTTGCCGCCGGTCTCGCCGACCAGGCGCGGGTAGGACTTGTAGCCGGTGATGTTCTCGCCGACGGACTTCCACAGGTGCTGGAACGTCGCGGTCGAGCCGGTGAAGTGGACGCCCGCGAGGTCGGGGTGCGGCAGCGCGACCTCGGAGACCTCCTTGCCGTCGCCCGTGACGAGGTTGATGACGCCCTTGGGGAGGCCCGCCTCCTCCAGGAGCTGCATGAGCAGGATCGCGGAGTGCGTCTGGGTCGGGGACGGCTTCCAGACCACCACGTTGCCCATCAGCGCGGGCGCGGTGGGCAGGTTGCCCGCGATGGCGGTGAAGTTGAAGGGCGTGATCGCGTAGACGAAGCCCTCCAGCGGGCGGTGGTCCATCCGGTTCCACACGCCGTTCGGCTGGACGAGCGGCTGCTCGTTGAGGAGCTCACGCGCGAAGTGCACGTTGAAGCGCCAGAAGTCGACGAGCTCGCAGGGCGCGTCGATCTCCGCCTGCTGCGCCGTCTTGGACTGGCCCAGCATCGTGGAGGCGGCGATCGTCTCGCGCCAGGGGCCGGAGAGCAGCTCGGCGGCCTTGAGGATGATCGCGGCGCGGTCGTCGAAGGACAGCGCGCGCCAGGCCGGGGCGGCGGCCAGGGCCGCGTCGATCGCGTCCTGGGCGTCCTGGCGGGTGGCGTTGTTGTACGAGCCGAGCACGGCCTTGTGGTTGTGCGGCTGTACGACGTCGAACCGCTCGCCGCCGCCCATCCGCCGCTCGCCGTCGATGGTCATCGGCAGGTCGATGGGGTTCTCGGCCAGCTCCTTGAGCTTGGCTTCGAGGCGGGCGCGCTCCGGGGAGCCCGGGGCGTAGCCGTGCACCGGCTCGTTGTACGGGGCGGGGACCTGGGTCACGGCGTCCATGGTGGCCGTCTCCTTCGATCGGGGGTGTGAGGCGGGTGTGTGAAGCGGGTGTATCGGGTCTGTGGGGCTCAGCCGCGCGTGGCCAGCGAGCGCAGGAAGAACGTCAGGTTGGCCGGTCGCTCGGCGAGGCGCCGCATGAAGTATCCGTACCAGTCGGTGCCGTACGGGATGTACACCCGCATCCGGTGCCCCTCTGATACCAGCCGCTCCTGTTCCGCCGCCCGGATGCCGTAGAGCATCTGGAACTCGTACTCGTCCAGCTTGCGCCCGTAGCGGCGGCCGAGCTCCTGCGCGATGGCGACCATCCGCGGGTCGTGCGAGCCGACCATCGGGTAGCCCTTGCCCGCCATCAGGACCTTGAGGCAGCGGACGTACGAGCGGTCCACCTCCCGCTTGTCCTGGAAGGCGACGGAGGCGGGCTCCTTGTACGCGCCCTTGACCAGGCGCACCCGCGAGCCTTCCCCGGCGAGCGCGTGGCAGTCCTCCTCGGTGCGGAAGAGGTACGACTGGACGACGGCGCCCGTCTTGGGGAAGCGCTTCCGCAGTTCGGCGAGGATCGCGAGGGTGGAGTCGACCGTGGTGTGGTCCTCCATGTCCAGGGTCACCGTGGTGCCGGCCTCGGCGGCGGCCTCGACGACCGGGGTGACGTTGGCGAGCGCGAGGTCGTGGCCGCCGGAGAGCGCCTGGCCGAAGGCGGAGAGCTTGACGGACATCTCGGCGCGGGCGCCGAGGCCCTGGCCGGCCAGGGCCTCGGTCAGCGCCAGGTAGGCGTCGCGGTTGCGGAGCGCCTCGGTCGGGTCGGTGATGTCCTCACCGAGGTGGTCGAGGGTGACTTCCAGGCCGCGCTCGTTGAGCGAGCGGACCACGGCCATCGATTCGTCCAGCCGCTCGCCGGCGACGAATCGGTCCACCACGGGGCGGGTGACCGGCGCGGCCGAGACGAGACGTCGAATGCTGTCGCTGCGTGCGGCGGCAAGGAGCACAGGACCCAGCACGGGCACCTCCACGTTATGTGCGCTTCCGGGGCCCGGCCGGACGGCCGTTTCCGCTGGAAGACAGGTGTTGACGAATGCCGCGGCAACGCGTCGCGACGGCAAGGTGAGCCACCGTGAAATTTAAGTTTCATACGGGGCCGCGACCATCGACAGCTGTCACGCCTTCGTGTCCGGGATCTCAGACAGATGTATGAGAATGGGAGGCGGCGTCGTGGGGCGGACGAGGCGGGACGTCGCACTGGGGCACAGCAGGTCACAACGGGTCACAGGAGAGGAGTCATGGCGGGATGCGCGGGGACTATCAGCAGTTCGTGGACGAGATCTCGGCGGCGCTGGGCGCGCCCGCGACGCTGGAGGACCGGGACTTCGCGCTGATCGCCTTCGGCGCCCACGACAGTGACGGCGATCTCGACCTGGTCATGGACCCGGTCCGCACCCGTTCGATCCTCCAGCGCCGGTCGACGGCCGCGGTACGGGCCTGGTTCGAGGCGTTCGGCATCTCGCGCGCGCAGGCCCCGCTGCGGATTCCGCCGGACCCGGCGGCCGGGGTGTTCCGCGGCCGCATCTGCCTGCCGGTGCGCCACCGGGGCGTCGTGCACGGTTACGCCTGGCTGCTGGACGACGGCCACCTCGCCGACCTCGAATTCGGCGGCCCCGGCGTCCCGCCGGACCCGCGGCTCGCCCAGGCGATGGAGACGGCCGCCCGCATCGGCGCGCTCCTCGCGGCGGAGGCGCGGGCCGGGCGCGAACTCGGGGAGCTGCTGCGCGAGTTGCTCACCAGCGCCCCGACCGGACGGGACGCGGCGCGCGACGCCCTGCGGGGCGCGCTGCCGGATACGGCCGAGGGGCCGCTCGCGCTGGTGGCCGTCACGCCGTGGGACCGGGAGGACCTCGACGCGGCGCCCCTGCCCAGCCTGCCGGGGGTTCTCGCCACGTGCGCCGTCACGGAGTCCGGGGGGCGGCGGGGCGGGGGCGCGGGTCGGGGCGGCAAGGAGCGGGACGGTGCGCCGGGCCCGGCCGCGGGGCTGGCGGCGCTGGTCCGGCTGCGTGCGCCGACCGCGCTGGACCCGGCGCGCGCGGCGGCCGAACAGCTGCTGCGCTCGCCGCGGGCGCACGGTTCGGGCGCGGGGGTCAGCGATCCGCGCCGGGGGCTGGCCGACGCGCCCGCGGCCTGGCGCGAGGCGCTCGCCGCGGCGCGCGCGGCGCGCGCGGAGGCGCGGTTCGGGCCGGTCGCGGAGTGGGGTGGTGTGGGTCCGTACCGGGTGCTGGCGGAGCTGCCGGCCGACGGGGCGGCGGACCGGGTGGTCCGGCCGCTGCTGGAGCGCTCGCACGCCGAACTGGCGCGTACGGCCGAGGTGTTCCTGGACTGCGCGGGGCAGGCGGGGCGTACGGCGGCGCAGTTGGGCATCCACCGGCAGACGCTCTATTACCGGTTGTCGAAGGTGGAGCAGCTCACCGGCCTCGACCTGGACGAGGGCGAGGACCGGCTGCTGCTCCACATGTCGCTCAAGGCGGCGAGACTCTAGGGCCCGGCGGGCTGCCGGCTACGGCACTGCGTCGGCCGCTGCCCCGGATCAGTGTCTTTCACACCTCTGTCAGAGAAATGGCTTGAACTGGGCAGGCGCGCGCCGCCTCCCGCACCAGCGGGTCGCCCGCCCCGTCCTCCTTGCCGGGGAGCAGGGCGCTGAACCCGTCGTCGTCCTGGGTGAAGACGCCGGGCGCGGTGAGGGCGCACTGGCCGGAGCCGATGCAGATATCGGTGTCGATGGTGATGCGCAGCGTGGGCGGTGCTTCGTCGGTCATCCCGCTGGACCTCCTTACCAGGTCACGGGTAGTGCGAAGAGCCCCTGGAGGGTGTTTCCCGGCTTGACGGGCACCTGGTCCGCGGGGACGGCGAGCCGCAGGGTCGGGAAGCGGGCCAGCAGGGCGGTGAGCGCGATCTCCAGTTCGGCGCGGGCGAGGTTCTGCCCGAGGCACTGGTGGACGCCGAAGCCGAACGCCACATGGTGGCGCGCGGAGCGGCGCACGTCGAGCCCGTCGGGGTCCTGGTACGTGGCGTCGTCGCGGTTGATCATCGAGGTGCTGAGGATGACGCCCTCGCCGGTCCTGATGACGCCGCCGCCGTCGAGTTCGATGTCCTCAAGGGCGACGCGCACCATCCCGTCGGCGATGGACAGGAAGCGCAGCAGCTCTTCCACGGCGCCGGGTATCAGCGCCGGGTCGCCGCGCAACGCGTCGAGCTCCTCCGGGTGTTCGAGGAGGGTGTAGGTGCCGAGGGCGATCATGTTGGAGGTGGTCTCATGGCCGGCGATGAGCAGGAGCAGGGCCATCATGACCACTTCGTCGCGCTCCAACTCGCCTTCGGCGAGCCGATCGGCGATCAGTTCGTCGAGGAGCCCGTCGCCCGGTTCGGCCTCCTTCTTCACCACCAGGTCGAGGAGGTAGCTCTCCAGATCGTGGCGGAACGCGTCGGCCTCGCGGGCCGTCTCGGCGGTGAGCAACTTGCGGGAGCACTCCTCGAAGAACTCGTGGTCGTCGTAGGGGATGCCGAGCAGCGAGCAGATGACCATGGACGGCACGGGCAGCGAGAACGAGGCGACGAGGTCGGTGGGCCCGCCCCGCTCGGCCATCGTGTCCAGCAGCCCGTCCACGATGCGCTGGATGTGCGGCCGCATGGCGGCCACGCGCTTCACGGTGAAGCTCGGGATGAGCATCCGGCGCTGCGTGGCGTGCAGGGGGTCGTCGACCCCGAGGAGCGGGATGACGACCGTGCTCTGGGACTCGGCACGGGGCGCGATCACGGGAAAGCCCGGATTCCGCCGGTCGGTGGAGAGGCGCTTGTCGGTGAGCAGGGCGCGGGCCTGGGCGTGGCCGGTGACCATCCATACTTCACGCCCGTCGTAGAGCGTGGCGCGGTGCATGTCCCCCGCGGTCTTCAACGGTCCGTAGTCAACAGGCGGGTGGTAGGGGCACGTACGGTCGGCGGGGAACGGGGGCGTATGCGGCTCGATCGGTCGGGTTGCGGCCTCGGTCATGGGACCTCCCAGGCGGTGCGACGTGGTGTCCGTCTCCAGTCGATGCCCCGTGGCCGAGATCGGCTATGCGTAGATCGGCCATGTTGCGGACGGCTGCCTGGGATGTCGCGCGCCGGGGCGGCCCGAACAGAACGGTTCCGGAGCCGGGGCCCATGCCCCGGCTCCGGAACCCGTCACCGAACCGGTCGCCCGTCAGCGGCGGTTCAGCGGCGGCGGCCGGAGTCGCCCGGCTCCTGGTGCTTGGACTTCAGGCCGTCGTCGTACTCGACCTCCTCCTTGCGGACCTGGGCGCGCACCTCCTGCTGCCCGCTCACCTTCTTGGTGTCCATCCGCACCCGCTCCACGGGGACGGTCTCCTTGCGGACGACGGCGACCTCCTCGTGGAGGACGACCTCCACCTCGCCGTTGGAGAGGTTCGCCGCGCGGCCGGTGGTGCGGTCGCCGGGCTTGATCGCCTCGCGGTGGACGGTGACCTCCTCGTGGCTCACCGGCACGCTCTGCGAGACGTCCTCGGTGACCACGTGCTTGCGCAGATGCGCGCGGCCGCTCTCGCGTTCCTCGGTGCCCCAGGTCACGCGCTCCTCGGAGAGGATCATCTCCTCGCCCTGGCCCTTGGCGCCGACCGCGTCCCCGGCGTCGCGACCCCTGGAGGGGGCTCCGGCGCCGGCGAGTTGCGCGGAGTCGGTACGGTTGCGGGCGCTCTCGCCCGTACCGCGGCCCGCGGCCCCGGCCATCCCGGCGGCGCCCGCGGTCCCGGCGGCCGGCGCGGCGTTCCTGCCCTGCCCCGCCTCGTCCGCCCGGCCCTTGCCGCGGCCGCCCGGCGTCAGCCCGTAGTGCTGATAGAGGTGGTCCTCCTCCGCCGGATCGAGGTGCCCGTCGGCGTCGATCCGCGGCGCGTCCTTGATCGTGTCCTTGCTGTGGGGGACGCGCAGTTCGCCGTCCTCTTGTCGCGCCCCGGCGAGGGGCACGAACGTCTCCTTCGTCCCGAACAGGCCGGTGCGCACGGTGATCCACTCCGGGTCGCCGGTCCTGTCGTCTCGGTAGACCTGCTGCACGGAACCCACTCGGTGGCCGTCGGCGTCGACGACGCTCATGCCGGACAGGTCTCGTTGCGTTTCGCCGTGGGGTGCGGTCATGGCGACTCTTCTCCTTCCGCACGCTCCGACAGTTATGGGCGCGCTCTCCCCATTGCGCGCCGCCGCCACCCGGGCGGCGACTGCTGCACCCCGTGCGGCGCCGCCCGCCGGCCGCACAGCGGCTCCTTTGAGGGGGAGTCCGGAAAACCGCCCAGTACCTCCATTCGGGTGAATGGTTGACCGGTCATGCAACTGGGCCCGGTCCCCGCCGGAAAGCGGGGGCCGGGCCCAGTCCTGTCGCAGCGCACCGGCGCGACGGCGCCGGCCCGCGGAGATCAGTCGTTCAGATTGACCGTACGGGCCGACGTCGCGCCGATCTCCACGGCGATCTCGGCGAGCACCGGAGCCGGGATCGACTCGTCGACGGTGAGGGCGACCAGCGCCTCGCCGCCCTCGCCCGACCGCGAGACCTGCATGCCCGCGATGTTGATGCCGGCCTCGCCGAGGATGCGGCCGACGGTGCCGACGACGCCCGGCCGGTCCCCGTACCGCAGGAAGGCCATGTGGTCGGCGAGGGCCAGATCCACACCGTGCTCGCCGACCGCGACGATCTTCTGGAGGTTCTTGGGGCCGGCCAGCGTGCCGGAGATGGAGACCTCGTCGCCGTCCGCGAGCGTGCCGCGCACGATCACCACATTGCGGTGCTCGGTGGACTCGCTGCTGGTCGTCAGGCGGACCTCGACGCCGCGCTCCTGCGCGAAGAGCGGCGCGTTGACGTACGAGACGGTCTCGTCCACGACGTCCTCGAACACGCCCTTGAGCGCGGAGAGTTCGAGCACCTTCACATCGTGCTGGGTGATCTCGCCGTATACCTCGACGTCGAGGCGGACCGCGACCTCGCCCGCGAGCGCGGTGAAGATCCGGCCGAGCTTCTCGGCGAGCGGCAGCCCCGGCTTCACGTCCTCGGCGATGACCCCGCCCTGCACGTTGACCGCGTCCGGCACCAGCTCGCCCGCGAGCGCGAGGCGTACGGACTTGGCGACGGCGATGCCCGCCTTCTCCTGCGCCTCACCGGTCGAGGCGCCCAGGTGCGGGGTGGCCACGACCTGGTCGAAGTCGAAAAGCGGCGAGTCGGTGCACGGCTCGGAGGCGTAGACGTCCAGGCCCGCGCCCGCGACCCGGCCCTCCTTGAGGGCCGTCGCCAGCGCCGCCTCGTCGACGATCCCGCCGCGCGCGGCGTTCACGATCCGCACGTGCGGCTGGACCTTGTGCAGCGCGTCGTCGCCGATCAGGCCGAGCGTCTCGGGGGTCTTGGGCAGGTGCACGGTGATGAAGTCCGCGACCTCCAGCAGCTCGTCCAGCGTCAGCAGCTTGACGCCCATCTGCGCGGCGCGCGCGGGCTGCACGTACGGGTCGTACGCGACGATCTTCATGCCGAACGCGGACATCCGCTGCGCGACCAGCACCCCGATCCGGCCGAGGCCGACGACGCCCAGCGTCTTCTCGGACAGCTCGACGCCGGTGTACTTGCTGCGCTTCCACTCGCCGTTCTTCAACGCGGAGTTGGCCTGCGGGATATTGCGGGCGGTGGCCACGAGCAGGCCGCAGGCCAGCTCCGCGGCGGTGACGATGTTGGAGGTCGGGGCGTTCACGACCATCACGCCGGCCTTGGTGGCGGCGGAGACGTCCACATTGTCCAGACCGACGCCGGCCCGGGCGACGACCCGCAACTTGCGGGCGGCGGCGATGGCCTCGGCGTCGACCTTGGTCGCGCTGCGCACCAGGATCGCGTCGACATCGGCGATGGCGGGGAGGAGTTCGGCGCGGTCCGCGCCGTTGCAGTGCCGGATCTCGAAGTCCGGTCCAAGGGCGTCGACAGTGGCGGGCGACAGCTCTTCGGCGATCAGTACGACAGGTTTCGTGCTCACGTGGTCATCAGTCCTCACTGGTCCTTTGCGGACGGCCGTCCCGACGGCCGAAGGCGGTGAAGGGGGGCGCAGCCGCGTGGAAGACGCACGACGCTGTGAGCCTGACGCGCTTGTTGCAGAGCAGTGTATCGGCGGTACGGGATGCGATTGGCCTACCCGGCCAAATCACTCCGCTGTAGCTGTACGCCGTGCGAAACGCGCGTGCGCTCCGGGGCGCACGCGCGTTCCGTACCGGCTCCGGGGCATCACGCGAACGCACCGGGACTCGGCCGCACGCCGTACGCGCCGGCTCCGGCGCTCGACGCCGCGCCGGTTCCCCGCCCCATGGGCCCGCGCCGTCGCCGCGGGAGGCCCCGCCGCGACGGCGCGGTACGACGGCGTGGGCCCGGCGGACCGGCGCGGCGTCGAGCGCCGTGCGCGACCGGTCCGCCGGACCCGCGCCGAGTGGCCTCACGCCTCGTCGTCGACCCAGCTCATGAGCTTGCGGAGCTTCTTGCCGGTGGTCTCCAGCAGGTGGTCCTCGTCGGCCTTCTTGTACTCGTTGTACTTCGGCAGACCGGCGTTGTACTCCGCCATCCAGTTCTTGGCGAAGGTGCCGTCCTGGATCTCGCCGAGGATCTTCTTCATCTCGGCCTTGGTCTGGTCGTTCACGATCCGCGGGCCGCTGATGTAGTCGCCCCACTCGGCGGTCTCGGAGATCGACCAGCGCATCTTCTCCAGGCCGCCCTCGTACATGAGGTCCACGATCAGCTTCAGCTCGTGGAGGCACTCGAAGTACGCGATCTCGGGCTGGTAGCCCGCCTCGACCAGGGTCTCGAAGCCCGCCTTGACCAGCGCGGACGCGCCGCCGCACAGCACGGCCTGCTCGCCGAAGAGGTCGGTCTCGGCCTCCTCCGTGAACGTCGTCTTGATGACGCCGGCGCGGGTGCCGCCGATGCCCTTCGCGTACGAGAGGGCGAGCGCCAGGCCCTCGTCGGCCGGGTCCTGCTCGACGGCCACGATGCACGGCACGCCGCGGCCCTCCTCGTACTGGCGGCGGACCAGGTGGCCCGGGCCCTTCGGGGCGACCATGGCGACGGTGACGTCGGCGGGCGGCTTGATGAAGCCGTAGCGGATGTTGAGGCCGTGGCCGAAGAAGAGGGCGTCGCCCTCCTTGAGGTTGTCCTTGACGGACTCCTCGTAGACCTTGGCCTGGATCGGGTCCGGCACCAGGATCATGATCACGTCGGCCTCGGCGGCGGCCTCGGCGACGGGGACCACGCGCAGCCCCTGCTCCTCGGCCTTCACCTTGGACTTGGAGCCCTCGTGCAGCCCGACGCGGACGTCGACGCCCGAGTCGCGCAGCGACAGCGCGTGGGCGTGGCCCTGGCTGCCGAATCCCAGAACCGCGACCTTGCGGCCCTGGATGATGGACAGGTCGGCGTCGTCGTCGTAGAACAGCTCGGCCACTTCGGGTATCTCCTTGGAACTAGCTGGTTGCCCACACAGTACGTCGGGCCGGGGGTGGAAAGTCCGGGGGTCTCGCGATGCGGTCGGCGCACCGCGGGAGCGGACCGGTCAGGCGCTGCGGTCCAGGGAGCGCAGGCTCCGGTCGGTGATGGAACGGGCGCCGCGCCCTATGGCGATGGTGCCGGACTGCACCAACTCCTTGATGCCGAACGGCTCCAGCATCTTGAGCATGGCGGAGAGCTTGTCGGCGCCGCCGGTGGCCTCGATGGTGACGGCCTCCGGGGAGACGTCCACGG
The DNA here is from genome assembly GCF_040654875.1 of Streptomyces sp. NPDC050610. Classification (NCBI taxonomy): domain Bacteria; kingdom Bacillati; phylum Actinomycetota; class Actinomycetes; order Kitasatosporales; family Streptomycetaceae; genus Streptomyces; species Streptomyces sp. NPDC050610. The sequence continues at coordinate 155,023 of NZ_JBFAIV010000015.1, read as the reverse complement.
TCTTGGCGCGGAAGAGCTGGACGATCTCGACGACCTGGGAGCGGGTCTCGTTGTCGGCGCGGACCTTCACCAGCACGAGTTCGCGCTGGATCGCCGCGTGGTCCTCCAGCTCGACGATCTTGAGCACGTTGACGAGCTTGTTGAGCTGCTTGGTGACCTGCTCCAGCGGCAGCGACTCGACATTGACCACGATGGTGATGCGGGAGATGTCGGGGTGCTCGGTGACGCCGACGGCGAGGGAGTCGATATTGAAGCCGCGGCGGGAGAACAGGGCGGCGATCCGGGCGAGGATTCCGGGGGTGTTCTCCACCAGGACGGAGAGTGTGTGCTTGGTCATGGGCTCGGTCTTCCTTCTTCGGCCTCTTCGGCTGTCCCGGCGGTTCAGTCGTCTTCGTTGTCGCCGAAGTCCGGGCGGATGCCCCGGGCGGCCATGACCTCGTCGTTGGAGGTCCCGGCGGCGACCATCGGCCAGACCATCGCGTCCTCGTGGACGATGAAGTCCACGACGACGGGGCGGTCGTTGATGGCGTTGGCCTTCTCGATGACCGCGTCGAGCTGGTCGGGGCTCTCGCAGCGCAGCCCCACGCACCCCATGGCCTCGGCGAGCTTCACGAAGTCCGGGACGCGGGTGCCCTGGGTCTCGGCGGAGCTGCTGCCCACGTTGCAGCTGAGGCCGGCGTTGGTCTTGCCGTTGTGCAGCACGGTGTTGGAGTAGCGCTGGTTGTAGAACAGGGTCTGCCACTGGCGGACCATCCCGAGCGCGCCGTTGTTGATGATCGCGACCTTGATCGGGATGTTGTTCAGCGCGCAGGTGACCAGCTCCTGGTTGGTCATCTGGAAGCAGCCGTCGCCGTCGATGGCCCAGACCGTGCGGTCCGGCCGGCCGGCCTTGGCGCCCATGGCGGCCGGCACCGCGTACCCCATGGTCCCGGCGCCGCCGGAGTTGAGCCAGGTCGAGGGGTGCTCGTAGTCGATGAAGTGGGAGGCCCACATCTGGTGCTGGCCGACGCCGGCCGCGTAGATGGTGCCCTCCGGGGCCAGTTCGCCGACGCGCTGGATGACCTGCTGCGGGGAGAGGCTGCCGTCGTCGGGCAGGTCGTAGCCGAGCGGGTAGGTCTCGCGCCACCGGTTCAGGTCGCTCCACCAGGCCCCGTAGCGGTCCTGGGCGGCCGGGCCGAGGTGGTCCTCCTCGTGCTCGGCCTGGACGGCGACGACCAGGTCGGCGATGACCTCGCGGGCGTCCCCGACGATCGGGACGTCGGCGGCGCGGTTCTTGCCGATCTCGGCGGGGTCGATGTCCGCGTGCACGATCTTGGCGAACGGGGCGAACGAGTCGAGCTTGCCGGTGACCCGGTCGTCGAAGCGCGCGCCGAGCGCCACGATCAGGTCGGCCTTCTGGAGCGCGGTGACGGCGGTGACGGAGCCGTGCATGCCGGGCATCCCGACGTGCTGCGGGTGGCTGTCGGGGAACGCGCCCAGCGCCATCAGGGTGGTGGTGACGGGCGCGCCGGTCAGCTCGGCCAGCACCTTCAGCTCGGCCGTGGCCCCCGCCTTCAGGACGCCGCCGCCGACGTAGAGCACCGGGCGCCTGGCCTCGCTGATCAGCCGGGCGGCCTCGCGGATCTGCTTGGCGTGCGGCTTGGTGGTGGGGCGGTAGCCGGGCAGGTCGGTCTGGGGCGGCCAGACGAAGGTCGTACGGGCCTGGAGGGCGTCCTTGGCGATGTCGACGAGGACCGGGCCGGGGCGGCCGGTGGAGGCGACGTGGAACGCCTCCGCGATGGTCCTGGGGATCTCGGCGGCGTCCGTGACCAGCCAGTTGTGCTTGGTGATCGGCATGGTGATGCCGCAGATGTCCGCCTCCTGGAAGGCGTCCGTGCCGATCGAGGCGGAGGCGACCTGGCCGGTGATGGCGACGAGCGGCACCGAGTCCATGTGGGCGTCGGCGATCGGGGTGACGAGGTTGGTGGCGCCGGGGCCCGAGGTGGCCATGCAGACGCCGACCTTCCCCGTGGCCTGCGCGTATCCGGTGGCGGCGTGGCCCGCGCCCTGCTCGTGGCGGACGAGGACGTGGCGGACCGTCGCCGAGTCCATCATCGGGTCGTACGCGGGGAGGATCGCGCCCCCGGGGATGCCGAACACGGTGTCGGCCCCGACCTCCTCAAGCGAGCGAATGAGGGACTGCGCGCCCGTGACGTGCTCGACGGCGGCGGGCTGTGCCCCGCCGGAACGGGCCCGCGGCTGCGGATGGTGGGCCCCGGTGGCCTGCTCGGTCATCGACATTCTCTTCTCGAAGATGAGGGATTTGGGGTGATCTGCGAGGTGTCAGTGCAACAAAAAACCCCTCGTGCCGTGAGGCAAGCGAGGGGAGCGCGTCGGGAGGAGTCCGCAGGGCCTTCGTGGTTGGCCCTGCTCAGCCGACGCGCTTTCCAAGTACGAGAATTCGGGTGCGCATGGGACTGACCCTCTCCCTGTCGCCCCGAAAGTGTCAAGTGGGTGGGACGGGGGTCTCATTATGTGAGCGCAACGGCGGGTGCGCGAGTGACCCCGCGCCCCGCGAGGCACCGGCCCTGACCGGCAGCGGAGCACCGACCAGCGCGTGGTTGCGCTCACCGGGAAGCTCGGCCCACAGCCCGCCCGGCACCGGGTAGTCGCCGCGCTCCAGGGCGCGCCGCAGCCGGTGCTCGTCGAGCGGCCCGGAGAAGGCCATGCCCAGGCCGTGCGTGCACCCCATGGCGCGCAGCGCGCAGACCTGTTCGGGCCGGTCGACGCCGTCCGCCACCGACTGGAGGCCGAGGTCGGCGGCGATCCGCAGCAGCCCGGAGGTGATCTTGTGCAGCCGGGCGGACTCGACGACGCCGTCGACCAGCCCGCGGTCCAGCTTGACCACGTCGATGGGCAGCCGCCGCAGCGCGCTGATGGCCGCGTAACCGCTGCCGAAGCCGTCCAGGGCGATCCGCATGCCGAGCCGGCGCAGCGCCACCAGGCGGTGCTCCAGCTCGTCCAGCGGCACCCGCGGGTCGCCCCCGGTCAGCTCCAGGATCAGCGCGCCGGACGGCAGCCGGTGCCGGGTCAGCAGCGCCTCGACGCTCTTGGGCGGCAGCGCCTTGTCCATCAGCCGGCTCGCGGACAGCCGTACGAACACGGGCACGCTGTGCCCCGCGCGGTACCGCTGCGCGGCCTGCTCCACCGCCTCCTCCAGCATCCAGCGGCCCAGCTCCGCGATGCGCGCGCCGCCGCCCCCGCCCCGGCCGTCGTCGGCCGCCCGCATGAACTCGGCCGGGGTGAAGAGGATGCCCTGGGACGAGCGCCAGCGGGCCTGGGCGCCCACCGCGGTGACGCGTCCGCTGTCCAGCTCCACGACGGGCTGGTGCAGCAGCGCGAACTCGCCGTCGTGCAGCGCCGTGCGCAGCCGGGTGGCCAGCTCGGCGCGGCGCACCACGTCGGCCTGCATCTGCGGCGCGTACATCTCGACGCGGCCCTTTCCGGCCTGTTTGGCGCGGTACATCGCGAGGTCGGCGTTGCGCATCAGCTCGCCGGGCGTGGTCCCCGGCTCGGCGAAGGCGACGCCGATGCTGGCGGCGACGCGGACCTCCGTGCCCCCCTCGACCTTGTAGGGCTGGGAGAGGCGCAGCCGCAGCCGGTCGGCGATCTCGTACATGCGGTACTCGCGCGCAGCGAGGTCGCGGGTGCCGTCGCCCAGGATGAGCGCGGCGAACTCGTCGCCTCCGAACCGGGCCGTGCTGTCCCCGGCCCGTACGGACTCCTGAAGGCGACGGGCCGCGCTGACCAGCAGCTCGTCGCCGGCCTGGTGCCCGACGGTGTCGTTCACCGCCTTGAAGCCGTCGAGGTCGATGAAGAGCACGGCGGTGCCCGCGTCGGTGGCGCGGCGGCCGCTCAGCGCCTGCTTGACCTTCCTGGTGAACAGCGCCCGGTTGGGCAGGTCGGTCAGCGGGTCGTGCTCGGCGTTGTGCTGTAACTGCGCCTGGAGACGCACCCGTTCGGTGACATCGCGGCTGTTGAAGATGAGGCCGCCGTGGTGGCGGTTGATCGTGGACTCGACGTTGAGCCAGTCGCCGGTCCCCGAGCGGAAGCGGCACTCGATCCGGGTGGTGGGCTCCTCGGCCGGCGGCGCGGCGAGGAACCGGCGCACTTCATGGACCACCCGGCCGAGGTCCTCGGGGTGTATGAGCGAGGCCAGCTCGGAGCCGATGAGTTCGTCCGCGTCGCGGCCGTAGACGCCCGCGGCGGCGGGGCTGACGTAGCGCAGTATCCCGGTGGGCGCGGCGATCATGATGACGTCGCTGGAGCCCTGCACCAGGGAGCGGAAGTGGTTCTCCTTGTGGGCCAGCTCCTGGGTGAGGGAGATGTTGTCCAGCAGCATGATGCCCTGCCGGACGACGAGGGCCAGCACGACCGTGCAGCCCGTGAAGAGCACGACGCGGTCGATGCGGCGGCCGTCGAGGACGTTGTAGAGGATCCCCAAGGTGCAGACGGCGGCGGCGAGATAGGGCGTGAGGGCCGCCAGGGAGCCCGAGATGGGCCGCCCGGAGTGGTGGGTCACGCGGCTCGGCGACGGGGGCTGCGCGGCCTCGTCGCGGGCCACCCACGGCGCGTACGCCATCAGCATGGAGCCGGCGAACCAGCCGGCGTCGAGGATCTGCCCGGAGCGGTAGTGCTCCCGCAGCAGCGGCGAGGTGAACAGCGCGTCGCACAGCACGGTGAGGGCGAGCGCGGCGATGGCCGTGTTGACGGCCGAGCGGTTGGCGGACGATCGCCGGAAGTGCAGCGCCAGCACCATGGAGACCAGCACGATGTCCAGCAGCGGGTAGGAGAGCGAGAGCGCCGCCTGGGCCACGCTCTCGCCCCGGAAGTGCGCGGTGTGGGCGAGCGCGAGGCTCCAGGAGAGCGTGAGCAGCGAGCCGCCGATGAGCCAGGCGTCCAGGGCCAGGCAGACCCAGCCCGCGCGGGTGACCGGCCGCTTGGCGAGCACCAGCAGCCCGACGATGGCGGGCGGCGCGAAGAGCAGGAAGCAGAAGTCGGCGACGGACGGGCTCGGCACGGGCTCCCTGAGCACGACCTCGTACCAGCCCCAGACGGCGTTGCCGAAGCCGGCCATGCCGGAGGAGGCCGCGAACAGGAGCCAGGCGGGTCGAAAGCGGCTGCTGCGCCTGCGCCAGTACCAGAAGCAGGAGGCGGAGGCGAGCACGGCCGCGCCGCTGAGCCCGAAGTCGCCCATGAACAGGGCGGCTTCGGGCGAACCCCAGCCGAACGCCGCGCCCGTGGCGTAGCCGCCGCAGACGAGGGCGAGGAGGAGCTGCGGCAGCAGCCCGGGGCCGCCGCGCGCCGGCTGCCGGGACAGCGCCACGCCCGAGGCGGCGCTCACCGCGCCGCCGTCCCGTGTCGCGCCATCCGATCCGCCGCGCGACAGTGTCGTGATGGGTGATTGCTGTGCGTCGGGTGGTTCGTCCATAGGCCGTGCATCGCCCGTCGCCCCCCTTGAGTTCCGGTCCTTCGCTGCCGCCGTACGGTGCCCGGCGCAGCCCCCGCTCGGGACGATACACCAGACTCGTCACTCAGGGACATAGCTTATCTACACAGCGTAACTACCAGCGGGGTTACGGATACCGGGTGCATCCGGACGGTACCTGTGCGTGGCCTCACGTGGCGGTCGCCACGACGTTTAGCACCGGATCGCCGTCCGCGAACCGCCGGAGCTGCTCGCGCAGGATCTTCTTCGCCCGCGGCCCGAAGGCCGACGACGGGCCGCCCACGTGCGGCGTGATGAGCACCCCGGGCGAGCTCCACAGCGGGTGCCCGGCGGGCAGCGGTTCGGGGTCGGTGACGTCCAGCGCGGCGCGCAGCCGGCCGCTGTCCGTCTCGGCCAGCAGCGCCTTGGTGTCGACGACCTTGCCGCGCGCGATGTTCACCAGGAGCGCGCCGTCCTTCATCCGCGCCAGGAAGGCCGCGCCGGCGAGGTGGCGGGTCTCGTCGGTCAGGGGCGTCGCGAGGACCACCACGTCGGCTTCGGGGAGGAGTTCGGGCAGGTCGGAGAGTGCGTGCACCGGCCCGCGCGCGGTGGTACGGGCGGAGCGCGCGACGCGCGTCACCCGCTCGCACTCGAAGGGCGCGAGCCGGTCCTCGATGGCGCTGCCGATCGCGCCGTAGCCGACGATGAGCACGGTCCGGTCGGCGAGGGCCGGCCGGAATCCCTGCCGCCACTCCCCCGCGTCCTGGGCGCGCACGAAGTCCGGAACGCCGCGGAGGGAGGCGAGGATCAGCGTCAGCGCGAGTTCCGCGGTGCTCGTGTCGTGCAGGCCGCGGGCGTTGCACAGCCGCGCGCCCGGCGGGAGGGCGGGGACGGCGGGCAGCATGTGGTCGACGCCCGCGGTGAGGGTCTGCACCACCTGTACGCCCGTCATCTCCGGCAGCGGCCGCAGGCACACGTCGGGGGTCTTGAGATACGGGACGGCGTAGAACGCGCAGCGCGCCGGGTCGGTGGGGTACTCCGCCTCGCCGTCCCACTGCGCGTAGTCCAGTCCCTCGGGGAGTCCGTCGATCTCCGCGGCGGGCAGGGGAAGCCAGGCCAGCGGGCGGGCAAAGCCGTTGTCATCTGCACTCATGACCCGAGGCTATGCGAAACGGCCCGGTCGGCAGAGGTTAGTTTGGGTGGCCGGGAACGGGAGGGGTAAGGCCAGGTGGAGCGGAGGAGAATCGGCGCGTCGGCGCTCGAAGTGGGCGCGATCGGCCTCGGCTGCATGCCCATGCACTGGGCGTACACCGCCTCGCAGCAGAGCGGCGAGAGCGCGCTGCGCGCCGTGCACGCCGCACTGGACGCGGGCGTGAACCTGCTGGACACCGCCGACATGTACGGGCCGTTCACCAATGAACTGCTGCTGGGCCGGGTGCTGCGGCAGCGCCGCTCGGACGTCTACGTCTCCACCAAGTGCGGGCTGCTGGTCGGCGAGCAGCACATCGTGGCCAACGGCCGCCCCGGCTATGTGAAACGCGCCTGCGACGCCTCGCTGCGGCGGCTCCAGACCGACGCCATCGACCTGTACCAGCTGCACCGGCCCGACCCCGAGGTGCCGATCGAAGAGACCTGGGGGGCGATGGCGGAGCTGGTCGCGGCCGGCAAGGTCCGTTCGCTGGGGCTGTGCGCCGTCGGTGCGCGGGCGCACCGACGGTCGGGCGGCGGCCTGTACGACACCACGATCCGGCAGTTGGCGCGCCTCCAGCAGATCTTCCCGGTCAGCTGTGTGCAGGCGGAACTGTCGGTGTGGTCGCCGGAGGCGCTGGACGCGCTGGTGCCGTGGTGCGGGGCGCGGGGCGTCGGCGTGCTGGCGGCGATGCCGCTGGGCAACGGCTTCCTCAGCGGCACGCTCACGCCGGGCCAGGGGTTCGAGCCGGACGACGTACGGGCCCGGCATCCGCGCTTCACGGCCGAGATGATGGCCGCGAACCAGCCGATCGTGGCGGGGCTGCGCCGGGTCGCCGAGCGGCACGGGGCGACGGCGGCGCAGGTGGCGCTGGCGTGGGTGCTGGCGCAGGGCCCGCATGTGGTGCCGGTGCCGGGGACGAAGAAGGAGCGGTGGGCGGTGCAGAACGCGGGCGCCGCCGGACTGCGGCTGACGCGGGAGGACTTCGCGGAGATCGCGGCGCTGCCGCCGGTGCGGGACTCCTGGGTCTGACGGGGCGTCCGACGGGCGGGTCCGCGTTGCCCGGCTCACGGAGTGACTCGCGGTCCTACGCGTCCGGCGCACGAAGCGCCTTGCGGTTCTACGGGGCCGGCGCACGAAGCGTCTTGCGGTTCTACGCGGCCGGCTCGCAGAGCGTCTTATATAAGAGGGGCGCACGCCGGAGTGTGCCGCACAGCCGCGTGAGTTTCGGCCCGTACGGCGCGGGCGGTGTGGGATGCGTGTCGGAGCCCCGGTGTATAAGGAACAGGACCGCGCACCGCCCCCGGCGAGAGGATCCCACCGTGCGACGTCCCACCGTCACCGCCGTGCTGGCCGCCGCCTCCCTGCTGCTCGTCGCGGGCTGCTCATCGGGCGGCGACGGCTTCCCCGGCGAGCGGAAGGCCACCGGCGCCGCGGACGGCGACAGCCCGTCGGCGAACGGCTCTTCGGGCCCGGCGGCCGCCGCGCCCGCCAAGGGCTCGGTCCGGGTGGAACGTACGGTCGCCACCAAGCTCACGTCGCCCTGGGGGCTCGCGCCGCTGCCCGGCGGGGATCTGCTGGTCTCCTCCCGCGACACCGGCAAGATCGTCCGGGTGGGCGCCGAGGACGGCGGGCAGACGGAGCTGGGCACGGTGCCGGGCGTCGCCGCGGCGGGCGAGGGCGGCCTCCTCGGCATCGCGCTGTCCCCGGACTACGCCTCGGACCACATGGTGTACGCCTACTTCACCACCGACTCCGACAACCGCATCGCCCGCATGTCCTATGACGAGAAGAAGCCGGCCGGCCGCCGGCTCGGGGCCCCGAACACGGTGTTCCGCGGTATCCCGAAGGGCTCCAACCACAACGGCGGGCGGATCGCCTTCGGCCCGGACAAGATGCTCTACGCCGGTACGGGCGAGAGCGGTCAGCGCGATCTCGCGCAGGACGAGAAGTCCTTCGGCGGGAAGATCCTGCGGATGACGCCCGACGGACAGCCCGCGCCGGGCAATCCCCGCCCCGGCTCGGTGGTCTACACCCTGGGCCACCGCAATGTGCAGGGCCTCGCCTGGGACGCGGACAAGCGGCTGTGGGCCAGTGAATTCGGCCAGGACACCTGGGACGAGCTCAACCTCATCGAGCCGGGCAAGAACTACGGCTGGCCGGTGGTCGAGGGCAAGGGCGGCGGGGACGGCAAGAGCGGCTACGCGGCCCCGGTCGAGCAGTGGAAGACCTCGGAGGCGTCTCCCAGCGGCCTCGCCTACGCCAAGGGCTCCCTGTGGATGGCGGGGCTGCGCGGCGAGCGGCTGTGGCGCGTACCGCTGAAGGGCGCGCGGCCGGTGGCCGAGCCGCAGTCGTTCCTGGAGAAGAAGTACGGGCGGCTGCGCACCGTCGTCCCCACGGACGACGGAGGCCTGTGGCTCACGACGAGCAACACCGACGGCCGCGGCGACCCCACGGGCGAGGACGACCGCCTCCTCCGCCTGAAGGTGAGCTGACTCCGGCAGCCGCACCCGCGACCTGGGCAGACGTGCGCTCCCCACGGCCCCGGGCGCTCGCCCCGGCCCCTTTGACGGCCCCCGCCGTACAATGTACGAGGGGACCACCACTCCAACGGGGGTTCAGATGTTCAACATCTTCGAGGCGATCTTCGCTCCTGGTCGCAAGCACACCGAGGAGGAGCGGAACCGCTTGGAGCTGACCCGCGAGGACGTCGGCGACGGCTCGTCGGGCCACGGCCCGATAGACCTCGACTCGGGCCAGGTCGTCATACGGCCGCAGGAGAACTGATTCGCGGGAGCGGCGGCCCGCGGGAGCGATGACCCGCGCGAACGCCGGCCGGAGCGCCATCGGATCAGGCGCTCTCCGGAGCGCTGAACAGCCGCAGCCGGTGCGCCAGCGCACCCGCCTCACCACGCCCCGACACCCCCAGCTTCGCCAGGATGTTGGAGACATGCACGCTCGCCGTCTTCGGCGAGATGAACAGCTCCTCGGCTATCTGCCGGTTGCTGCGCCCGGCCGCGACGAGCCGCAGCACATCGCGCTCGCGCCGGGTCAGACCGAGCGATTCGGCCGGATCGGCGGGGCGGCTCGAAGCGGCGGGCTTCCCAGCGGACTTCCCGACAGACTTCCCGGCGGGCGGCCCGTCGAGCGGCAGCCGGGCGCGGGCGGCCAGCTGCTCCAGGTCCTCGCACAGCGGCCTGGCCCCGAGCCCGACAGCGACGTCGTGGGCCCGCGCCAGCAGCCCCGCCGCCTGCTCACGGGCCGCGCCGCCGCCCCCGGCGAGGAGCGCTTCGGCCCACCGGTGGCGGGCCCGCGCCAGTTCGTACGGCCGCTCCAGCGGCTCCAAGGCGGTGGCCGCCGCCATCCAGCGCCCGGCGTCGCCGGTGCCCTCCGCGCGCCGGATCTCGGCCTCCAGCAGCAGTGCGTAGGCCCGCCAGAGCGGCACCGGCTGGGCGATCCCCTTCGCCGCCCGGCCGATCCGGCGCAGCGCCTCCGCCCGGCCCTCCTCGGCGCGCGGCAGTCCGCGCGCGTCGGCCTCGGCGGTGGCCGCGGCGAGCAGCAGCGGCCAGGCATAGCGTCCCGCGGTGGGCGGGATCCCCGTCGCCAGCACCTCGTCCAGCGTGGCGCGGACGTCGTCGATCCGGCCTCGCGCCGCGGCGAGTTCGAGCGTGAAGCGCGCGAGGACGAGGGTGTGCTGCGGTTGCAGGTCGTGGCTGCCGTAGTGCTCGCGGGCGCGGGCGAGCTCGCGCTCGGCCGTCGCCCAGTCGCCGCGGGCCAGCGCGATCCTGGTGAGCCTGCTGGCGGCGGTCGCGCGCGGCTTGGCGCTCCGCGCGAGACGGCGGACCTTCAGCGCGGCCCGCTCCACCTCGTCCCAACGCCCCAGGGAGTACAGCGAGTCGGCCTGATTGCCGTACGCCCAGGCCTGGGCGTCCGACAGTCCGAAGCCGGCCAGCACCTCGATGCCCTCGGCCGTCACCTCGACGGCCTCCGCCGACCGGCCCACGCCCTCCAGCGCGGAGGCCAGGTTGGTGTAGCAGCGGCCGAGCACGCCGATGTGGCTCAGCACGCCGGCCCGCCCGAGCTCGACGACCCGGTCGTGGACGGCGCGCATTTCGGCGAGGCCGCCCGCCACGTCCCCGGCCTCGACCGTGAGCCCGCCCAGCGTGAGGCGCGCGTTCAGCTCGATGCCCTCGGCGCCGACGAGCCGGGCGAGCTCGATGGCGCGCTCCGCCATGCCGAAGGTCTCCGGGCCGGGGGTGTGGGTCGCGTCCAGGGCGGCGGTCAGCGCCAGCACGTCGGCGTGCACGGAGGACGGCGGCATCCCGCGCACCAGCTCCCGGGCCCGGTCCAGCTCGGCCCGCCCGTCGCCGCGGGCCAGCCCCTCCATCAGCTTGGCCCGCTGGTTCCAGAACCAGGCGGCCCGCAGCGGGGCACGCTCCTCGTCCAGCTCGCGCAACGCCCACTTGATGACGGCCAGCGCGCGCTCCTCGTCCCCCGACAGATAGGCGGCGACGACGGCCTCGGCCAGCAGGTCGAGGTGGCGCAGTGCTTCGCCGTCGCGGCCGCGGGCGGGGTAGCCGTCGGCGTGGTCGATGGGCCGCTGCGCCTCGCGGACGTCGGCCGGGGCGATCTCCCACAGCTCCAGCGCCCGTTCCAGCAGCCGCAGTTGTTCGGCGTAGGCGTATCTGCGCCGGGAGTGCACGGCCGCTTCGAGGGCGGCGGGCAGCGCCTTCGCCGCATCGTGCGCGTGGTACCAGTAGCTGGCGAGGCGGGCGGGGCGCTCCTCCGCCCGTACGGCCGCGGGGTCGGACTCCAGGGCCCGCGCGTAGCGCCGGTTGAGGCGGGAGCGCTCGCCGGGCAGCAGGTCCTCGCCCACGGCCTCGCGGACCAGGGAGTGCCGGAAGCGGTAGCCGTCGCCGTCGGGTGTGGGCAGCAGGATGCCGGCGCCGACGGCTGTCCGCAGCGCTTCGATGAGGGCGTCCTCGTCGAGCCCGGCGACCGCGCGCAGCAGGTCGTACTCGACGGCGGAGCCGCCCTCCGCGGCGGCGCGCACCACGCGCTGGACGTCCTCCGGCAGCGCTTCGACGCGGACGAGCAGCAGGTCGCGGAGCGATTCGCTGAGCCCGGCGCGGACTCCGTCGGCGAGGGAGCGGGCCAGCTCCTCCACGAAGAAGGCGTTGCCGTCGGAGCGCTCGAAGACGCGGTCGAGCAGCGGGCGGCCGGGCCGGGAGCCGGTGATCCCGGCGAGCTGGTCGCCCACCTCGGCGCGGGTGAAGCGCGGCAGCTCGACGCGGTGGACGGTGCGCATCCGGTCCAGCTCGGCGAGGAAGGGCCGCAGCGGGTGGCGGCGGTGGATGTCGTCGGAGCGGTAGGTGGCGACGATGACCAGGCGGGCCCGGTCCAGGGAGCGGAGGAGGTAGCCGAGCAGTTCGCGGGTGGAGCGGTCGGCCCAGTGCAGGTCTTCGAGGGCGACGACGAGGGTCCGGTCGGCGGCGAGCCGCTCCAGCAGCCGTGCGGTGAGCTCGAAGAGCCGGGCCCGGCCGTCCTCGCCGCGCGATTCGCGGGCCGTCTCGCCCAGCTCGGGCAGCAGCCGGGCCAGCTCGCCCTCCTGCCCGGCGGCGGCTTCGGCGAGGGCGTCCCCGAGCTGCCGACGCAGGGCCCGCAGGGCGGTGGAGACGGGGGCGAACGGCAGGCCGTCGGCGCCGATCTCCACGCAGCCGCCGACCGCGGTGACGGCGCCGTCCGCGCGGGCGGCGGTCAGGAACTCCTCGACGAGGCGGGTCTTGCCGACGCCGGCCTCGCCGCCGACCAGCAGCGCCTGGGGCTCGCCCGCGGCGGCGCGGTCGAGCGTGCCGGTGAGCGCCGTGAGTTCCGCGGCGCGGCCGACGAACACCGGGCTGACAGAGGTGATCCGCACATCGCCGAGCATCGCACAGCCCACTGACATCCCGGCCGGCCGATTTCCCGGGCGCTCACGCGGTCGCCCGGCGCGAGCGGGCGCCGTCGTCCCGTCGGACCGTACGGCTCACCCGCCTCTCTCCCCCGCCGCGCTCCTCTCCCGCGTCGCGGCGAGCGCGGCGGACGGCAGCGCGGACCCGGCGGGCCTCTTTAAGAAGGCGCCGTCGGGCGGCCTCACGGTGGAGTTCGGCGGCGCGGCACTGGTGCGTTTCGTAGTGGAGCATCGTGGTCTCCCTGGTGGGACGGTTTCTCGCGGTACGAGAAGCCTCGTCCCCCAGGGAGACCCGGCGCATCGGGAAAGTGCCGCATCTTCCGCCCCGGAGGGGCCTTAGGAAGCGCGCCGGAAGGTGCCTTATGAAGCCCGTCTGAAGGGGCCTCGGAAAGCGCGGTTCAGCGCCCGCTCGTGGCAGGCACCTTGGGAAGCGCGCCGAAGAGGTCGAAGTACATGCCCGCGGAGATCAGTACGCCGATCACGCCGAGCGCCACGCCGCCCCAGGCGACGGCCCGGACCCACGGTGCGAGGGGGCCGGCCGGGGAGGTACGGGGGCGGGAAGCGAGCACGGCGGCCGCCAGGAGCAGTGCGATGAGGGCGAAGCCGCCGTTGACCAGGGCCGTGGTGTGCCAGGGGGCGCCGTAGACGGCGCCGATCTGGTCGGTGGAGCCGCCTGACTGGACCTTGATCTGGCCGGTGAGGGTCTTGCGTTCGGCAAGCAGGGTGCCGAGCCAGGTGCCGCTCAGGGCGGCGAAGCCGAGCGCGGCGGAGACGACGGCCGCGGCACCGGCGAACACGCCGGAGGAGGCCGGCCGCGCGGCGGTCTCCTCCGCGAGCGCGTCCTCCTCCGACTCCGCGCTGTCCTGCCCGTCGGCGCCCTTCCCATCGGCGTCCTGCCCGTCGGCGTCCGTGTCGGCGTCGAAGCCGGTCTCCGTGACCTCGGAGATGCTTCCCCCGTCAGCACCCTTCTCCTTCGCGGCGTCCTCGGCGCCGCCCTTCTTCGAGGCCAGGGGCGTCTCATCGGCCGGGCCGCCCGTCTCGGCGTCGGTCTTGGCTGTCTTCGTCTTGGTGCTGTCCGTGTCCATGGCCGCACACCGTAGGGGTACTTTCTGAGAGCCGTCTGAGCGTCCGCCCCCAGATGGCCCGCAGGCGGCGCGAACGCGTCCCCCGGATGCCCCCGCGCATTCCGGGGGATCCCCCGCACACCCCTCTGACCAGCGCGGCAGCCGCCGCGCGTCAGCCGGTGATGGATTCCTTTCCGTTCTCGATGTGGCCCATCAGCCGCCGCCGGAACGCGGCGTCCTCCTCCACGGTCAGCCGGAGGTCGTACCAGCCGTGCGCCTGTGCCGCCTCGTAGGGCAGGGTGCGGCTGCGGCCGGGCGCGAGGGTGACGGTCCGGGGGCGGGCGCGGCCGTACCCCTCGACGCCCAGCGTGAGCGTCAGCCGCTCGCTCCCCCGGTTGTCCAGGGTCAGGTGCAGCTCGCGCCGCCGGGTGTTGACGGTGGTGCTGACGTGCAGCCCGGCGGCGGCGCCCCGGTCGGCTCCGGCGTACTCGCGGCGGAAGCCGTTGGGGCCGGTGAGCGTGAAGTCGTACGCGCCCTTCTTGACCGGTACGTCCCAGGTGGCCGTCCCCAGCACGTCGCGGTGTTGCGGGGTGGCGTACTCCCCCGCGTACGGGTAGAGCGCGAAGTGCGCGCTCGCCGCGCCGGTGTTGCGCAGCGCGAGGCGGAACGTGCCCGCCTCCCGGTCGTACGTGCCGTGCGCGTCAGGCTGGTAAGGCAGCGGCCGGGCCGGGCGGACGCCCTCCTCCTGGTGCGGCATCTTCTGGTCGGCGGGAGGTTTGGGGCTCCAGCGGCCGGTGAACGGGGGGATCGGGCCGGGCCCGTCGACGGCCGGCCGGGGGCGACCGCGCGAGAAGTCGAAGGCGCCCGTCAGGTCGCCGCACACGGTGCGCCGCCACTCGCTGATGTTGGGCTCGCGCACGCCCAGCCAGCGCTCCAGGAAGCGGGTGATGGAGGTGTGGTCGAACAGCTGCGAGCAGGCGTAGCCGCCGACCGTCCAGGGCGAGATGACGACCATGGGGACGCGGATGCCCAGCCCCACGGGGCGGTTCTTCCAGAACTCGTCCTTCGTTCCGTCCGGCGGAACGGGCGGCGGCACATGGTCGAAGAAACCGTCGTTCTCGTCGTAGGTGAGGAAGAGCGCGGTGTGCCGCCAGACGTCCGGGTTCTTGCCGAGCGCGTCGAGGACCTTGTAGACGATGGTGGCGCTGGCGACCGGCGAGGACGAGCCGGGGTGCTCGGATTCGGCGGCCGACGGCACGATGTAGGAGACCTGCGGGAGCTTGCCGGAGGCGACGTCGGCGGCGAAGGCCGTGGCGGTGGAGCCGGGTTCGCCGCGGTGCAGGGCGCGCCGGTAGAGGCTGCGCTCGTCGGCGGTCAGGGCGGCGACGCCCTCGGCGAGCAGCTTCTCCAGCTTCGCCCGGCCGGCGGTGTCGGCGGTGGACAGCTTGCCGTAGTAGGCGGTCATGTTGTGCGCGCCGTCGACCTTGGCCAGCGCCTTGCGGGCGATGGCCTTGAAGCTCGCGTAGAACTCCAGGTTGTTGTCGGTGAAGTTGTCCCACTCCTGGTAGACCTGCCAGCTGTGGCCGGCCCGCTGGAGCCGCTCGGCGTAGGTGGTCCAGGCGTAGCCGGGGTGGGTGTCCTCGTTGTACGCGTCGTTGCCGACGGCCCGCGCGCCGCCGCCCGGCTCGAAGCCGGTCCAGCCGCTGACCAGGTGGTTGCGGTTGGGGCTGGTGGAGGAGTGGATGGCGGAGTGGTAGGCGTCGCAGACGGTGAAGGTGTCGGCGAGTTCGTAGTGCAGGGGCATGTCGGCGCGGTCGTAGTGCGCCATGGTGGCGGCGGTCTTGGCGGTGACCCAGCCGTCCATCCAGCCGCCGCGCCACGCCTTGCCGCCGCCCTCCCAGCTGTGGTCGAGCGCCCCGATGTACTGGAGGTCCTTCTTCTGCGCGGCGGCGGCGTCGCGGACGGCGAAGGGCAGTACGGTCCCGATGCCGAGCGGGCCGGGCTGCTCGAAGACGCTCTTGCCGCTGGGGAGTTTGACGGCGTTGCGGTCGGCGTAGCCGCGTACGCCTCTCAGCGCGCCGAAGTAGTGGTCGAAGGAACGATTCTCCTGCATGAGGACGACCACATGCCGGATGTCGCCGAGGCCGCCGGGCGTGCCGCCCTTGTGTCCGGCCGCCGCCGGCTCCGCCGCCAGGGCCTGCTGGAGCGACGGCGGAAGGAGCGACCCGGCCGCGGCCACGGTGGCGGCGCCCGCGCCGAGTGCCAGTGCGCGTCTACGCGTTATCTCGGATGACAAGCCGACCTCCCAGTCGATGGCCAATGGTCCAGTGCTGTGCCATTGGAGACTCGGGGGGACGGTAGCGACGGGAGGTGGACAGGGGAAGACTTCGCACCGACGCGGCGGTTACGAAGTGGACCTCGGCGCTCCAGGCCGACGCGCGCACCTGCGCGCGGGCCATGCGGGCCAAGCGGTACGTGACGCGGCGGGTAAGGCTGTACGGGCGGCAGCGCCCAGCCGTACGGGCAGCAGGGCGGCCCCGGGGGCGCACTCCTGCGAACCGAAACGCCCGTACGGGCCGGACCAGCCGTACGGGCAGCGGCGCGCGGACGCTCGTACGGCCACGGCGGGACCGTACGGACGAGGCGGGACCGTAAGGCACGAGCAAGACCGTACGACCGCAGGACCGTACAACCGAGGGGCGGCCCTCCGCAGGCCGCCCCTCGTCTCTCTACGCCCCCGCCGGCACCAGCGGGAAGTGGCAGGCCACCCGGTGCCCCACCGCCGTCGGCTCCGCGGGCGGCGGTTCCGTCGTCGCGCAGACGTCCTGGGCGATCGGGCAGCGGGTGCGGAAGCGGCAGCCGGACGGTGGCGCGGCGGCCGAGGGGGTCTCGCCGCCGAGCGGGGAGCCGGTGGCCTCGGCCGTCGGGTCGGGCTCGTTGACCGTGTCGAGCAGCCCGCGGGTATAGGGGTGCAGCGGGGAGCCGAAGACCGCCTCGGCGGGGCCGGTCTCCACGAGTTTGCCGAGGTACATCACCCCGACCGTGTCGGCCAGGTAGCGCACCACGGCGAGGTCGTGCGAGATGAACAGGTAGGTCAGGCCCTTGTCCCGTTGCAGGTCGCGCATCAGGTTGAGGATCTGCGCCTGTACGGAGACGTCGAGCGCGGAGACGGGTTCGTCGGCGACGACGAGGGCGGGGCTGAGGGC
The DNA here is from genome assembly GCF_040654875.1 of Streptomyces sp. NPDC050610. Classification (NCBI taxonomy): domain Bacteria; kingdom Bacillati; phylum Actinomycetota; class Actinomycetes; order Kitasatosporales; family Streptomycetaceae; genus Streptomyces; species Streptomyces sp. NPDC050610. Next base: position 138,147 of record NZ_JBFAIV010000015.1, on the reverse strand, counting down.
CAGCGCCCGTGCGAGGCCCAGGCGCTGGCGCTGGCCGCCGGAGAACTCGTGCGGGTAGCGGTCCACGGCTCCGCGCGGCAGGCCGACCTCGTCGAGGAGTTCGGCGATGCGCGCGTCCTGCGCGGCCCGGTCGCCGATGCCCTGGATGACGAGCGGCTCGCGCAGGATGGCGCCGACGCGGGCGCGCGGGTCCATGGAGGCGTACGAGTCCTGGAACATCAGCTGCACCTCCCTGCGGTGCGCGCGCAGTTCCTTGCGGCCGAGGGCGGTGATGTCCTGGCCCTCGAAGCGGATCTCGCCGCCGGTCGGCGACTCCAGTCCGACGACCATCCGGCCGAGGGTGGACTTGCCGCAGCCGGACTCGCCGACGATGCCGAACGTCTCGCCGCGTTTGACGGTCAGCGAGACCCCGGCCACCGCGCTGACGGCGGAGGCGCCCTTGCGGCGGGCGAACGGCCCGCTGTTCAGCGGGTACTCCTTGGCGACCTCGCGCAGCGCGAGGAGCGTCTCGTCGGTGCGTACGGGCGCGGCGTCCGGCGCGGGCGGCACGACCTCGGCGACGGGGTCGGTGTCCGGGTCGACGGGGTGGAAGCAGGCGAAGGCGTGCTCCGCCGCACCATCACCGGTCTCCGTCAGCTCCGGCTCCGCCGTCCGGCACTCGTCCGTGGCGAAGGCGCAGCGCGGCGCGAAGCGGCATCCGGTGGGCCGTACGACCAGGGACGGCGGCAGGCCGGGGATGGTGGCGAGCGGCTGCGACTCGTCGGCGGCGCGTTCGGGCAGGGCGGCGAACAGGGCCTGGGTGTAGCGGTGCCGGGGCGTCGCGAACAGGGGGCGTACGCCCGCCCGTTCGGCGACCTTGCCCGCGTACATCACGGCGACCTTGTCGACCCGCTTGGCGATCACGCCGAGGTCGTGCGTGACGAGGATCATCGCCATGCCCAGCCGTTCCCGGAGTTCGTCGATGAGCTCCAGGATCTGGTGCTGGGTGGTGACGTCCAGGGCGGTGGTCGGCTCGTCGGCGATGAGCAGCTTGGGTTCGCAGACCAGGGCCATGGCGATGGCGACGCGCTGCCGCATGCCGCCGCTGAGCTGGTGCGGGTAGTTCTTCATCCGCTCGCCGGGCTGCGGCATGCCCACCAGCCGCAGGGTCTCCTCGGCCTTCCGCCACGCCTCGGCCTTGGTGGCGCCGGTGTGCAGCAGGAGGGGTTCGGCGACCTGGGCGCCGATGGTCATGGTGGGGTTGAGGGAGGTGAGCGGGTCCTGGAAGACCATGCCGATGGTGTTGCCGCGCACGTCGCGCAGGACGGGCTGGGCGGCGGTCGCCAGGTCGGCGCCGTCGAAGAGGATGCGGCCGCCGGTGACGCGCCCGCCGTTGGGGAGGAGTCCGAGGACGGACAGCGCGGTCATGGTCTTGCCGCAGCCGGACTCCCCGACGATGCCGAGGGCCTCGCCCGGCGCGAGGTCGAGGTTGACGCCGTCGAGGGCGTGCACGGTGCGGGCGCGGGAGGCGATCTCGACGTGCAGGTCTTCGATGGCGAGGAGTTTGTCGGTCATGGTGGTTGCCTCAGTTCTTCTGGAGCCGCACGTCGAAGGCGTCGCGCAGGCCGTCGCCGATGAAGTTGAAGGCGGCGACGACGAGGACGATCGCGATGCCGGGCGGGAAGATCAGCCACCAGTAGCCGACCTGCGTGTAGGTGATGCCGGAGGAGAGCATGGAGCCCCAGTCGGCGGCGGGCGGCGGGATCGACAGGCCAAGGAAGGACAGGTAGGCGACGTAGAGGATGGCATCGGCGATCTGGAAGGTGGCGTTGACGATGACCGTGCCGATGGCGTTCGGGACGATGTGCTTGAAGACGGCCCGGCTGCCGCCGCCGCCCATCAGCCGCATGGCGTGGATGTAGTCGCGGCTGCGCAGGGCGAGGGCCTCGCCGCGGATGAGGCGGGCCGGGGAGAGCCAGGCCACCGAGGCGATGATCAGGATGAGCACCGGCTTGCTGGGGGTGATGATCGCGGCGACGACGACGAGCAGGAAGAGCGCGGGGATGGCGAGGGCGGCGTCGGTGATGCGCATCATCGTGGCGTCGACCCAGCCGCCGAAGTATCCGGCGACGGCCCCGTAGACGGTGCCGAAGAGGGTGGCCAGCAGGCCGGCGGCGAGGCCGACCTCCAGGGAGGTCTGGCCGCCGTACATCAGCCGGCCGAGCATGTCGTAGCCGAGGTCGGTGGTGCCCAGGAGGTGGCCGGGGCTGCCGGGGGCCAGGTTGGCCTGGCTCAGGTCGGTGTGCACCTGGTCGGTGTGGTGGATCAGGGGGCCGAGGAAGCAGAACGCGATCAGGCCGACGAGCAGCACCGCGCCGAGCAGCGCGAGCTTGTTGCGGGCGAAGACGGTCAGCGTGCGGCGGGCGAGGCTGGGGGTGGCGACGGCGGCTTCCGGCTGCGTCGCCTCGACGGCTGCGGCGGTCACGAGACGCTCCTGATCCGGGGGTCGAGGACGGCGTACGCGATGTCGGTGATCAGCGAGCCGATGACGGTGGCGACGCCGACGACGAGGGTGACGCCGAGCAGTACGGGGAAGTCGGAGCCCTGCGCCGAGTTCCAGAACAGCAGCCCCATCCCCGGGTAGTTGAACATCGACTCGACGACGAGGGCGCCGCTGATGAGGGTGGGGAGGTAGAGGCCGAGGAGGGTGGCGAGCGGGATGAGCGCGTTGCGCAGCACGTGCCGGGCCATGATGCGGGCCTCGGACTGCCCCTTGGCGCGCGCGGTGCGGACGTATTCCTCGCTGAGGTTGTCCAGCACCGCCGAGCGCATATAGCGGCTGAAGGCGGCGATGATGCCGAGCGCCATCGTGACCACGGGCAGCACCAGGGCGGGCAGTTCGGAGAGGATGCCGCCGATCGTCTCGGCCTGTGGCGCCTCGGCGGGGAACAGCTGGAGCTGCTGGCTGAAGACCAGGATGAGGACGAGGCCGAGGAAGAAGACGGGCGTGGCGTAGGCGAGGAAGGCGGCGCCGGTCAGCGCGTAGTCGGCGGCCTTGCCGCGGCGCACGGCCTGGATGATGCCGAGCGGGATGGCGAGGATCGCGGCGAGCACGATGGCGAGGCCGGTCAGGACGAGCGTCTTGGGCAGCCGCTCGCCGATCAGCGAGGCGACGGACTGGTTGAGCTTGTACGACTCGCCGAGGTCGCCGGTCAGCAGCCGGCCGAGGTACTGCACGTACTGGACGGGCAGCGAACGGTCGTACCCCTGCTGGTGGTTGAAGTGCGCGATGGAGTCCGGGGTGGCCTGCGGTCCGAGGATCGCGCGGGCCGGGCCGCCGGGCAGCAGGTGCAGCAGGACGAAGACGATGAGGGAGACGAGGAACAGGACGATGACGGCCTGCCCGACGCGTTTGATGAGGAAGCGGGTCACTTGCCCTCGCCGCCCTTCTTCACGAAGTACCAGTCCTGGGGCGCGAGGGAGAGCGTCGGGTTCTGGTCGACGCCGCGCAGGTCGTTGCGGATGACGGATACCTGGTAAGCGGGGTTGGGTGTCCACAGGACGGGCACTTGGTCGGCGACGTACTGGGCGTACTCGCGCATGGCGGCCGGGTCGCCGGAGTACTCGGTGGCCTTGACGAGCTGGTCGGTCTTCGGGTCGGTCCAGTTGCCCATGTTGGAGGGCGCGTGGGTCGCGAAGAGCGTCTCGCCGCTGGGGGCGGGCGGGAAGTACCAGCTGCCCTGGGAGCCGAAGAACCCCATCTGCCAGCTCTTGCAGGCGGTTTCGGTCGCCTCGCAGGGGACGGTGGTGCCGAGCACGGTGTTGAGCGGCTGCTGGCGGATCTCGAAGTCGATGCCGACCTTGCTCATCGCCGACTTCATCACCTGCATGGTGTTGGAGGTCTCGGTGGAACCGGACTGGGAGAGGAGCTCCAGCTTGAGCCGCTGCCCCTTCTTGATCCCCTTGCCGCACTCGCCGTCGCCATCGCCGGGCTTCGCGCACCGCATGTCGCCGTCCCGCTTGACCCAGCCGTGGTCCGTGAGCAGCTTCTCGGCCGCCGCCGGGTCGAACGGGTAGGGGTCCTTGGGGAGCAGGCTGGCGGGGACGGGGCCGCGGGTGGGGGCCGCGGAGCCCTGCCAGACGACCTTGGAGATCTCCTTCTGGTCGATGAGGTGCTGGAGCGCCTGGCGGATGTAGAGCTGGCGCAGCATGGGGCCGGCCGTGGGGCTGTTGAAGTTCAGGACGATGTAGGTGATCGCCCAGCCCTCCCACGGGTTGACGCGGTAGCCCATCTCCTTGAACTTCTTCGACTGGGCCATCACCGACGGCGGGATGTAGCCGTAGTCGACGCCGCCCGCGCGCAACACGTTGAACTCGGAGTCGGCGGTGGTGAAGGGCTTGAAGACGACGCGGTCCAGGTGCGCCTTGTCGGGGCCGCTGTACTTCTTGTTGGGTACGAGCGCGACCTCGCCGTTGGTGGTCCACTTCTCGATCCGCCAGGGACCGGCGACGGTCTTCCACAGCGGGTCGGTGGAGAACTTGGAGAGCTGCTTGCCGTGCGCGGTCAGCCGGGCGAAGACCTTCTTGGGGTCCTCATGCTTCGGGTTCCAGGCGTGTTCGGGCAGCGGCTTGAAGTACTGAAGCGTGTTGTTGGTGAACCAGTCCGGGTTGTACGAGCGGTCGAGCCGCAGCCGGAAGGTGTGCGCGTCCAGGACGTCGAAGCTCTTGACGTTGTCCGGCAGCAGGCCGGGCGAATAGCCGCCCCAGTCCTTCTTGTTGGCCTTGATCAGGTCGAACCAGAACTTGACGTCGGAGGCGGTGACGGGCTTCCCGTCGGACCAGTCGTAGCCCGGCTTGACCTTGACCGTCACTTCCTTGTTGCCGTCGCTGTAGGCCGGCATGCCGTCGGCGAGGTTGCTCCGGCTGTCCATCGTCAGCTTGTCGCCCTTCTGCTCCGGGTTGAAGAGCAGCGGGTACAGCAGGTTCTGGATGGAGCTGTTGTACGTGGCCAGGTAGCCGGGCGCGCCGATCGGGAAGATCCAGTTGGGGGTGGCGGCGGGCGGCAGCGCCATGGTGGCCGTGCCGCCCTCGACCTTCACGCCGCCGCTCGCGCCGAGTTCGGTGACGGCGGCGCTCTTCGGGCCGCAGCCGCTGAGCAGCCCCACGCCCAGCACCGCCGCGAGAAGAGCGGCGACGGGCCCGCGTATTCGGTTCTTGCGCAGCCCCATGCCGCCTCCATAGTCAACCGATCGAAGATTGCGAGCAAAGTACGGACGAATACGAAAAGAAGTCAAGGGTCTAGCGCACAAGCCTTCGATTGATGTCTACTGTCAGCGAACCAAAGGCCGAACTTGCTTCGTTCACCGAACAAAGACCCGTAACGAAGCCCCGTAACGGACACCCGCAACGGAAACCCGCAACGAAACCCTCAGCAGAAGCCGCCAACAGAAGGGCCGCCAACATGACGGCAGCGGACGAGCAGTCCGGCTCCGCCGCACACGTCCTCGACCTCGTCGCGAGCGGCGCCGCCACCTCGCGCGCCGATCTCGTACGGGAGCTGGGGCTCGCCGCCTCCACCGTCTCCGCCCGCGTCCAGGAGCTCGTCGACGCGGGGCTGCTGACCGAGGGCGGCGAGGGCGCCTCGCGCGGCGGGCGCCGCCCCCGGCTGCTGCGCGTACCGGACAGCGGAGCCGTCGCCCTCGCCGCCGACCTCGGCAGCCACCACGCCAGAATCGGCGCGGTCGGCCTGACCGACGCCGTCTTCGACACCTCCGAGCACGGCTTCGACCTCACCGCCGGGCCCGGCCCCGCCCTCGACCTGCTCGCCGCGCGGCTCGGCGAGCTCGCCGACCAGCAGCGCGCGGCCGGCCGCGCGGTCCGGGCCGTGGGCATCGGCTTCCCCGGCCCCGTCGACACCGCCACCGGCCGGGTCATCGCGCCCTCCCGGATGCCCGGCTGGCACCTGTACGAACTCGGCGACCGCCTCCGCGACCGGCTCGGCCTGCCCGTGCTCGTCGACAACGACGCCAACCTCATGGCCGCCGGCGAACACCGCGCCGCCCACCCGGCGCTCCGCCACCTCGTGGTCGTCAAGGCCGGGCGCGGCATCGGCTCCGGCGTCATCAGCGGCGGCCGGCTCTACCGCGGCGCGGGCGGCAGCGCGGGCGACATCAGCCACGTCCGGGTGGACGCGGCGGCGGACCGCCCCTGCTCCTGCGGGAACATCGGCTGCCTGGAGACCGTCGCCAGCGGCGCGGCCATCTCGGCGGCGCTGCGCGAAGGCGGCATCGACGCGGACGGCGCCGCCGACATACTGCGCCTGGTCGCCGACGGCGAACCGCTCGCCACGACACTGGTCCGCCAGGCGGGACGGCACATAGGCGGCGTGCTCTCCGTGGTCGTCAACTTCTTCAACCCCGAGGCGGTCGTCCTCGGCGGCGCCCTCTCCCAGGCCGAGCCGCTGGTCGCCGCCGTCCGGGGCGTCCTGTACGAGCGGTGCCTGCCGATGGCCACGAGCGCGCTGACGATAGCGGCGGCGAGCTGCGGCCCGGACGCGGGGCTGCTGGGCGCGGGCCACGCGGCGCTGCGCGAGTGCGCGGCCGGCGTGACGGGCCCGCCGGGGCCGTGAGCCGACGCGTGAGGAGCCCCCTCGACCGGCCCGGCGTCCGAGGAAACCCCGCTTGAGAACTGATCAGACGGTCCGCCACCCCACGGAAAGTGAGCAACCATGACCACCCCCACCGGCCGCCTCCGCATAGCCATCGGCGGCATGTCCATCGAGTCCAGCACCTTCTGCCCGCACCGCTCCACATACGACGACTTCCGCGTCACCCGCGACGCGGACCTGCTCGCCCGCTACACGTGGACCGGCCCCGGCAGCGACCTCGACGACCTGGTGGAGTGGGTTCCGCTCGTGCACGCCGTGTCCCTGCCCGGCGGGGCGGTCGAGCGGGAGACGTACGACCGGATCAAGGTCGAGCTGGCCGACCGCATCCGGGCGGCGGGCCCCCTCGACGGCCTCGTCTACGACATCCACGGCGCGATGAGCGTGGTCGGTCTGGAGGACGCCGAGGGCGACCTCACCGACGCCGTACGGTCCGCCATCGGCCCCGACGCGCTGGTCTCCGCCGCCATGGACCTGCACGGCAACGTCTCCCGCCGCTTCGCCGACCAGCTCGACCTCATCACCGCCCACCGCCTCGCCCCGCACGAGGACGCCTGGGACACCCGCGAGCGCGCGGCCCGCAAGCTCGTGGAGCGCCTCACCTCCGGCAAGGGCCGCCCGAGCGTCGCGTGGGTGCAGATCCCCGTGCTGCTCCCCGGCGAGAAGACCAGCACCCGGCTGGAGCCCGCCAAGTCCCTGTACGGGCGGCTGGCCGGCATCGAGGCGATGGACGGCATCGTGGACGCCGCGATCTGGGTGGGCTACGCCTGGGCGGACGAGCCGCGCTGCAAGGCGGCCGTGGTCGTCACCGGCGACGACGCCGAACTGGCCGTCGCGCAGGCGCGCTCGCTGGCCGAGGAGTACTGGCGGGTGCGCCGCGAGTTCGTCTTCGTCGGCCCGACCGCCGACGCGGACACCGCCATCGCCCAGGCCGTCGCCTCCGACGCCCGCCCGTTCCTGATCAGCGACTCCGGCGACAACCCCACCGCGGGCGGCGCGGGCGACCTGCCCCACATGCTGGAGCGCCTCCTCGCCGACGACGAGCTGGCGTCCGGCCGCAGCACCGCGATCCACCCCGGCATCATGGACCCGGCGGCGGTGGCGGCCTGCTTCGAGGCGGGCGTCGGCGCGACCGTGAACCTGTCGGTCGGCGGCCACATCAGCAAGTGCGAGCCGTACGCCCTGACCGGCACGGTCACCGCCCTCCAAGGCGCGACCGCGGCCGACGGGGACGGCCCGCGCGGCAACCCGGCCTACGACGAGGGCGGCCGGACCGCCGCCGTCACCTGCGGCGGCGTGACCGCCGTGCTCACCGAGCGCCGGAAGCCCTTCCACACCCTCGCCGACTTCGGTGAGCTGGACCCGCGCACGTACGACCTGGTGGTCGTCAAGATCGGCTACCTGGAGCCGGAGCTGTACGACATGGCCGCCGACTGGCTCCTCGCGCTGACCCCCGGCGGCGTCGACCAGGACCTCCTGCGGCTGGGCCACCACCGCGTGGAGCGCCCGCTGTACCCCTTCGACGACGAGGGCTTCGAGGACCCGGACCTGACGGTCACCCTGCTGTAGGACCGGCTCAGCCCCGGCCCCGTACCAGCAGCGTCCCCAGGGCCGTCCGCCGGTGCAGGACCGCGCGCCCGGCGCGGACCGTGGTGATCAGGCCCGCGCCGCGCAGCGCCGCGGCGTGGGCGGAGGCCGTGGCGTTGCTGACGTTCAGCCGGCGGGCGAGGCCGGTCGTGGTGTGCTCGTCGGCGAGCACGAGCAGCGCGTCGAGCCGGGTCCGCCCCAGCACCCCGGCGAGCGCGTCGCCGGGGGCGCGCGCGCCGTCCGCGCCGGTCAGCGCGGGCGGCAGGACGGCGCCGACCGGATAGGTCACGTACAGCGGGCGGCCGGGCAGGTCGGCGACGAGCGGACGGCCCGCCCAGTGGAAAGTGGGCACGAGCACCACGCCCCGGCCGCCCAGCCGGACCTCCCGCTCCGAGGGGCCCGCGAACTCCCAGACGCCGTCGTCGCCGAGCCGCGCTCCGGGAACGAGCGCGGTGAGCGCGGCGCCGACGCCGTGTTCGGCGACGGCCAGCGCGTACCGGGCGAACTCCTCCCGATGCAGGTCCCGCACCAGATCCCAGGCGGGCCGCAGCACGGCCTCGAAGGCCGAGAGCTGAGCGCGCCGCAGGAGCCGCCAGGAGTCGTCGTCGCCCCGGTGCAGACCCCGGACCCACTCCGGCGCCGGGGACGGATGCCCGGCGTACACCCGCTCCATCTCGGAGCGTACGAGCGCCGGGCGCGCGGCCCGTACGGTCTCCAGCCCCTCGGTAAGAGTGTCGCTGAACACATCGAGGAACCGCGGGGCCGCCGCCCCCGGCACGAGGTCCCGCAACGGCACGGCCGCGGCCGGCAGGGACCGCATCACCCGCTGCCGCCAGTGTCCGAAGAGCAGCCGCCCGTCCGGGCGGACCATCATCGACAGCGCCGCGTTCAGCTCCTGCAACGGGGCCGGCCGGGGCGCGAACCGGACGCGGCCGAAGTCCGCGACCGTGAAGTGAATCCGTAGCACTGCTCCCCCTCGCCCCGCCATGGTTTCGGCCAGGCCCTGAACCTTCGCCCGCACTCCCTGCCGGCCCCCAGTATTCGGCGCACGCCCCTTCATTCACACAGGGGTCGGCGGACCGGCACAAGGACCGGCGTCACGCAGGGAAAGGCAGACGAACCATGGCGAAGCGACAGGAAATCTTCCGACCCGGGATGAACCGGCGAACCGCGGTGAGATCGGCGGCACTGGCGACGGCCGGAGCGCTACTCGCGAGCGGCGGCGGCACCGCCCGGGCACAGCCGCCCGCGAACGGCGTCACCCTCCGGCTACCGCCGCCCACCGGCCCGTACCGTACGGGCGCCACCACCCTCTATCTGGTCGACAGGCGCAGGCCCGACCCCTGGGACCCCAAGATCCCCGTACGGGAAGTGATGGTCACGGTCTTCTACCCGGCCCGTACCGTCCACGGCTCCCCGATCGCGCGCCAGATGACCGAGGAAGCCGCGAGCGCGTTCACGCAGATCGCCCACCTGACGCACCCCGAACTCCCGAAGACCGGGGTGAACTGGGCGGCCACCACCACCCATTCCCACACGGACGCGCCCGCGCGGCCCGTACGGAGCCCGGTCCTGCTCTACAGCCCCGGCGGCGGCGACCCGCGCACCCTGGGCACGAACGTGGCCGAGGAACTGGCAAGCCACGGCTATGTGGTGGTGACCATCGACCACCCCGGCGACGCCGCCGTGGTGTCCTTCCCCACCGAATGCCGCGGCAGGTCCGGTACGGTCCGCCCGACCGTGTTCCGCGGCGATCCCCGGGAACAGCCGAAGGTGTGGCGCACGGCGATCGACACCCGCGTGGCGGACATCGGCTTCGTACTGGACCAGTTGCAAATCCTGACGAGGGGAGACAACCCGGACCCGACGGCCCGCCCCATACCGAAAGATCTGGACCGGGCGCTGGACCTGCGGAGGGTAGGCGCCTACGGCCACTCGGCGGGCGGCACGGCCGTGACCGAGGCGACGTACGAGGACCGCCGCATCGACGCAGCCGTCAACCTGGAGGGCTACCTGGACTACGCCCCACAGCCCCCCGGCCACCCGGGCCCGCTCTTCCCGGCAGCCCGCCACGGCATGCGCCGCCCCCTGCTCCTGCTGGGCACATCCGGTTTCCCCCACCGACCAGAACTCTCCCGCTCCTGGACCGCCATGCTCACCCACCCCCACGGCCACACCCACCACACCCACATCGACGATGCCGCGCACTGGATCTTCACCGACTACGCCGCCTTCGCCCCGCAGTTGCAGACCGCGGGCCTGATGACCGCCGCCGCCCGGACGGAACTGATCGGCGCAGCCGCCCCGGAACGCGCGATCCCGCTGGTCCGCGGCTACCTCCGTACGTTCTTCGCCCGGCACCTGCCGACGGACCCTCCCCAGGGCCGGTGACAGACGGACCGGCCGCCCTTTCCGAAAAGGAAGGGACGGCCGGTCCGTATGCCTGAAACAGCGTCAGCCCTCGACGCCCAGCCGCTCCAGGATCAGCTCGCGGACGCGGGCGGCGTCCGCCTGGCCTCGGGTGGCCTTCATGACCGCGCCGACGAGGGCGCCCGCGGCGGCGACCTTGCCGCCGCGGATCTTGTCGGCGATGGCGGCGTTGCCGGCGATGGCCTCGTCCACGGCCGTGCCCAGCGCGCCCTCGTCGGAGACGACCGCGAGGCCGCGCTTGTCGACGACCTCGTCCGGCGTGCCCTCGCCCGCGAGGACGCCCTCGATGACCTGGCGGGCCAGCTTGTCGTTGAGGGAGCCCTCGGCGACCAGGGCGCAGACGCGCGCGACCTGGGCCGGGGTGATCGGCAGGGCGGCGAGGTCCACGCCGTCCTCGTTGGAACGGCGGGCGAGCTCGCCCATCCACCACTTGCGGGCCTGGTCGGCCGGTGCGCCCGCGTCGATCGTCTGGACGATCGGGTCGACCGCGCCCGCGTTGAGGATCGACTGCATGTCGTGCTCGGAGACGCCCCACTCCTCGCGCAGCCGGTTGCGGCGCACGCGCGGCAGTTCGGGGAGCGCGGCCCGCAGCTTCTCCACCCATTCGCGGGCGGGGGCCACCGGCACCAGGTCGGGCTCCGGGAAGTACCGGTAGTCCTCGGCGTTGTCCTTGATGCGGCCGGCGGTGGTGGAGCCGTCCTCCTCGTGGAAGTGCCGGGTCTCCTGCACGATGGTGCCGCCGGAGGACAGCACCGCCGCGTGCCGCTGGATCTCGAAGCGGGCGGCGCGCTCGACGGAGCGCAGCGAGTTGACGTTCTTCGTCTCGCTGCGCGTGCCGAACTTCTCCACGCCCTTGGGGCGCAGCGACAGGTTCACGTCGCAGCGCATCTGGCCCTGCTCCATGCGCGCCTCGGAGACGCCGAGCGCCTTGATGAGCTCGCGCAGCTCGGCCACGTACGCCTTGGCGACCTCGGGGGCCCGCTCGCCGGCGCCCTCGATCGGCTTGGTGACGATCTCGATGAGCGGGATGCCGGCCCGGTTGTAGTCCAGCAGCGAGTGGGACGCGCCCTGGATGCGGCCGGTGGCGCCGCCCACGTGGGTGGACTTGCCGGTGTCCTCCTCCATGTGGGCGCGCTCGATCTGCACGCGGAAGACCTCGCCGTCCTCCAGTTGGACGTCCAGGTAGCCGTTGAAGGCGATCGGCTCGTCGTACTGGGAGGTCTGGAAGTTCTTCGGCATGTCCGGATAGAAGTAGTTCTTCCGGGCGAAGCGGCACCACTCGGCGATCTCGCAGTGCAGCGCGAGGCCGATCTTCATGGCGGACTCGACGCCGATCTCGTTGACGACCGGCAGCGCGCCGGGCAGCCCGAGACAGGTCGGGCAGGTCTGGCTGTTGGCGTCCTGCCCCAGCTCGGTGGAGCAGCCGCAGAACATCTTGGTCTTGGTGCCGAGCTCGACGTGCACCTCAAGACCCATCACGGGGTCGTAGGCGGCCAGCGCGTCGTCGTACGACACCAGGTCGGTGACAGTCACGGAAAACTAACCTCTCAGCCCTGCAGGACGTCGTCGTCGCCCATGCGGCGCAGCTCGCGGACGAGCAGGGCGACGCCGGTGGCGATGGCGGCGGCCGAGACGACCGCGTCGATCAGCTGGAGCGTGTCCTGCTCGAAGCGTGCCTTCTTGGCCTGCTTCGCGACGCTGATCGCGCCGAAGAGCGTGGTGCCGATGGACAGGTACGTGCCGGGCTTGGACTTCTTGAAGCCCTTGGCCTTCTCAAGCTTTCCACTCATAGCGACGGTGCCTCCTCAAGCAGCGGGTGTCCCCAACGTGCCTCGAAGGCGGCCTCCACGGCCGCTCCGACACGGTAGAGCCGGTCATCGGCCATGGCGGGGGCGATGATCTGGAGTCCGACGGGCAGCCCGTCCTCGGGCGCCAGTCCGCAGGGCAGCGACATGGCCGCGTTGCCCGCCATGTTGGTCGGGATGGTGCACAGGTCGGCGAGGTACATCGCCATGGGGTCGTCCGACCGCTCCCCGATCGGGAAGGCCGTGGTCGGCGTCGTCGGCGATACCAGCACGTCCACGGACTCGAAGGCCCGCTCGAAGTCGCGCGTGATGAGCGTACGGACCTTCTGCGCGGAGCCGTAGTACGCGTCGTAGTAGCCGGAGCTGAGCGCGTACGTGCCGAGGATGACGCGGCGCTTGACCTCGTCGCCGAACCCGGCCTCGCGGGTCAGCGCGGTGACGTCCTCCGCCGACCGCGTGCCGTCGTCGCCGACCCGCAGGCCGTAGCGCATGGCGTCGAAGCGGGCCAGGTTGGAGGAGCACTCGGACGGCGCGATCAGGTAGTACGCGGCCAGGGCCTTGTCGAAGGACGGGCAGGAGATCTCCACGACCTCCGCGCCCAGCTCGCGCAGCAGCTCCACGGACTCGTTGAACCGCTGCATGACGCCGGCCTGGTAGCCCTCGCCCGCGAACTCCTTGACGACGCCGACGCGCATGCCCTTCACGTCGCCGTTGCGCGCCGCCTCGACGACGGACGGGACCGGGGCGTCGATGGACGTCGAGTCGAGCGGGTCGTGCCCGGCGATGGCCTCGTGCAGGAGGGCCGCGTCCAGGACCGTACGGGCGCAGGGCCCGCCCTGGTCGAGGGAGGACGAGAAGGCGACCATGCCGTAGCGGGAGACGCCGCCGTAGGTGGGCTTGACGCCGACGGTGCCGGTGACGGCGGCCGGCTGGCGGATCGAGCCGCCGGTGTCGGTGCCGATGGCGAGCGGGGCCTCGTACGAGGCGATGGCCGCGGAGGAGCCGCCGCCGGAGCCGCCGGGGATGCGGGTGAGGTCCCAGGGGTTGCCGGTCGGGCCGTACGCGCTGTTCTCGGTGGAGGACCCCATGGCGAACTCGTCCATGTTGGTCTTGCCGAGGATGACGATGTCGGCTTCCTTGAGGCGCCGGGTGACCGTCGCGTCGTACGGCGGAATCCACCCTTCGAGGATCTTCGAGCCGACGGTGGTCGGGATCCCCTTGGTGGTGAAGATGTCCTTGAGCGCGAGCGGCACACCGGCCAGCGGGCCGAGCCGCTCGCCGTTCGCGCGCTTCTCGTCCACGCGGCGGGCCTGCGCGAGCGCGCCGTCCCGGTCCACGTGCAGGAAGGCGTGCACCTTCTCGTCCACGGCCTCGATGCGGGCCAGGTGGGCCTCGGTGACGGCGACGGCGGTCACCTCGCCCGAGGCGATCTTCTCTGCGGTCTCGGCGGCGGTGAGCCTGGTGAGATCGGTCATGTCAGTCCTCCCCCAGGATCTGCGGCACCTTGAAACGCTGCTGCTCCTGGGCCGGGGCGCCGGAGAGCGCCTCCTGCGGGGTCAGCGACGGACGGACCTCGTCCGGTCGCATGACGTTGGTCAGCGGCAGCGGGTGGGACGTCGGCGGTACGTCCTCGTCGGCCACATCGGAGACGCGGGCGACCGCGCCGATGATGTCGTCGAGCTGTCCGGCGAAGTGCTCAAGCTCTTCGTCCTTGAGCTCCAGACGCGCCAGCCGGGCGAGGTGGGCGACCTCCTCGCGCGTGATGCCAGGCATGCAGCGATCCTCAGGGTGGGTGTGTAGGTTTCGGGGCCAATCCTATGGCTCCGGACGCGATGCCCGCGAAACCCTTTCCCCCACCCCGGTCCGAGGCCGTCGGCGGAGGCGGCGGGAGGCCGCTCACCGGCCCGAATACGGGCGCGGGCCCGGCCCCCGGCTACGGGCCCGCGCCCTGGGCACGGCCCCGGTCGAGTACGGCCCCGAGAACGCCCCCGGCTACGGGCCCCCGTCATGGGCGCCATGGGTACGGGCCCGGTCACGTACGTCCCCGGCCGCGCCCCGCCCGCGTACGGCCCCGCCCCCCGCTCGGGTCAGCGCTAAAGCATCGGGCGGCGCGACGCCGTTCCCGCCTCCTCGCCCGGGGCCAGGGCCGGTGCCGGGTCCGGGTCCGGGGGCAGCGCGGGCTCGGCCGGTGGCGCGGAGGCGGCGGCGAGCGGGGGCTCGTTCTCGCGGTGCCAGCCGCTCTCGCTGCGCAGCCGCAGCCAGGCCGTGGTCTCGTCGGGCGGCATCGCGGCGGCGACCAGCCAGCCCTGCACCGCGTCGCAGCCCAGGTCGCGCAGCCGCTCCCAGGTCTCGTCGTCCTCGACGCCCTCGGCGACCACCAGGAGGCCGAGGGAGTGGGCGAGGTCGAGGGTGCAGCGGACGATCTCGGCGTCCTCGGTGTCGACGACGAGCCGGGCCACGAAGGACCGGTCGATCTTCAGCTCGCTCACCGGCAGCCGGCGCAGGTGCACGAGCGAGGAGTAGCCGGTGCCGAAGTCGTCGAGGGACATCTTCACGCCGTGTCCCGTGAGTCCCTCGAGGGTGTCGGCGGCCCGCTGCGGGTCCTCCAGCAGGACGTGTTCGGTTATCTCCAGTTGCAGCGACCCCGGCGGCACCCCGTGCCGGGCGAGGCGGGCGGCGACGGCTCCGGCGAAGCCGGGTGAGTGGACGTCGCGGGGGGAGACGTTGACGGCGACGGGCACCTCCAGCCCCATGGCCCGCCACTTGGCGACCTGTCCGAGGGCGGTCTCCAGGACGTACTCGGTGAGCCGGGGCATCAGGCCGGAGGACTCGGCGATGGCGATGAACTCGTCGGGCGGCACGCGGCCGCGGTCGGGGTGCACCCAGCGCACGAGCGCTTCGAGCCCGGCGACATGGCCGTCGAACCCGACCTTGGGCTGGTAGTGGAGTTCGACGTCGCCCGCGTCCAGGGCGCGCCGCAGGTCGCCCAGCAGGCCGAGCCGGTCGGGGGTGTTGCCGTCGCGGCGGGCCTCGTAGACCTCGACGCCGCTGCGGTCCCGCTTGGCCTGGTACATGGCGACGTCGGCGCGGCGGAGCAGTCCTTCCGCGTCGAGGGCGTGGTCGGGGTAGACGGCGACGCCCGCGCTCGCTTCGAGGACCAGGGTGAGCCCGTCGAGGTCGAGGGGTGTGCCGAGGCCCGCGACGAGCGAACGGGCCACGCGCTGCGCGCTGGTGAGCGAGTCGACGGTGGGCAGCAGCACCGCGAACTCGTCGCCGCCGAGCCGGGCGGCCTCCGCGCCGCGCGGCAGGGCGAGCCGGAGCCGGTCGGCGATCTGGAGCAGCAGCCGGTCGCCGGCGAGGTGGCCGAGGGTGTCGTTGACGGAGCGGAAGCGGTCGAGGTCGATGAGGACGAGGGCGGTGCGCGTGCCGTCGCGCTGGGCCTCGTCCAGCGCGGACCAGGTGCGCTGGAGCAGCCGCTGGCGGTTGGGGAGCCCGGTGAGCGGGTCGCGCAGCTGCTCCTCGGCGCGGGCCCGGGCGATCCACAGGGTGGAGTCGAGGGCGATGAGGGGGACGGCGAAGAGCGGGAGCACGACCGGTTCGCTGACGGCGACGACGGCGATGAGCGGGGCGAGGCCGAGCAGTGCGACGCCGATGAGGACCTGCCGGACGAGGGCGGCGCGGTCGGCGGTGGGCGGTCCGGCGCGGCGCGGGGCCATGCAGTACCAGAGCAGGAGGCGGGTGACGGCGAGGTAGGCGAAGGCGGCGAGGGCGATCTCCGGGACGGTCGCCAGGGTCCAGTCGTCGGGCCGCCAGGGCGCTTCGACGCTGGGCACGGTGGAGAACGCCGCGAGTGTGAGGGCCGCCGCGCCGATGCCCAGGATGTCGACGGCGCTGTGCAGCGTCGCCTGTCGCCAGCGGTGTCTGCGGGCGGCGGCGACCAGCGCGACCACGGCGAGGCTGATGAGGACGGCGGGCAGCCAGCCGTAGAGCAGCAGGACCGCGAGGGTGAGGGCGGATCCGGAGCCGGTGCCGCCCCACCAGCGGTCGCGGCCTAACGCGACCAGGTGGCCGACGATCATGCCGGTGAGGGCGGCGAGTCCCCAGCCGACGGTGGCGCCGGGGAAGAGCGCCCGTCCGGCGTCGAGTGTCCGGTAGGCCGCGATGGCGAGTGCGATCACGGCCAGGGCGACCGCTGACGTCGGCAGCGCCGGCAGGGCCAGCCGGCGCAGCCGTGACGCCGGTTCGGCGCTGTCGGTGGGTTTCATGCCCGTCCCTCTCACAGCCTTCGATGCCCGCCACGGCAGGCGCACATCTCAACAGTAGGCCGCAGAGGGTCGCGGCGGGCCGCGATCGGCTACGGTTTCCCGATTGCGGCCTGGCCATCCGCAACCCTCTGGTAATGCGCTTCGGTGGGCCCTCTATGAGTGATGCCCGCTGACTATGCCGGGACTCCTGATCGGGCTACTCGGGTGGGGTCACGGCCGCTTCGCGTGCGGCGTCCGGCCCCTGTTCGAGGAGTACGGCGAAGCCGTCCTCCTCCAGCACCGGCACCTTCACCTGCATCGCTTTGTCATATTTAGATCCGGGGTTGTCGCCGACGACCACGAAGTCGGTCTTCTTCGAGACCGAACCGGTCACCTTCGCCCCCCGGCTCTGAAGCGCCTCCTTAGCGCCGTCCCGCGTGTACGACTGGAGCGTCCCGGTGACGACGACGGTCAGGCCTTCCAGCGGCCGCGGACCCTCATCCTCCCCCGCCTCCTCCTCCATGCGTACCCCCGCGGCGCGCCACTTCTCCACAATCGCGCCGTGCCAGTCCTCCGCGAACCACTTCTTCACGGACGCCGCGATGGTCGGGCCGACGCCCTCGGTGGCCGCCAGCTCCTCCTCGCTCGCCTCCGCGATCCGCTCCAGCGACCGGAACGCCCGGGCCAGCGCCTCCGCCGCGACCGGGCCCACGTGCCGGATCGACAGCCCCGTGATGATCCGGGCCAGCGGCCGCTCCTTCGCGGCCTGGATGTTCTCCAGCATGGACAGGGTGTTCTTCTTCGGCTCGCCCTTCTGGTTGGCGAAGAAGGTGACGATCTTCTCCTCGCCCGTCTCCGGGTCTCGCTTGGGCAGCCCGCTGTCCGGGTCGAGCACGTACGACTTGATGGGCAGCAGCTCCTCGACGGTGAGGTCGAAGAGGTCGCCCTCGTCCTTCAGGGGCGGCTCCGAGGGCTCCAGCGGCTGGGTCAGGGCGGTGGCCGCCACATAGCCGAAGTTCTCGATGTCCAGGCTCTTGCGGCCCGCCAGATAGAAGATCCGCTCGCGCAACTGGGCAGGGCAGGAACGGGCGTTGGGGCAGCGGAGGTCGATGTCGCCCTCCTTGGCGGGGCGCAGCTCCGTGCCGCAGTCCGGGCACTCGGCGGGCATCGCGAACTCCCGCTCGGTGCCGTCGCGCAGGTCCACGACGGGCCCCAGGATCTCGGGGATCACGTCGCCGGCCTTGCGCAGCACCACCGTGTCGCCGATCAGGACGCCCTTGGCCTTGACCACGTCCTGGTTGTGCAGGGTCGCGAACTCGACCTCGGAGCCCGCGACCGTGACCGGCTCCACCACCGCGTAGGGCGTGACGCGGCCGGTACGGCCGACGCCGACGCGGATGTCGACGAGCTTGGTGTTGACCTCCTCCGGCGCGTACTTCCAGGCGATGGCCCAGCGCGGGGCGCGCGAGGTGGAGCCGAGCCGCCCCTGGAGGGGGATCTCGTCGAGCTTGACGACCACGCCGTCGATCTCGTGCTCCATGGAGTGCCGGGTCTCGGTGTCGCCGAAGCGGGCGATGAACTTCCGCACGCCCTCCAGCGAGTCGACCACCTGGTTGTGCTTGGCGGTCGGCAGCCCCCACTGGCGCAGCAGGTCGTACGCGTGCGACTGGCAGTCGATGTCGAAGCCCTCGCGCGCGCCGATGCCGTGCACCACCATGTGCAGCGGGCGGGCCGCGGTGATCTTCGGGTCCTTCTGGCGCAGCGATCCGGCCGCCGCGTTGCGCGGGTTGGCGAACGGCGGCTTGCCGGCCTCCACCAGGCGGGCGTTGAGCTCCTCGAACTTCTCCATCGGGAAGAAGACCTCGCCGCGCACCTCGACCAGCTCCGGGACCCGCTCCCCCTCCAGCCGGTGCGGGATCTCGTCGATCGTGCGGACGTTGGGCGTGATGTCCTCGCCGGTGCGGCCGTCCCCGCGGGTGGCGGCGCGGGTCAGCCGGCCGTGCTCGTAGGTGAGGTTGACGGCGAGGCCGTCGATCTTCAGCTCGCACAGGAAGTGGTACGGGGTCCCCTCCCCCACGTCCTTGGCGACGCGCTCGGCCCAGGCCGCCAGTTCCTCGTCGTCGAAGGCGTTGTCCAGGGAGAGCATGCGCTCGCGGTGCTCGACGGTGGCGAAGTCGGTCTCGTAGGCGCCCGCGACCTTCTGCGTGGGCGAGTCCGGGGTCCGCAGCTGCGGATGCTCCTCCTCCAGCGCCTCCAGGGAGCGCAGCAGCTTGTCGAACTCGGCGTCGCTGACGACCGGGGCGTCCCGGACGTAGTACCGGAAGCGGTGATCCTCGATCTGCTCAGCGAGCCGCGCGTGCTTCTCCCGCGCTTCCGCGGGTACCGCTGCGTCCTGTTCGCCTGCCACCGTCTCGTCCTCCCGTTGCTCCAAGAGCGCCGTCACTCAGGGTTGTCCGCGAGCGATCTCGCCGCCTTGACGCAGTGTGCGAGGGCCGTATGGGCATATGCGGGCGAAGCGCCCGCGAGCCCGCACGACGGAGTGAGCACGACGGACTCCGCGAGAGTCCCCGGTGCCAGCCCCAGCCTGCGCCACAGCGTCCTGACACCCATGACGCTACCGGCAGGGTCCGACAATGGGCCGTCGGTGCCCGGCACCACGCCCGCGAAGAGCGCCGTGCCGCCCTCCACGGCCTCCCCGATCGCCTCCTCCTCACCCTCGGTGAGCAGTGCGAAATCGAACGACACGCCCGCGGCCCCGGACCGCCGCAGCAGGCCGAACGGCACGTTCGGCGCGCACGAGTGGACGACGACCGGCGCGCCCCCGGCGGCGGCCACCATGTCCCGCAGCGCGCCCTCCACCACGCTCCGGTCGACGGCCCGGTGGGTGCGGTAGCCGCTGGCCGTACGGACCTGGCCGGTCAGCACCGAGGTGAGCGACGGCTCGTCGAGCTGGAGCACCACGCGGGCCCCGGGCACCCTGCGCCGCACCTCCGCGAGGTGGGCCCGCACCCCCTCGGCCAGCGACGCGGCCAGATCCCGGCACGCCCCCGGATCGCGCAGCGCCACTTCGCCGCCGCGCGTCTCCAGGGCGGCGGCCAGCGTCCACGGCCCGACGGCCGACACCTTCAGCGGCCCCTCGTACCCCTGGGTGAACTCCTCCAGCGCGTCGAGGTCTTCGCCCAGCCACGACACTGCCCGCTTGGTGTCCCGCCCCGGCCGGTCGCTGATCCGCCACCCGCTGGGCTCGACGTGCGCGTACACCTCCACGAGCAGCCCCGCGGTCCGCCCGATCATGTCCGCGCCGGGCCCCCGCGCGGGCAGTTCCGGCAGGTGGGGGAATGCCTCCAGCGACCCGGTGACGGTCTTCGCGGCCTCCCGCGCGTCACCGCCGGGCATCGACCCGACGCCGGTCGCCACGCCCGCGGTCCAGCTCTTCTCGCTCTTCTCAGTCACCCCGGAAGGGTACGAGAGTACGAGCACGCGGGAACCGCGACGGCCCCGGGCGGAGTCTCCGTCCCAGATACAGGAGGTGTGTGCCATGTCTTTTCTGTCCAGCGCACTAGTGCTCGCCATCCCCGCGCTGATGGCCTGCCTCGCGCTCTACGGCATCGGCAGGGTCGCCGAACGGCGCCGCCGTCTCACCACCCTGTGGCGTACGGGACTCACCGCCCAGGGGCGCTGTCTGCGCGCGTACGCCACCTCCCGGGGCGGCCAGGGCGGCCCCGCCGTCCTGCACCACGTGTACGAGTACCGGACGCGCGACGGCCGCCCGGTGCGCTTCGAGGAGACGGGCAGCCCGGCAACGGTGATGGCGGGCGACACGCTCACCGTCCGCTATTTACCGGAGCAGCCCGAGCAGGCGACCGCCCTCCAGCCGGACAACTCCGGGATGCTGCGCGCGGCGGCGGCGTCGATGGCGGTCGTCACGGCACTCCTCGCGGTCCTCGTGTGCTGCCTCGCGGTGTACGTGGCGGTGTTCATGTAGCCGGTACGTGACGGTGCTCATGGTTCATGCAGCTGGTACGCGACGGCATTCATGATTCATGCAGTCGGTACGGACGGTGTTCTCGGTTCATGTAGCCGGTACACGACGGTGTTCGCGGTTCATGCAGCCGGTACGTGAGGGTGTTCACGCGGCCGGTACGTGCCGCAGCCCCGCCCAGGCGAGGGCCGCCCCCGCCCCGTACGCGGCGAAGGCCAGCCCGAAGGAGACCGCCGCGCCCGTGTACCAGTCGCCGGCGCCCGCGAGCACCGCGCCCATGACGGCGATGCCGACGAGGGAGCCGACCTGGCGGTTGGCGTTGAGCGTGGCGCTGGCGATGTTGGCGTGCTGCGGACCCGCGGCGTCCATGAGGGCGCCGGTCAGGGCCGGGGAGGCGATGCCGACGCCGATGTTGAGGACGCCGAGCACGACGGCCAGCACCCAGTAGGGCAGGTCCGGGGAGAGGATCAGGCCGAGCGCCAGCATGCCGAGGGCGGCGTAGGCGAGCGCCCCGGCGAGGGCGGTGCGATTGCCGACGCGGAGGCCGAGCCTGGCGTAGAGGACATTGCCGATGGGCCAGACCAACTGGGTCGGCAGCAGTTCCAGGCCCGCGGTCACCGGATCGGCGCCGCGCGCGTTCTGGAGGAAGAGCGCGAGCATGAACATGACGCCGTAGACGCCGAAGTTGAAGAGGAAGCCGACAGCGTTGGCGGTCGAGAAGCGCCGGTCGGCGAAGAGGTCACCGGGCAGCACCCGCACCCGCCCGGCGGCCCCGCCGGTCCGCTCCCGCACGACGAAACCGGCCCCGGCCAGCAGCGCCACGGCGAAGGCGGCCAGCACGGCGGGCGACGCCCACCCCTGTTCCGGGCCCTCGATCAGCCCGTAGCTGAGGGCGGCGAGCGCGACCAGCCCCAGCACGTGCCCGACCGCGCCGAGCGGCGCGGGCCTGCCGGGCAGCACGGCCACCACGCGGCGGGCGAGCACGAACCCCACGGCGCCGACGGGCAGGTTGACGAGGAAGATGCTGCGCCAGCCGAGGGAGCCGACGAGCACCCCGCCGAGGAGCGGTCCGAGCCCGGCCGCGGTCGAGACGATCGCGGCCCAGAGCCCGAGGACCCGGGAGCGCTGCCGCGGTTCGGGGAAGGCGTTGAGCAGCAACGTCAGCGAGCTGGGCATGAAGAGCGCGGCGCCCGCGCCTTGGAGCAGCCGCCCCGCGACGAGCACGTCAGGGATGGGCGCGCTCGCGCACAGCAGTGAGGCCGCGGTGAAGAGCGCCAGCCCGGCGAGGTAGATCCGGCGGGCGCCGAAACGGTTGGCGAGAGTGCCGGCCAGCAGCAGGAAGGAGGCGAAGACGAGTACGTACCCGTCGACGACCCAGGTCAGGCCGGACAGGCTCAGCCCCATGTCCGTACGGAGCCGGGGGCCGGCGACATTGACGATCGTCACATCGAGGGTGGCCATCACGAACCCCAGCGCGAGCGCGAGGAGTTGGAGGCCGGGCCGCCCCGGAGCGGAGGGGCGCGCGGGGGCGTTCGCGGCCCGGGGAGAGCGGGTTGGGGTGAGCATGCGGATAGTTAAAGCTGTATCTACATCCGCCAACAATAGTTACAGCTGTAACTTTACTCAAGGCATACGGTCCCGCCCCCGGTCGGTCCCGCGAGAGTCAGGCCCGGTCCAGGGCCCGCAACAACTGGTCGCGAAGGGCCGCGCGCTCGTCGTGCGACATATGGTCCAGCGGCGAGTTCGTGGCCATCCGCCGCAGCAGATCCAGGCGCAACTCCCGCCCCGCGTCGGTCAGTACGAGCTGCTTGGCCCGCCGGTCCTGCGGATGCGGCCGGCGCTCCACGAGCCCCTGCTTCTGCATCTTGTCGATGACGTACGTGACATTCGGCGGCTCGCAGCACAGCACGGCCGCCAGCTCCCGGGCGGTCTTCGGCTCGCCCAGCTCCTCCAGCGCCTTCGCCTGCGTCGGCGTGAGATCCAGCTCGGCGATGCGGCTGCGGCGGTGCGCGTCCATCCGGTGCGTCAGCTCGGTGACGAGCGAACGGATCTCCCGCACCCCGCACGCCGTCGCCGTCACGGCCGTCGGTTCGCTCAGTTCGGTGCTCACCCGGCCAGCGTACGTCCGAGGCGGCCAGGTCGTACGGTTCGCCCGGGGCGTACGACCTGGCCGGAACCGACGGACCGGCCGGACCCTACGGCCCCGCGGCCCCGGCGCGTACGAGGCCACCGCCCCGGCACGTAAGACATCGGGGCCCGGTACGGCACGTACGACGTCACCGCCCCGACACGTACGACGTCAGCGCCCCGGCCGCACCGTGATGTCGTTGATCTCCGCGTCCCGCGGCAGGTCGATCGACAGCAGGATCGTCTTCGCGATCGACTCCGGGTCGATCCAGCGCTCGGCGTCGTACTCCTTGCCCTCCTGCTGGTGCACCTTCTCCTGCATCGCCGTGGCGGTGCGCCCCGGGTAGACGGAGGTGACGCGCACCCCGTTGCCGTGCTCCTCGGCGCGCAGCGAGTCGGCGAGCGCCTTGAGGCCGTGCTTGCTCGCGGCGTACGCGCCCCACTGGGGGCCCGCGCTGAGGCCGGCGCCGGAGTTGACGAAGAGGACGTGGCCCTGGGCGATGCGCAGCTGGGGCAGGAACAGCCGGGTCAGCTCGGCCGGGGAGACGAGGTTCGCGGCGAGCTGGCGGTTCCACGCCTTCGTGCTCAGCTCGCCGATGCCGCCGAGGTCTACGACGCCCGCGATGTGCAGCAGCGTGTCGACACGGTCGGGGACCGACTGCTGGCTGAGCGCCCAGGAGAGCCGGTCGGGGTTGCCCAGGTCGGCGACGAGAGTGCGGGCGCCGGGGAAGCGCTCCGCGAGTTCCTTGGCCCGCCCGGCGTCGCGCGCGAAGAGGAACAGCTCGTCGCCGCGCGCCAGCAGCTTCTCGACGACGGCCGCCCCGATGCCCGAGCCGGCCCCAGTGATCATGTGCGTACTCATGGGACCCAGCTTGCCTTACGGGACTTACTGGACTCCGGCCGACTCTTCGAGATACGCCATGGTCCCCACGCCGTCCTCGGCGAAGAAGACGAGCTCCGTCAGCGGGACCGGCAGGAAGCCCTCCTCCTCCATCCGCTGGAACTGCTGCTTCAGCCCGTCATAGAAGCCCGCGGCGTTGAGCAGCACCACCGGCTTGGTGTGCATCCCGTGCTTCTTCAGCTCCAGGATCTCGGTCGCCTCGTCGAGCGTGCCGGTGCCGCCCACCATGATCACGATCGCGTCCGCGCGCGCCAGCAGCAGCGCCTTGCGCTCCGCGAGGTCCTTGGTGACGATCATCTCGTCCGCGTTGGTGCGCGCCTTCGCGGCCAGGAACTCCACCGAGACGCCGACCAGCTTCCCGCCGTTGTCCTGCACCCCGTCCGCCATGACCTTCATCAGGCCGGACTCGGAGCCGCCCCACACCATGGTGTGCCCGCCCTTCCCGATCAGCTCGGCGAATTCACGAGCGGGGGCGGTGTAGCGGTCGTCGAGGTCGGCGGCGGAACAGAAGACGCAGATATTCATGGGTGCCACGGTACGCGCGGCACGTGCCTTGCCGCCCCCGCCATTGCGGGCGACAAGGGCTGCGGCCCCTGGCTGAATTCATCACATCTGCACACGGTCGCGTATGCCTGCGTATACCTGCGTATATCTGCATGGGTTTATACGCGTCTGCACAGTTCTGCACGTTCTCACCGGCTGAGCGCCGTCGCTCAGCCTTCTGCCGGGCCGGTCAGATGAGCCCCTGCTCCAGCATCGCGTCGGCGACCCGCTCGAACCCGGCGATGTTGGCGCCCGTGACGTAGTCGCCCGGCGCGCCGTACCGCTCGGCGGTCTCGTAGCACGTGGCGTGGATGCCGCGCATGATCTCCGCGAGCTCGCCCTCCGCGCGCTCGAAGGTCCAGGACTCGCGCCCGGAGTTCTGCCGCATCTCCAGCGCGCTGGTCGCGACGCCGCCCGCGTTGGCCGCCTTGCCCGGCCCGAACGCGACCCCGGCCTCCCGCAGCACCCCGACCGCCTCCGGCGTGGCCGGCATGTTGGCGCCCTCGGAGACGGCCTTCACCCCGGCGCGTACGAGCGTCCGGGCGGCGTCGCCGTCGAGTTCGTTCTGGGTGGCCGAGGGCAGTGCGACGTCGGCGGGCACGTCCCAGACGGAGCCGCCCGGCACATACGTGGCCGAGGCCCCGCGCCGCTCCGCGTACTCGCTGATCCGGCCGCGCTCGACCTCCTTGATCTCCTTGAGCAGGGCGAGGTCGATGCCCTTCTCGTCCACGATGTAGCCGCCGGAGTCCGAGCAGGTCAGCACGTTGGCGCCGAGCGCCTGGGCCTTCTCGATCGTGTAGATCGCCACATTGCCGGAGCCGGAGACCACGACCTGCTGCCCGTCGAGGTCCTCGCCGCGCTGCTTGAGCATCTCGGCGGTGAACAGCACGTTCCCGTACCCGGTGGCCTCCGTGCGGGCGTGGGAGCCGCCCCACTGGAGGCCCTTGCCGGTGAGGATGCCGGCCTCCCAGCGGTTGGTGATGCGGCGGTACTGGCCGAACATGAAGCCGATCTCCCGGCCGCCAACGCCGATGTCCCCGGCCGGTACGTCCGTGTGCTCGCCCAGGTGGCGGTGGAGCTCCGTCATGAACGACTGACAGAACCGCATCACCTCGGTGTCCGACCGGCCGTGCGGGTCGAAGTCGCTGCCGCCCTTGCCGCCGCCGATGTTGAGCCCGGTCAGCGAGTTCTTGAAGATCTGCTCGAAGCCGAGGAACTTCACGATGCCGAGGTTGACCGAGGGGTGGAAGCGCAGCCCGCCCTTGTACGGGCCGAGGGCGCTGTTGAACTCCACGCGGAAGCCCCGGTTGATGTGGATCTGCCCGGCATCGTCCTGCCACGGCACCCGGAACATGATCTGCCGCTCCGGCTCGCAGATCCGCTCCACCAGCTTGGCCTCGGCGATCTCGGGCCGCGCGGCGAGGACCGGCGCGAGCGTCTCCAGGACCTCCAGCGTGGCCTGGTGGAACTCGGGTTCGCCGGGATTGCGGCGTATCAACTCGTGGTGAAAGGACGACATCACATCAGTACTCACATCGGTCCCCTTCCAGGACAGCGAATATGACCATGCCTTCTCTGGTATGGCCATGCGACTTTAAGCGCCGGGCGTACTGGGCCGGCCGCCGGGGCGGCCACGGAACACCGGCCCCTCCCGCCCGGGAATCCGTGTGGGAACCCGTGCGGGAGGGGCCGCTCGCCGTGCCGGAACGGGGCACTCGCCGTACCGCGAGGGGGCGAGTGAGGTGGGCGCGTACCCGGCACGGCGTACGGCTCCCTCGAACGCCTCCTCCCGGAAGACGACGCCATTGGCTTCCATTGCCCACGAATAGGAAAGGGAATCTTGTCTGTTCCACTCGGCGGTTCCACGCCGACGGCTCAGGAGGCCGCCTTCTCCCGAGTCAGCAGTTCGAGCAGCTCCGCGGGGGTGGCGTTGTTGGTCGCCACGGCTTCGGCGGCGGCCGCGGCGCTGCGGGGGAGCATCACCCGCTCATACTCGGCGAGCGCGGCCTCGATGTCGTCAGGGTGCGCGGCGAGGGCCTGGCCGAGTTCCGCGCCGTCCTGAAGGGCCAGGTTGGCGCCCTCCCCGTCGGGGATCGAGAGGTGGGCCGCGTCGCCGACCAGGGTCACCCCCGGCACCCGGTCCCAGCGGTGCCCGGTCGGCAGGGAGTGGAGCGGACGCAGTACGGGCGCGGTGTCGGCGTCGGTGATCAGCGCGGTGAGCTCCGGCGCCCAGCCGTCGAACTCCGCCGCGATCCGCGCGGCGGCCGCACCGGAGTCGGTGAAATCGATGCCGTCGAGCCATTCCCGCGGCTTGGACAGCGTTATATACGCGTGGATGGTCGCGCCGCTCTCCCGATGAGCCCCGATCCACGCGCCGTCCCGCCCCGGATCGACCGTGCCGAACGAGCCGCCGCCGACCGCTCGCGCGGTGGCGGGGTGACGGGTGTCGACGTCGAAGAGGTAGGTCTCAACGAAGGACCGGCCGACGTACTCGGGGGTGGCGTCGGAGAGCAGCGGCCGGACCCGTGACCACGCGCCGTCCGCGCCGACCAGCAGGTTCGTGGTGACGGTCGAACCGTCGGCGAACGCCACCTCGTGCCGCCCCTCACCGAGGGCGCGTACGCCCGTAACTTTGCGCCCCCACTGGACAGTGCCGTCCGGGAGCGAGTCGAGCAGAATCCGGCGCAGTTCGGCCCGCTGCACCTCGGGGCGGCCGCCCGTACCGTCGTCGGGCTGGTCGAACAGGACGTTCCCGTCTGGGTCGAGGAACCGCATCGCCTGGCGGCCCTCCAGGATGATGCCGTCGAACTCGTCCATCAGGTCGGCCGCCTTGAGGGCGAGCTGCCCGTTGTAGTCGTGGATGTCGAGCATCCCGCCCTGCGTACGAGCCGTCGGGGACGCCTCCCCCTCGTACACCGTCGCCGGGATGCCGTGTACGTGCAGGACACGGGCCAGGACGAGCCCGCCGAGGCCGGCTCCGATGATCGTGGCGTGAGTGGTCATGGCGATGAGTGATTCCTTGCCTGTCGGGGGCCTGTCGAAGGCCGGCCGGGTGGGCGCCCGGCCGGTCTCAGGCAAGATTCCGGCCTCCGGCCGACAGGCGGCCGACGCGCGCCCGACAGCCGCCGATGTACGGCCGATGCGCGACCGACGCCGCGCTCCTGGCTCCTGACTCCTGGCTCCTGGCTCTTGAAGGCGATGCAGGTGGTTCAGATGAGCGTGAGTGCTGCCGCCGCGATGTAGACGAGCTGCCACAGGCTCCGCTGCACGATCGGGTCGCCCTGGGCCACCTGCCGCTTGGCGGCGGACACGTTGGCGGGGAACATCGCGACCATGAGCGCGATCAGGCACCAGGCGGCCGCGGTCGATGTGGCGGGGATCAACAAGCCGATGGCACCGGCGAGTTCGAGCACCCCCGTGGCCGTCACCAACAGGTCCGGCCGGGGCAGCGCCGGCGGCACCATGCCGATGAGGTCGGCGCGCAGTTTGGGGTGGGCGTGGGCGGACACGGTGAACAGGAACATCAGGGCCACGCCGACCCGCAGCGCGGATTGCCAGTCGTCGAGCGCGTCCACCCCGGCCACTCCGACCAGGCGGGCCACCGCGAACCCGACGACGAGGGCGATGAAGGGTTCCACTCGGTCCTCCAGTGGGTGACGGCCGTACGGCCAGGGGTCGGCCCCAGTGCACCACCGGACGCCGCCCGGTCGGCCGGCAGAACCGGCCACCGGGCCCAACCAGGTGTACGGCCCCACCCGAACGGCCGCGTTGAACCGCTCCGAGCCGTGCCGAGGCGGGCCCGGCCGCTCAGGCGGCGAGCGCGGAGGGAAGGGCGGGCCCGGGCGGAACCGGGCCGACGGCGAGAGCGAGTTCGAACCAGACGGTCTTGCCGCCGGGCCCGTTCACCCCGTCCCCTATGGCACACCCGCCCCAACGGTCGGCGACCAGTTCCACGATCGCCAGCCCCCGCCCGCCCTCGGCGTAGGCGCCGACGCCTCCGCCTGCGTCTACGCCGGCGGACGGCTCATACCTCTTGGGGAGATCCGGACTGGCATCCCAGACGCTGACCCTCAGCACCGGATACAGCCAGTGCAGCCGCACGGTCGCCGACCCTCTCGTATGCCGCACGGAATTCGTGGCCAGCTCGCAGGCCAACAGCTCGGCCCGGTAGCTGAGTTCGGTGAGTTCGTGCGCGGCCAGGACGGCCCGCAGGGTGATCCTGGCGATACGCGGCCCGCGCGGATCGCACGGAAAGCCGAGTTCGTACTGCCAGGGTTCGGTGAACGGGATGGGGGCGGGGTGGTCGGCAGGGTGACCGGCGGCATGGTCTGCGGCCTGGTCTGGGGCGTGGGGGGAGTCTTCTGTCCTCACGGGGCACCTCCTTGGGTGCGGGCGTGCGATAACGAGCGGACGTGTGCCGGTGGTTGCCGAGGCCGGGCGGTGGCTTTGCCGGTGTTTCCCCTGCCGCGCCGGGCGGCTTCCGGGTGAGCAGGGGGCACCGGTGCACTTCCGGCCCGTAACGCGGCGTAAGTGACACGCGGCACACCGTAGCGGTTAAATGGCAACACGTGCTACCTACTCACACGAAACGCGTCGTACGAAAGTGTTCGATGGACAACCAGACGACGCAGTGGCCAAACTGTGCGCGCAACGAAGGAGTTGACCTATGGCACCGCGTCAAGCCCCCACGGTCCGCCAACGCCGGTTCGGCACCGAACTACGTCGGCTGCGCGACGCCGTGGGGATGTCCGCTCCGGTGGCTGCCGAGAAACTCGGCGGGGACCGGACGATGATCTCCAACATCGAATCCGGACGGTTCGGCATCAGCGATGAGCGACTCCGCCGCCTGGCCAACATCTACGAGTGCGACGACCCCGCCCTGATCGATGCCCTGAGCGCAATGACCGGCGGCCGGTCCAAAGGCTGGTGGGACGAGTACAGAGGCAAGATCCCGCCAGACTTCTTGGACGTGGCGATACTGGAACACCACGCCACCAGCCTGCGCACGCTCCAGACAGCGCACATCCCGGGCCTGTTCCAGACCGAGGACCACGCCCGCACGCTCTTCGACCTCTTCGTACCCGCGCTACCGCGGCTGGAGGTCGAATTGCGGGTGGCGCAACGACTGGCGAGGCACAGAGTCGTAGCGGGTGACCGCAGCGTGCCGTATGTGGGACTCATTCATGAGGCGGCTCTACGGATGCGCGTCGGGGGCCGCCGAGTCGCCACCGCGCAACTGAAACGCCTTCTTGAGGAGAGCGAACGTGACAATGTCCAGCTGCTCGTGATCCCGTTCGCAGCCGGGGCGTTCCCCATGGCCGGCGAGACAGTGCTTTACGTGTCCGCCGCCAACTCCCAACTGGACACCGTGGAAGTCGACTCGCAGGTCGGTGCGGTCTTCCTCGACTCGCCGACCCAGCTGGCCAACTTCCGTCGACGCCTGGACTTGGTCGAGCAGGTGGCGTTGAATCCGAAGGAGTCGAGGGACCTCATCCTGGACATCGTCAGTGACATGTGAAAGGCAACGTCCTTGCGCGAGTTGAAGTGGCTCAAGTCCTCGTTCTCCGAAGCGGCCGGTAACGCTTGCGTGGAGGTCGCCACGACGCACACCGTCGGCGTTGCGCTCCGGGAAAGCGACTGCCCCACCACCGTCGTCACGACAAGCCGCCCCGCCCTCGGCGCGTTACTACGCCGTATAAAGGCCGGCACGGAATCTCACCGCCTCTGAACGGAGTTCATCCACACCGCCCCAGCGCCCCGCGAGAGGTCCATGGCAGTGACCCAACATAGTTGGCAACGCTCATCCTTCTCCGGCGACGGTGGAAACAACTGCATCGAGATCGCAGCGACGAGAAGCACGGTGGCGCTCCGTGAGAGCGAAACCCCTGCCACCACCCTCACGACGAACCGGACCGCCCTACGCGCATTGCTGCGCCACGTGAAGGCCAATAAAGGCACCGCCAAATCGGCATAGGGCCGCTCGATGGACATGGCCGGCTCCGGACAGGAGGCACCGTTATGCGTATTCCCGGACCTGAGCGTCAGGAGGACGGCGGGCTGAGCGCCGTCGTGGACGCGGGTGGGCTGCACCGGTACCAATTGCGCATGCACGAGGCGTACGGGCCGGTCGTACGGTTCCAACTGCCGGGCGCGGACTCGGCCGTATCAGTTGCCGATCCCGTACTTCTGGAGGCCACGGAGCACCTCGACAAGCGGCCCGAGGAACTGTTCGCGTTCCTGGACCCGTTGTGCGAGGCGGGCAATTTGCAGGTGCTTCCCGCCGATGAGCACACCCCCTGGCGACGGCTGCTGCTCTCGGTGCTCGCCGGACGCCCGGCCCACGAGCGGCACTTCGCGCGCTTCACGGAACTGGCACGGGAGCGCGCGGACCGCTGGGACGGGCGGGAAGCGGATGACGAACCCGTCGAGTTGCAGAAGGAGTTGACGGCGCTGTCGCTCCGTATGATCTGCGGTTTCGCGTTCGGCGAGGCGGGCGCCGATACGGACGCGGACCGGATCGTCGTGGCGTTCGAGGAGGTGCTCACCGAGTACCTCGGACGGCTCTACCAGGTGCCACGGGACGACCCGCGCTCGGCGGAGCGGGCGGAGGAGGCCCTCGCGTACCTGCGGGCGACGGTCGACGGCGTGGTGGCGGGGCACCGTTCCGGCGGCCGTACGGACCGCAGCGACCTGATCGGGGCGCTGGTGGAGGCCGGGGAGAGCCCGGCGCGCATCCGGGACACCGTGATGATGACGCTGCTGGCCGCCCACCACACCACCGGCGTCGCCGTGTCATGGACGCTGCACCTGCTGGGCCGCCACCCCGACGCGGCCGAGCGCGTGGCCGCCGAACTGGACGAGGTGCTGGGCGGGCGCTCCGCGCCCGACTACGGCGACCTGCGGCGGCTGACGTATCTGGACATGGTGCTCAAGGAGTCGATGCGGCTGTTCCCGCCCGGCCCGTACGGCGCGCGTGAGACGACGGAGGACCTGGCCCTCGGCCCGTACGAGATCCCCGCCGGGACGACGGTGTTCTATCCCTTCTGGGCGGTGCACCTGAACCCCGCGTACTGGCCCGAGCCGGAGCGGTTCGACCCTGAGCGGTTCACGCCGCGCGAGGCGGCCAAGCGGCCGAGGCTCGCGTACGTCCCCTTCGGGATCGGGCCGCGCGGCTGCGAGGGCGCCGCCCTGGCCACGGTCGAGGCCCAGCTCGTCCTGGCCGTCCTCCTCAAGCGCTTGCGCTTCCGGCCCGCGCCGGGACACGAGGTGACGCCGGTGGAGCGGTTCGTACTGTGGGCTCGGGACGGGATTCGGATGACGGTGCGGCCGCGGGCAAGCGGAGCGGGCTGAGCGCCGGGCCGGGACCTCCCCTGAGGAAGTTGAGGGGCGTACGGAACTGGGCACAGGGCACCCCTTCTGCCATCATGAACAGTCGGAACCTTGTTCCGCTTCAAAATATACGGAACGAGGTTCCGACTGGCAAGGTGGAGTGATGGGAGT
This sequence comes from Streptomyces sp. NPDC050610, assembly GCF_040654875.1. Lineage (NCBI taxonomy): Bacteria > Bacillati > Actinomycetota > Actinomycetes > Kitasatosporales > Streptomycetaceae > Streptomyces > Streptomyces sp. NPDC050610. Next base: position 106,385 of record NZ_JBFAIV010000015.1, on the reverse strand, counting down.
TTCAGCGCAGTGACCGGCATCGGCAACGCATCAGGATCACCGGCGCCCCGTAAGCGGGCCGACGCCCGGCGCAACGAGAAGACCCTGCTGGAAGCGGCAGCGGCGGCCTTCGTCGCCTCCGGCGTCGACGCACCGGTACGCGACATCGCGGCCAAGGCCGGTGTCGGGGTCGGCACGATCTACCGCCACTTCCCCACGCGCGCGGACCTCGTCGCCTCCGTGTACCGGCACCAGGTGGAGGCATGCGCCGAGGCGGGCCCCGACCTGCTGGCGAGCAGCCCCTCGCCGCATATCGCCCTGACGCGCTGGGTGGACCTCTTCGTCGACTTCCTCGTCACCAAGCACGGCCTGGCCGAGGCGCTGCGCTCCGACGACCCGACGTTCTCGACTCTGCACACCTACTTCATCGACCGCCTCGTACCGGTCTGCGCCGACCTGCTCCACGCCGCCGCCGACGCGGGCGAGATCCGCTCCGACATCGGGGCCCTGGAGCTGATGGCCGGCGTGGGCAACCTGTGCATCGGGGCCAGCAACCCGCGATACGACGCCCGCCGCCTGGTCGAACTCCTGCTGGCCGGCCTGCGCCTGCCGTAGCCGACCCGGCGTCGGCGTCAGCGTCGGGCGCCAGTGCCGGGCGTCGGCGTCGGGCGTCAGTGCCTTGGCCCGGACCGGCACGGACCGGCCCTGCCCGGCGGGCTTACGGTGGCGGCCCGCCCCGGGGTCTGGAGTTCCGGGCGCTTGCACGTCAGCGGCTGAGCACCTTTTCGAGCAGGGTGACGGCGTACGCGCTGCCCAGCCCCCCGTCCTTCGCGGGCTGCGCGCCGACGACGGAGTAGCCCGCCGTCTCGTAGTACGCGCGCAGCCGCGCGTTGTCGGCCAGGCAGTCCAGTCGGCAAAGGCTCCGGCCTGAGGCGGCGATGCGGCGTTCGGCTTCGTCGAGCAGGCGGCGCCCGGTGCCCGGCGGGGCGGTGCGGCGGTCGGTCATCAGCCGGTGGACGTAGCCGGCGGTAGGCGGCTGAGGGCCCCAGGCTGCCACGTCGTCCCACCACAGTTCCCAGGCCCCGGCGATCGGGCCGTCGGGACCGAGAGCGGCGAGCCAGACCTCGCCGGCTTCCAGACATGCGCGGAAGTGGTCCTCGCCGAGTTGTCCGGGCTTCCACTGGTCGATCCCGTGGGCGATCTGCCACTGGGCGGCGTCGTCTCGGAGGCGGACCAGCTCGGCCAGGTCGTCCCTGTCCGCGCGCCGGAAGGCGAGCCGGTCTCCGGAAACCGGTTCCCGCTGCTGGTCGAAGGCTATGTGCGTGTCCACAACGCGGCACCCTATGTCCGCCCGGACGCGGGCACCACGACGAACGTCACCCCGTCGGGTCGGTCGGGTGTCCACCGGTCCGGGGGGGGCGGTCCATGCTTCCGCGGAAATCGACGAGGCCGGTACAGCACACCTCCACCAACACCGCCGCAGACGCCTCCGCCTACGTCACCGCCACCACGAGGCACGCTTTCGCCGCGGCAGGGAGGTGCGGCCACGCCCGCTTCCTGGCTGGAACTGGCACGGCCGAGTTTTGGACAAGCTTGCGAAGTTGGTTCCCAATGCGCGGTTCTGCGCCAGGGTGGGTGGTGTCGCTATCGAGTGCGTTCCAGCGTCCGCGTTGACGCACTCGCCGTCATTCACGACGTCATTCACGAGGGGAAGCCTGATGGCGAACGAACTCAAGTATGGCGAGCAGATCCATCTGCAGAACGGCTACGACAGTTGGAAGGGCGGCTACCTCGACACCAACAGCCACAGCAGCGCGTCCGGCGGCAAGTACCAGGTGGCGACCGCCGACAGCCCGTCCCGCGGCAAGGGAACCGGCACCTGGGAGATCCTCTCGGCATCGGGAAAGGCCGCCGGCCAGCCGGTGGTCAGCGGTGACGTGGTCTACCTGCGCAACCTGTACGGCGGTGACGGCGGCTACCTCGACACCAACGGCCACGCCCGTGACGAGCAGAAGAGCGCCGGCGCCAAGTACGACGTGTCCACCTCCCAGTCCCAGGACCGGGCCACGGGCACCGGCCGCTGGCGGATCTTCGCGCAGACCTCCAGCCCCGCCGACCAGAACGTCCGGGCCGGCGACGTAGTCCACCTCTGGAACCTCTACGGGGACAACGGCGGCTTCCTGGAGACCAACCACACGAGCCCCCTCAGCGGCGCCAAGTACGACCTGTGCACCAACGCCTACTTCAACCGCAGTTCCGACGTCGCCGACTGGAAGATCCACCGGGCCCAGGGCTGACCGTCCCCGGCCTCCCCCGCCTCGCCCCGGCGGCACTGCCGCCGGGGCTTTACGCACGGGGAAAGGTCGACGGAGCAGAGGTCGGCGGAGCAAGGGTCAGCGCAGCAGGGGTCAGCGCAGCAGGGGGAGTTTCCCGACAAGCTTGTCGATGCGGTTGCGCGGACCGAGGAGGCTGACGGCGCAGTAGACGAGATCCCCGGCCTTGGTACCGGCGACCTGCTCCAGGTACTGGTCGTAGACCTTGACGCTCTGCGCGTGTTCGGGCATGTCGAAGATGAGGACGTCTTCCTTCTCGGCCGCCTTGCCGCGCAGGGCGTTCAGCGCCGCGGCATCGGCGGCCAGGATGGAGCACCCGGCCCAGGGCAGGCCGGGGTGGTGGAACCCGTCGGCGTCCTCGGCATCTGCGCCCAGTAGCGCGGGGTGCTGCCGGCCGACGCCCGCCGCGATGCAGGCGGCGGCGTTGACCTGCCGTCCGGCAGGGAGGGCGGCATCGACGACGATCACCCACTTGAGCTTCGCCTGCCGGGTGGAGAGGTCGGTCCGGACGTCGTCGGTGGTCAGTTCGGGTACGGACATGGCTACTGCTCCTGGGTACGGGGTGTGGCGGTGGCGGGTGTGGCTGTGGGGGGTATGGCGGTGGGGGCTGTGGCGGGTGCGGCTTCCGGTCGGGGCGCGGGAAGGCAGGCCGCCGCGAGTCCGCCCAGCATGAGCAGGCTCCCGAGGACGGCGGTCGCGGTGAGGTGCTCGTGCAGGACGAAGACGCCCAGGAAGGACGCCGCGAGGGGTTCGGCGAGGCAGAGCGTGGCCACGGTCGCCGCGCTGGTGAAGGTGATGCCGACGGAGAACAGCCAGTACGGCAGGGCGGTGGCGGCCACCCCCAGCCAGGCGATCAGACCCAGCGCCGCGGGTTCGCCGAGGGAACCGGCATCGGTGACCACCCACGGCACCAGCGGTACGGCGCCGAGCAGCAGCGCGAGGGCGGACACCGTCGGCAGGTGAACGCCGGGATGGTCGGCAGCCAGCTTCTTGGCGAACACGGTGTACAGGCCGAAGCAGACGCCCGAGGCCGCAGCCGCCGGCAACCCGAGGGCATCGACGCCGGCCCCGGTGGGCGCCGACAGCAGGACGCAGCCGGTCACGGCGGCGGCGGTGGAGATCAGCCACGTCCGGGTGAGCCGTTCGCCGCCCACCGCGCGGGCGATCAGCCCGGTGGCGACGGGAGCGGTGCCCAAGGCGACAGTGGTCGCCAGCGCGGCGCCGGTACGGGCTGCGGAGAAGAGGAAAGCCGCCTGATAGACGCCCGTAGCGGCGGCGCAGATCAGCAACGGGCGGGCCAGCCCCTGCCGCATCGCCGGGATCAGGGCGGGCAGATGGCGGCGGGCGCATACGCCCAGCACCACGCCCCCGACGACCAGCCGCCAGCCGCCGAGCGCGGCGGGGCCCATGGGGGTACCGGCCAGAGCCTGCGCGGGGCCCACGGTGCCCCACAGGAGCATGGCCCCCAGGACCAGCCCGGCACCGCCGAAGAACCCGTGCATTTGTTGCCTCATGACGCCATAGGCTAAGCATTGATGCGCGCAGACCGGCAGAACAGCGCATTTCATGTGGCGTGGAGGCGAAACTGTGGAACTTGATTCGGTGGACAGGGCTCTATTGCGGGAGTTGCAGAACGATGCACGGCAGACCAACCGGGAACTGGCCGCGAAGACGGGCGTCTCGCCGTCGACATCGCTGGAGCGGGTCCGGCTGCTCCGCGAACGGGGCCTGATCACCGGCTATCACGCCGCACTCGACCTCGAAGCGGTCGGACGGCCCGTACAGGCACTGATCTCGGTACGAATCCGTCCCCCCGCCCGGCCGATCATCGAAGGCTTCCGGGAATGGGCGCAGCGGCTGCCGGAGGTCATCGCCATGTTCGTCACCTCCGGCTCCTACGATTTCCTCCTGCACATCGCAGTACCGGACGTGAACGGCGTGTACGCCTTCGTCATCGACCGGCTCACCGAACGGCGCGAAGTCGCCGACGTCCAGACGACAATGGCGTACGAACACGTCCAGCCCCGCATCATCGAACCGGCCCCCACCCCCGGCGCCGACACCACCGGGCCGGCTCGGCCTCCGCGTCGGCATCGGTAGCGGGGGGGGGTGCTCCCGCGTGGTGCTGGGTGGGACGTGTGGTGCTGGGTGGGGCGGTATTGCCGGTGGGCAAGTGCGGGTTTCGTCTCGGACCCTCCGGATCCAAGGCGCCACCAGCGGGAGGGGAGGGGGCCGGGCTGCTGTCGGTTCGCTGACTGTCGCCGTGTTCGCGGCTGAGATCAGGGATGGCTCGCTGCGCTTCACCGCTGGTTGCTGCCGCGATGGGGTCGTGGTGGGACCTTCGGGAGCGGGTGGGTTCATGGCTCGGGCCTGTGATCCACGGCAGCGAGCAGGGGAGTGCGGCGCGCTGCGCTGCGCCTTGGGCGGGGTTGCTGTCCGAGGAGGGTTTCCGCACCCAGGGCAGGGGCTGGGGATGTGGAAACTCCCCTCCAACGCCCACGTGCCCGATATGCCCAGCCTGGAAGGTTGAATGGCTAACAGGTCGGAGTTTCCATCCGACAAAAGCGCCTTATCAGACGCGGAATCGGACGGTAAGTCTGACCTGTTGCCCAATCAACTTCACAGGCCCGGCATATCGGGCGCGCTGGCCGTCAGAAGAGGGTTTCCGCACCCAGAAGCCCCGCCCAACGAGCGGAAACCCACTCCCGAACGCCAACCACCCCAAGGCGCAGCGCGCCGCATCCCACTCCCCACTGCCGTGGATCACAGGCCCGAGCCGCCCCCACACCCGCACTCGGCCAACTCACCATGGCCACTTCGCGGCAGCAACCAGCGGTGAAGCGCAGCGAGCCTCCCTGACCCCAGCCGCAAACCTCGCCCGCAGGCAGCAAACCGGGACCAGCCCGGCCCCCTCCCCCGCCGCTGCTAGCGCCTTGGGTCCGAAGGGCCCGAGACGAAACTTGCACCCCACCGAGCACAATGCCGCCCCACGCGGCAGCGATCACAGGCCCCGGCCCAAGACCACCCACACCCGACCAACCCACCCCAGCCACATCGCGGCAGCAACCAGCGGGCAAAGCGCAGCGAGCCTTCCCTGACCCCAGCCGCAATCCCGGCTGGGAGGAGACGCGGGAGCGGTCCGGCGGCCAGTGGTGGGCCACCATGCGCCTGGCGGGGCGAGTGGCATTGCATCGCAGCGCCGTACACCTCGTCGCCGGGTCCGTACCGACCATGCGGGAGCAGCTGCTCAAGCTGGAGATCCCCCGGACCTTTCTGCTTCCGGCCGACGACGCGCCGCTGCCCGGCGCGGACGAACTGGCCGCCGCGGGCGTGTCCGTCGTCGCCGTCCCCGACTGCGGGCACAACATCATGCTCGACAACCCGGAGGGGTTCGTACGCGCCGTCGCCGAAGCCGGACGGCCCGTACAGCTCAGCCCGGTCGGGCAGCGGCCCCGCTAGGAAAGGTCCTGGCCGGCGGCGCGGTTGTCGTAGGCCGACCGGGCCGCCTGGACGCGCGAGACATTGTCCTTGGACCAGTCCGCGATCGCCGTGGTGAGAGCGCCGACTTCGACCCCGAGGTCTGTGAGGGCGTATTCCACGCGCGGGGGGATGGTCGGGTAGGCGGTACGGCTGATCAGTCCGTCGCGCTCCAGATTGCGGAGCGCTTGCGTCAGGGACTTCTGCGTCACGCCCTCGATATGCCGGCGCAGCTCGGTGAAGCGCAGCGGCCGCTCCTGCCGGCGCAGCACGCCGAGTACGTACAGCGACCACTTGTTCGCGAGCGCGCTGAGCACGGTGCGCGACGGGCAGTCCTTCGCGTAGGTGACCTGTTCGGTATCCATCAGGTACCTATATATCCAATCGGCGCCTACTTCACAATCGATACCTTCGATGGGCAGGCTGGATACCGGCCTATAGGGGCCCGCCCGTACGAGCTGTGGAGCTCCGTCCGCGCAGGCCGTGGAGCCTCATAGGCAAGTACAAGCACCCGCGCAATCGGAGGAGAACGTCGTGATCGTGGTCACCGGAGCCACCGGCAAGATCGGGTCGGAAACCGTTCAGCTGCTCGCCGAGCCGGGCGGCCCGGCTACGAGGGCGCTGGTGCGCGACCCGTCCCGCGCACCGGGAGGGTCGCTCCCGGCCGCCGTCGACATCGCCGTCGGCGACTTCGAGCGTACGGACACACTCGACGCGGCCATGCGCGGCGCCGACACCGTCGTGCTCATCAGCCCGCCCGTCCCGGAGCACGAGATCGCGGTCATCGACAGCGCCGCCCGGCAGGGCGTGCGGCATATCGTCAAGATCACCAACCACAAGGCGTCGGAGTCCTCCCCGGTCGACCGGCGACGGGACCACGCGCGGATCGAGGCGCATCTGAAGGCGAGCGGGCTCGGGTTCACGCTGCTGGCGCCGAATCTGCTCATGCAGAACCTCTTCGCCTTCACGCCGATGATCAAGCAGACGCGGGGTTTCGTGATGTCGGCCGGCGACGGCCAGTTCGCGATGGTGGACTCCCGCGACGTCGCCGCCACCGCGGCCGCCGTCGCCACCGCGCCGACCGGTCACGCGGGACGCACGTACTTGCTGACGGGACCCGAGCTGATCACCTACGCCGATGTCGCGAAGGCGCTGACCGACGCGTTGGGGCATGAAGTCGAGTACCGCCGGGTCTCCCCCACTGAACACCGGGCGGCCATGGTCCGGGCCGGCGTCCCCGAGCCGGTCGCGGCCTCCAACACGCAGATGTTCGGCCTCATCGCCGATGGCGACGCGGCATGGCTTTCTGATGACGTGGACGCCGTTACGGGCACCGCTCCGCGGAACGTACGCACCTTCATCGCCGACCACCTCGGCGCCTTCGCCCAGGAGTCGTGACGCGACGTACCTATCCGTCCTGTCCGCCCTACCCGCCGCACGGAGTCGGCGTGATCGGCGGCGTCGCGTCCAGCAGCCAGTGCCCGTCCTCGGAATCCACCTGCCACGCTGTGCAAATAGCCTCGCCCTTCGCGGACTTGCCCGTCAGCGTCAGGAAATCGACACCGCCGCGACCGCGAATGGACGCCTTCAGCCCGCCGGGCTCGGCCTCGTCCAACTGGTCCAGATAATCCTTCGCGTAGTCGTCGGAAACACTGCCCTTCGCGAAGAGTTGGTTCAGGGCGTCGGAGTCTTGGCTCCGCGCGGCCTTGACCACCTGTTCCTCAAGGGCCGTTCGCGACGAGGCCCCTGGCTCCGGGTCGTGGTTTATGAGGAAGACCTCGGCAGCCACCCACATCGCCAGGGCCGCGAAAATGACATACGGGAGAAACCGCAGCCGACTCCTCTTGACGCCCTCTCCCGTCAACTCTCCGTCACCCTTCTGCGAAATGCCGTCGGCGCCATGGTCCACAAGTCGATGTGAACTACAAGCGGCTGTCCGGAAACAGGCTACCCAGAGGTAGTTGACGACGGGCACGGGCGGCCCTCACTCCCGCTCCGCCCCGGTTCCCGCGCCGGCAGCCCCCGTAGCAGCGCGCCGAGGAAGAGTTCGAAGCGAGGAGCGGCGTGGCCCAGGTCCAGGGGGCTCTCCTGGACGGCCAGCCAGCTGACGACGGAGGTGATGAAGATGTACCAGCTCTGTTCGGCCAGTTCGCTGTCCACGCCGGCGTCGGTGAACGCGGTGACGACCTCGTGCCGGAGCCGGCCGAAGGCGGCGGAGTGGCGGTGGGGCCGTGAGGTGCGGGTCGCGTAGCCGGGTACGGCGAGGAACTGGTCGTGCATGGCCCAGGCGACGCGCGCCAGCCACGGCCGCCAGTGGTCGCCGTGCGGATCTTGGTCGCCGTGCGGATCTTGGCTGCCGTACGGGCCTTGGTCGCCGTACGGGCCTTGGTCGCCGTACGGGCCTTGGTCGCCGTACGGGCCTTGGTCGCCGTACGGGCCTTGGTCGCCGTGCGGGCCCTCGGCGGGGAGGACGCGTTCGACCATGACCTCGTTGATGAGGTCGAAGAGCTGGTCGCGGTTCTTGACCCAGCGGTAGAGGGCGCCGTGGGTGACGCCCAGGCGCGTGGCGAGTTCCCGCATGGTCAGCGCGTCGAGGTTGCCGGCCGAGAAGGCGGCGTCGACGATCCGTTCGCGGCTGATCTGCGCGGGGCGTCCGGGGCGCTGTCGGGTGGATGCGGCATCAGCCATGGCCACGACTATACGTTCGGACACCGTCGCCCCCGCTGCCGCCTGGCGGGAGCCCGGACCGGCCGGCCCCGCCTCCCGCACACCCCGTCACTGGCTCCAGCCGCCCCCGGCCGCCCTGCTCGACGCGACCGCCGCGCGGAGCGCTTCGCGCAGTCCGGGCACGGCGCCGTCGTAGTGCGCGCCGAGCGCGCTGAGCGCCTTTCTGTGCTTCCAGCGCTCCTTCAGCGTGAAGACGCTCTCGACTTCGCTCTCGGCGGCGAGCACGGCCGCGGCCGTCTCGTCCACGGGCGCCGTCGCCGGGTCGAGGCCGAGCATGACCGCGTTCCTCACCCTCTCCCGCAGGGCGCGTATCTCTTCAGGGGTGTTGACGGTGATCTTGCTGGTCGGGAGCACGCCGAGCGCCTTGCCCTGGCGGACCGTGATCACCCCTGTCGCGGCGAGCTGCTCGCGTACGGCCGCCTCGGCCGTGTGCGCGTCGCGCTGGAGGAGCGTCATCCAGTGACGCGGCTCGTCCGTAGACACGCCGCTCAGCACGTCGTCGAGGAACGGATCGCTCGGCGACTCCGCGAAGCACAGATCACTCGGCGGCTCCGCGAGGGGCGGATCGCTCGGCGGCTCCGCGAGGGACGGATCACTCGGCGGCTCGGCGGCGGTCTTCCGTACGGCCTTCCCGTCCCGGCCCTCGATCCGCCCGTCGACGGTCAGCTCGGTCAGCGCCGCCGCGCGCAACAGCAGGCCGCGGAACCGGCCGAGGCCAGGTTCGCCGTCGTCCGCGTAGAGGCTGAGCAGGTACATCCGCCGGGGCAGTGTCGGGTCCACGTCGCTCGCTTCCTCAAGGGGTTCACCATCGATTATGAGCCCCGGCAGGCCGCTGACCAGCGGGTGTCTTGAGCGGCGAGACGTGGTGGAGCGGCTCGGCATGGTGATGGAACGCGGTGACGAGCACCACACCCCAATTTGTAACCACTGGTTATTAACCGTACTAGGCTCGGCTGCCATCCGGCCCTGGCCGACGGGCCCCGACCGGACACCGCAACGGCATTGGGAGGAAGCGATGACCGAACACAGCGCGATACAGGGCACCGTGGCCGACGGCTTCGAGCCGGTACGGGCCGAGTTCGCGGCGGCCGCGGCCGCGGAGGGCGGCGACTACGCCGCGCAGGTCGTGGCGTACCGGCACGGCGAACAGGTCGTGGACCTGTGGACCGGCCCGGAGATCACCGCTGATTCACTGCTCGGCGCGTACTCGGCGAGCAAGGGCGCCGCGCACCTGGTCGTCGCCCTGCTCGTACAGGACGGCGTGCTGGACCTCGACCAGAAGGTCGGCCGCTACTGGCCGGAGTTCGCCGTCGAGGGCAAGGACGACGTCCTCCTCCGTGACCTGCTGTCGCACCGGGCCGGCCTGGTCGGCGCGGACGCCGGGTTCACACTCGACGAGCTAGCCGACGACCGCACCGTCGCCGAACGGCTGGGCCGGCAGCGGCCGTACTGGCGGCCGGGCAGCGCGTTCGGCTACCACGCGCTGGTCGTCGGGGCGCTGAGCGGCGAGGTGGTACGGCGGGCCACCGGGCGGACCGTTCAGGAGCACTTCGCCGAGCGCGTCCGCGACGCCTACGAGGTGGACTTCCACCTCGGGCTGCCGGCCGCCCAGGAGCCCCGCTACCTGAGCGCGCAGCCGGCGGTGGCGACCCCCGAGCGGCTGGCCGCCCTCGCGGCGCGCGCCACGAGCCCACACAGCCTGCCCGGCATCGCCTTCAACCGGAATCACCCGGACAACCCGGAGCTGTGGAAGCTGCCGAATTTCCCCGTCGTACGGACCCTCGGCCCGGCATCCCTTGGCGGCGTGGCCTCGGCGCGCGGCCTGGCCCGGATGTACGCGACCGCGATCAGCCGGGTCGACGGCCGGGCGCCGCTGCTGAAGCCGGGCACCGCCGCCGCCTTCGCGCAGATCCACTCCATCGGCTACGACCTGGTCAACCGCGAGCAGAAGGCGTTCGCGGTCGGCTTCCACGCCACGTCCGAGGTGTATCCGGTGCTGGGACAGGGCGCGTTCGGCCACAGCGGCGCGGGCGGCCAGCAGGCGTTCGCCGACCCGCGCCACGGCCTGGCCTACGGCTTCACCCGCCGCCGCTTCCCCTTCCCCAACGGCCCCGCCCCGGAGAACGAACGCCTGATCCGGGCCTTGGTCGCCTCATCCGAGGCGCTCCGCTAAGAGGCATACGGCCCCTCGCTCTCCAGCTCCACGGTCGTACGGCAGCCGCAGTCGGCTCCCGGCGGCGGCTCGACCGGCCCGAACCGGCACCCCTCCCGCTGATGCTCGACATGGCGCAGCGCCGCGACAGCCGCCTCCAGCTCTTCGAACAGCTCCCAGGACAGCACGGCCGCCACAGGTTCGCCGTTCTCGGTCAGCGCCGTCGGAATCCCGGTCGCCCGGGCCCGGCTGATGATGGTTTCGAGGGAGGCGGCCGCGGTGGCCGTGCTCTGGGTCGGCAGCTCGGAGAGCCGGTCGAGAATGTCCATGCCGTGACGGTAGGAACCAGAGGCTCCCGGCGCAAAGTGGCCGAGCCAGGGCATCATCCCTGGATGACTCATATCGGCATGGTGACCCTCGTCGTGCGTGACTACGACGAGGCCATCGCCTTCTACGTGGACGCCCTCGGCTTCGAACTCGTCGAAGACACCCGCATAGACGACCGGAAACGCTGGGTGGTGGTCGCCCCGCCCGGAGCGCGGGAGACGGCGGTGCTCCTCGCCCGTGCCGACGGCCCGGCCCAGGAGGCACGGGTGGGCGACCAGACGGGCGGGCGCGTCGGGCTGTTCCTCAACACCGATGACTTCGCGCGGGATTACGACCGTATGCGGGCAGCCGGTGTCGTCTTCGAGGAGGCTCCCCGACAGGAGCCCTACGGCACGGTGGCCGTCTTCCAGGACCTGTACGGGAACCGCTGGGATCTGCTCCAGCCGCACCCCGACGGGCGCCCGGCCTGACCTGCCCCTGGCGCCAGGTCAGACCGCCGCCGCAGCCCGCTCCGTCGTCGCGATCGTCGCCGATCCCACCACGCGCGCCCCGTCGTACAGGACGATCGCCTGGCCGGGGGCCACGCCCCGGACCGCCTCGGTGAAGGTCACCCGCAGCTCCGTGCCGTCGATCAGTTCGGCGCGGACCTCTGTTTCGCCGCCGTGGGCGCGGAGCTGGGCGGTGTAGGTGGCGGGGGCGGTCGGGGGGGCGCCGCACCAGCGGGGGTTGATGGCGGTGAGGGCGGTGACGTCGAGGGACTCGGCGGGGCCGACTGTCACGCGGTTGTCGACGGGCGAGATGTCCAGGACGTAGCGCGGCTTGCCGTCCGGGGCCGGGGTGCCGATGCGCAGGCCCTTGCGCTGGCCGATCGTGAAGCCGAAGGCGCCCTCGTGGGTGCCGAGCTTGGCGCCGGATTCGTCGACGATGTCGCCCTCGGCCGTGCCGAGGTGGCGGGCGAGGAAGCCCTGGGTGTCGCCGTCGGCGATGAAGCAGATGTCGTGGCTGTCGGGCTTCTTGGCGACGGCGAGCCCGCGCCGCTCGGCCTCGGCGCGGATCTCGTCCTTCGTCGTGAGGGTGTCGCCCAGCGGGAACATGGCGTGGGCGAGCTGCTTCTCGTCCAGGACGCCGAGCACGTACGACTGGTCCTTGGCCATGTCGGAGGCGCGGTGCAGTTCGCGTTCGCCGGAGCCGGTGCGTACGACCGTGGCGTAGTGGCCGGTGCAGACCGCGTCGAAGCCCAGCGCGAGGGCCTTGTCCAGCAGCGCCGCGAACTTGATCTTCTCGTTGCAGCGCAGGCACGGGTTGGGCGTCCGGCCGGCCTCGTACTCCGCGATGAAGTCGTCGACGACGTCCTCGCGGAAGCGTTCGGCGAGGTCCCAGACGTAGAAGGGGATGCCGATGACGTCCGCCGCGCGGCGCGCGTCGCGCGAGTCCTCGATGGTGCAGCAGCCGCGCGCGCCCGTGCGGAAGGACTGCGGGTTCGCGGACAGCGCCAGGTGGACGCCGGTCACGTCGTGGCCGGCTTCGGCGGCGCGGGCGGCGGCGACGGCGGAGTCGACGCCGCCGGACATCGCGGCGAGTACGCGCAGCCGGGAGCCGTCGCGGGGACCAGTGGGCGCACCAGGGAAGTCAGTCATAGCCCGTCCAGGGTAACGGGCCGGGGACCGGGGCCGCGCTACGAGAGTCCCGCCGAGCGGGCCCGCTCCACCACCGGGCCGATGGCCGCCGCCACCGCCGCGACGTCCGCGCCCGTGGACGTGTGGCCGAGGGAGAAGCGCAGCGTGCCGCGCGCCAGCTCGCGGTCGGTGCCGGTGGCGAGGACCACGTGGCTGGGCTGGGCCACGCCCGCCGTGCAGGCGGAGCCCGTGGAGCACTCGATGCCCTGCGCGTCGAGGAGCAGGAGCAGGGAGTCGCCCTCGCAGCCGGGGAAGGAGAAGTGCGCGTTGGCGGGGAGCCGGCCGGCCGGGTCGGGGTCGCCGCCGAGGATGGCGTCGGGGACGGCGGCACGTACGGCGGTGATCAGCTCGTCGCGCAGCGCGCCGACCTCGCGGGCGAAGGTCGCGCGGTGCTCGGCCGCGTGCCGCGCCGCGACCGCGAAGGCGGTGATCGCCGGGGTGTCGAGGGTGCCGGAGCGCACATGGCGCTCCTGGCCGCCGCCGTGCAGCAGCGGCACAGGCGCGTACTGGCGGCCGAGGAGCAGCGCGCCGATCCCGTACGGGCCGCCGATCTTGTGGCCGCTCACCGTCATGGCGGCGAGGCCGGACGCCGCGAAGTCGACGTCGACCTGGCCGAACGCCTGGACCGCGTCGGCGTGCAGCGGAATGTCGAACTCCCGCGCCACATCGGCCAGTTCGCGCACCGGCATGATCGTGCCGATCTCGTTGTTGGCCCACATGACAGTGGCCAGCGCCACATCCGCGGGGTCGCGCTCGATGGCCGCGCGCAGCGCGTCCGGGTGGACCCGCCCGTACGCGTCGACGGGCAGGTACTCCACCCGCGCGCCCTCGTGCTCGGCGAGCCAGTCGACCGCGTCGAGCACGGCGTGGTGCTCGACGGGGCTGGCGAGTACGCGCGTCCGGGCCGGGTCGGCGGCGCGCCGGGCCCAGTACAGGCCCTTGACGGCGAGGTTGTCGGATTCGGTGCCGCCGGCGGTGAAGACCATCTCGCTGGGGCGCGCGCCGAGGCAGGCGGCGAGGGATTCGCGGGACTCCTCGACGGTGCGGCGCGCCCGCCGCCCGGCGGCGTGCAGCGAGGAGGCGTTGCCGGTGACGGCGAGCTGGGCGGTCATCGCCCGCACCGCCTCGGGGAGCATCGGCGTGGTGGCGGCGTGGTCGAGGTAGGCCATGGTGGGGACGATTCTACGAGCCGGGGCCGGGGCGCGTACCGGGCGCATCGGCACAGCCCTCTCCGCACGCCGGAAAGCACGCCGGAAGCCGGGCCCGGAACCGGGCGGAAGCCGGACCCGGAACCGTACGGGAGCCGGGCGGGAGCCGGGCACGGAACCGTGCGGGAGCCGGACCCTATGCCGCGCCGGAAGCCGCAGCGGTACGGGCGCGTACGACCGTACTGAGCAGCGCCGACCGCGCCCGGGGCACCGCCGGCGCGGCGGCCGGCCAAGGGTGAGCCGGTACCGTCCCCCGGACCGGGCCGCCGGGGTCGCCGCCGCCCAGCGCCGATCCACCAGGTCCGCCAGGCCCGCCGTCAGCCCGCCAACCCGCCAGCCCGCCAGCCCGCCAGCCCGCCATTCAGAACAGCCGGTCACCCCATCGTCGGCCGCGCCAGCTGGCGGGCCTGGGCCACCAGTCGGTCCGCGGTGTCCCAGACCTCGACGTCCTCCTCCATGAAGCCGCCGGCGAGGTTGCGGGTGGTCAGGGCGACGCGGAGCGGGCCGGGGGCGGGGCGGCAGCGGATGTGGGCGGTCAGTTCGATGGTGGGGACCCAGCCCTTGAGGCCCAGCTCGAAGGCGGTCGGCGGCAGGGCGTCCACGGCCAGCAGCAGGGCCAGCGGGTCGGCGTCGCGGCCGTCCGCCAGGCCGAACCAGCCGCGCATCTCGCCGAGGCCGCTGGGCGAGCCGACGGCCCAGCCGCAGGTGGCGGGGTCGAGCCGGATGTCGAGGCGGTCCGCGATCTCGGTGGTGTCCGGCACGTCGCCGTCGTGCCGGCTCAGGCAGCGCTCGTACGGGGGCAGGCTCGGCGGCTTGGCCGAGGTGCGGACGTCGTCGGGCAGCATGGCGAGGTCGCCGTAGGTGGCCAGCGCGCGGAGCCGTTCGACCTCGTTGCCGTCCTCGTCGTACTGGAAGAGGGACGCCTGGCCGACGGAGAGCGTGCGGCCGGTGCGTACCGCCTGGGTGCGGATGACGGCGGGGCCTGGGCGGGAGGCGGAGAGGTAGTGCGCGGTGATGGAGTACGGGTCGGGGTGCGGCAGGGCGTCGCCGAGTGCGCGGCCGAGCAGGGCGAGCAGGAAGCCACCGTTGACGGCGCCGAAGATCGTCCAGCCGAGCGAGAGGTTCGCCTCGTACACGCCGGGCTCGCGGGGCGTGAGCGCCGAGTCGCGGTCGAATTCACTGACGGACGCGCTGTCCCCGATGCCACTGATGGTTGCCTGTGCCATGCGGTGCACGCTACACCGAGAGGTTACCGGCAGGTAAGGGCAATCGGCGGCGGCCGGCAGGCGCCACATCACAGAAGTCCGGATCGTCCCGCGCGCCTGAGATGATGACGCCCATGCTTCACGTGCTCTACCTGGTGGGTGTCTCCGCTTTCGCCGCGAGCGGGGTACTGGCGGCCCACCGGGCCAACATGGACCCCTTCGGCGGGCTCGTCCTCGCCTTCGCCGCCGCGATCTCCGGCGGCACGCTCCGCGATCTCATCCTCGACCGGCACCCGCTGTACTGGACCCACGACTGGGTGCTGCTCACGATCATCGCCTGTGTGGGCGCGGCCACCATGGCGTTCCTGCGCTACCGCGAACTGCCGCAGCGCACCCTGCTGCTCGTGGACGCGGTCGGCCTCTCCGTCGTCACCGTGATCGGCGCGCGCGCCGCCATCGGCGCGGGCGCGACCCCCGTCGCGGTCCTCATCCTCTCCGTGCTGACCGGCGTGGCGGGCGAGGTCATCCGCGACGTGCTGTGCGGGGAGTTCCCGCCGCTGCTGCTGCGCGAGGACGTGTACGCGACCGCCGCGCTGGCCGGCGCCCTGTGCTACCTCCTGCTCGACCGGGCCGGGGTCGCGGCCACCCCCGCGGCGGTGGTCTCCGCGGGGGCGGTCTTCGCGCTGCGCATAGGAGCGATGTACTTCGGGCTGCACCTGCCCCGGCCGCGCCGGGCCTGAGCGGCACGCCTCCACAGCTTCCCAAAGCCTCCCAACAGGCCGGGTCTCCCCTTCCCAGGGCGAGGCCCGGCCTTTCAGCACCTGCTACCGCTCAGCAGCCCCTACCGCGCGCTCGGCGAACCCGGCTTGCTCGGCGCGTAGATCCACGTCTCGAAGAGGCCGTCGAGCGACTGGCCCGAGATCTCCTCGGCGAGGTCCACGAAGTCGTCGATCTCCGCGTTCCCGTACCGGTTCTGCTCGGTCCACGCGGGCAGCAGCTTGAAGAACGCCTTGTCGCCGATCCGCTCGCGCAGCGCCTGGAGCGCCATCGCGCCGCGCTGGTAGACGGCATTGGCGAACATCGTGTCGCGCTGCGGGTCCGCGACGACGGTCGTCCAGAACTTGTCGGCGGCCGGGTAGCGGTTGTACGCGGTGATGAAGGCGTCGTGCGCCGAGCCCCGGCCCTTGTGCTCGTTCCACAGCCAGGACGCGTACGTCGCGAAGCCCTCGTTGAGCCAGATGTCCTTCCACCGCTCGACCGACACCGAGTCGCCGAACCACTGGTGCGCCAGTTCGTGGGCGATGGTGCCCTCGCTGCGGACGGCCGAGTAGATCGGCTTGGACTGGGTCTCCAGCGAGAACCCGGCCTGCGGCATGTCGTCGACGATCGCGCCGGTCTCCTCGAAGGGGTACGGGCCGAAGACCTTGGACCAGTAGTCGGTGATCTCGGAGGTCAGGCCGTAGACGTCGACCTGCCCGGAGTTCTGGAGCACGGGGTCGATCGCCACGTAGATCGGCGTGCCGCCGGGCGTCTTCCCGGTCTTCACATCGAACTTCCCGATCGTGGCGGTGGCCAGGTACGTCGCCATCGGCTTGGACTCGCGCCAGTGCGCGACCGTGCTGCCGCCCTCGTCCCGGGTAGAGACCAGCCGCCCGTTGGAGACGCCGGTCAGCCCCTTGGGGGCCTTGATCCGGATGTCGAACGTGGCCTTGTCGGAGGGGTGGTCGCTGGACGGGAACCAGGTGGAGGCCGCGTTGGGCTCGCACGCGACGAAGACGCCGTCCTTGGTCTTCATCCAGCCGTAGTCGGAGCCGAAGATGATGGGGCCTCCGAGCGGCTCGGGCACGCCGCCGTAGACGACGGTGACGTCGAAGGTGTGCCCCTTGCGCAGATAGCTCTTCGGCGTGATCTTGATTTCGTCCCCGGCGCGGCTGAAGTCCGCCCGTCTGCCGTTCACCTCGACGGCGGTGACCTCCAGCTTCTGGAGGTCGAGGTCGAAGGACGAGAGGTTCTTGACCGCTCGCGCGGTGACGGTCGTACGGCCGTCGAGCCGGTCGGTGTCCGGGTTGTACGCGACATCGAGCGCGTAGTGCTTCACGTCGTAGCCGCCGTTGCCGAGCTGCGGGAAGTACGGGTCCCCGACGCCCGGCGCGCCGGGCGAGGGGGCGGGGGCCGCTGAGATCACCCAGGCGGAAGCCGCCGCGGTGGCGAGGGCGAGGAGCCTGGTCGAACGGGAGAGTGCCATGAGCTGTCCCTTCGAACGCGTGAGCCCAATGGAGCAGACGCGCCGACTCTGCACTCTCCCGTACCGCCATGAGTATGGCTTTGCCAACTTGTCATTAATTACTGGGCTGTTGAGGGCTGACGCCCCTCGCCGGCCGCGCCCGTACGCGCGTACACCCGCCGAACCCCAAACCCGTACGCCCGTACGCGCGCCCCGCCGCTACTTCGGCTCCCCCTCCTTCGGAGTCGTCGAAGTGACCGCCTCCGACTCCGGCTGGAGCTTCCTGGTGCTGTCCGGCGCCTGGTCCGGGGCGTTCTCCGGGTGGTGGCAGGCCACCCGGTGGCCCGTCTTGAGCGCCAGCAGCGGCGGCTCCTCCGTGGAGCAGATGTCCGTGGCCTTCCAGCACCGGGTGCGGAACCGGCAGCCGGAGGGCGGGTTGATCGGCGAGGGCACGTCGCCCTTGAGCAGGATGCGTCCGCTCCTGGCCGACTTGCGCCGCGGGTCCGGCACCGGCACGGCGGAGAGCAGGGCCCGCGTGTAGGGGTGCATCGGCGACTCGTACAACGACTTGCGGTCGGTCAGCTCCACGATCTTGCCGAGGTACATGACCGCGATCCGGTCCGAGACGTGCCGGATCACCGAGAGGTCGTGGGCGATGATCACGTACGTCAGGCCCAGCTCCTGCTGGAGGTCGTCCAGGAGGTTGACGACCTGTGCCTGGATGGAGACGTCCAGCGCGGAGACCGGCTCGTCGGCGACCACCAGTTTGGGGCTGAGCGCGAGCGCGCGGGCGATGCCGATGCGCTGGCGCTGGCCGCCGGAGAATTCGTGCGGATAGCGGTTGTAGTGCTCGGGGTTGAGGCCGACGCGCTCCAGCGTCGCCTGGACCGCCTGCTTCACGCCGCCTTCCGGGGTGATGCCCTGGAGCTTGTACGGGGCGCTGACGATCGTGCCGACCGTGTGGCGCGGGTTCAGCGAGGAGTACGGGTCCTGGAAGATCATCTGTACGTCGCGGCGCAGCGGGCGCATGCCGCCGACGCCGAGGTGCGTGATGTCCTTGCCCTCGAACTCGACCTTGCCGCCGCTGGGTTCGAGCAGCCGGGTGATCAGCCGGCCCATGGTCGACTTGCCGCAGCCCGACTCGCCCACCACGCCCAGGGTCTCCCCCGGCAGCACGTCGAAGGTGAGGCCGTCCACGGCCTGCACCGCGCCGACCTGGCGGCGCAGCAGCCCCTTGGTGATCGGGAAGTGCTTGACCAGGCCCTCGACCTTGAGCAGCGGTTCGGCCGCGGGGTCCGCCTTCGGCTTCGGGGTCGTCAGCTCTTTTTCCGGCACGGCGTCGTCCTTCACAGCTTGGGCGCAATCTCTTCGGTCCAGATCCGCGTCCGCTCTTCCCGCGACATGTGGCAGGCGGAGAGGTGCCCGTCGGCGACCTGCCGCAGCTCCGGCCGCTCGGTGCGGGTGATGCCGTCCTTGGGGACGTCCGCGTACGGGCAGCGCGGGTTGAAGGCGCAGCCGGAGGGCACGTTGATGAGGCTGGGCGGGGAGCCCTTCACCGGGATCAGCCGCTCGGTCTGGTCGCGGTCGATGCGCGGCATCGAGCCCAGCAGCCCCCAGGTGTAGGGGTGCTGCGGCTCGTAGAAGACCTGCTCGGCGGGGCCGCGCTCCACGCACCGGCCGCCGTACATCACGAGGATGTCGTCGGCCAGTTCGGCGACCACGCCGAGGTCGTGGGTGATGATGATGACGGCGGAGCCGAACTCCTTCTGGAGGTCGCGGATGAGGTCGAGGATCTGCGCCTGGACGGTGACGTCGAGGGCGGTCGTCGGCTCGTCGGCGATGAGCAGTTCGGGGTTGTTGACGAGCGCCATCGCGATCATCGCGCGCTGCCGCATGCCGCCGGAGAACTGGTGCGGGTAGTCGTCGACCCGCTTGTCGGGCTGCGGGATGCCGACCCGGTCGAGCAGTTCGACGGCGCGCTTGCGGGCGGCCTTCTTGTCGACGTCGTTGTGGACCCGGTACGCCTCGACGATCTGCTGGCCGATGGTGTAGTAGGGGTGCATGGCGGACAGCGGATCCTGGAAGATCATCGCCATCTCGCGGCCGCGCAGCCGCCGCACCTCGTCCGGGTCGGCGGTCAGCAGCTCCTTGCCGTCCAGCCACAGCTCGCCGGAGATCCGGGCCTTGCCGCGCCCGTACTGGCCGACGGTGTGCAGCCCCATGATCCCCAGCGAGGTCACCGACTTGCCGGAGCCGGACTCGCCGACGATGCCGAGGGTCTTGCCCCGCTCCAGCTGGAAGGAGAGTCCGTCGACGGACTTGACTATGCCGTCCTCGGTCGGGAAGTGGATGCGCAGGTCGCGCACTTCGAGGAAGGCGCTGGGGGCGGCGGAGGCGGGTACGGGCTCGCCGACGGCGCCGCTCCTGGTCAGGTCGTCGCTCACGTGAGCCTCACTCGCGGGTCGATCACGGCGTACAGCAGGTCCACGACGAGGTTGGCGATGACCACGGCGGAGGCCGCGATGAGCGTCACGCCGAGGATCAGCGGCAGGTCCTTGTCGCTGATCGCCTTCACCGCGGCCTGGCCGAGGCCGGGCAGGTTGAAGGTGGTCTCGGTGAGGACCGCGCCGCCGAGGACGGCGCCGAGGTCCAGGCCGAGGATGGTGAGGATCGGCGTCATCGTGGAGCGGAGCGCGTGCTTGCCGATGACCACGGGTTCTCGCAGGCCCTTGGCGCGGGCGGTGCGGATGTAGTCCTCGCCGAGGATTTCCAGCATGGTGGCTCTGGTGAGCCGGGCGTACATGGCGGCGTAGAGGAAGGCGAGCGTGACCCAGGGCAGGATCATCTCGCGGAACCACACCAGTGGGTCGTCGGCGATGGGCGTGTAGTCGCCCTTCACCCAGCCCAGCCCGTACGAGAAGATCGCCAGCGACACCAGGCCGGTGAAGTAGATCGGCAGCGAGACGCCGGCGAGGGCGATGGTCATGGCGGAGCGGTCCACGGCGGTGCCCCGCTTGAGCGCGGAGAGGATGCCGGTGGCGACGCCGCCGAGCAGCCACAGGACGCAGGCGCCGGCGGCGAGCTGCATGGTGACGGGCAGGCGGTCCTGGAGCACCGGCCAGATGGCCTGCTCGGTGCGGAAGGAGTAGCCGAAGCAGGGCGCGGCGCAGTGCACGACGTCACCGTCGCTGGTGTAGTCGCGGCCCGCGAAGATGCCGCTGACGAAGTGCCAGAACTGCACGAAGATCGGGTCGCTGAGACCGAGCTTCTGCCGAATGCCCTCGATGGCCGCGGGGTCCGCCTGCTTGCCCACGAAGAGCGTGGCGGGGTCGGTTCCGGTGAGCTTCGGAACCGCGAAGAAAATGCCGAAGGTCACCAGGATGACCACCAGCAACATCACGATGACGGCGATCAGCCGCCGGACGATATAAGCGAACACTGCGGTCGGCCGGCGGTGGTCCGGGAGCCCGTCCCCCCGATGGACGGAGGGGCTCCCGGACCACCACGCGCGGCCCTCACCTGCCCTTCGGGCCTAGCGGCGGGTGCGCCGGTGGAGCGGACGGACGATCACTTGGTTACGCCCAGCGAGGCGTAGTCGTAGCGGCCGTTGTAGGCGTCCGCCGTGTAGATGTTGGTCAGTCGCGAGGAGCGCCAGATGACGTTCTTCTCATAGGTGAACGGCAGGTACCAGGCGTCGTTCATGACCTTCTCGTTGGCCTTGCCGTAGAACTCGGCGGCCTTGTTCGGGTCGGTCTCGGCGTTGCCCTGGTCGAAGAGCTTGTTGACCTCGGGGTCGTCCAGCAGCGGGTAGTTCTGGTTGCCGGTCGGCTGGATGAACTTGCCGTCGGCGATGGGCTGGAGGAAGCCCTGGCCGCTGGGGAAGTCCGAGCCCCAGCCCTGGACGATGATGCCGTAGTTCTTGCGGACGACGTTCTTGGGGGCGCCGATGATGCCCGCGTACTGGGCGCCGTCGTACTCGTCGATCTGGGCCTTGATGCCGACCTTGGCCAGCGACGCCTGGAGCGACGTGGCGGTGGCGACCTCCGGCGGCTTGTTGTTGCGCACCGCGATCGTGGTGGCGAAGCCGTCCGGCTTGTCGCACTGCTTCAGCTCGTCCTTGGCCTTGGCCAGGTCGGGCTTGCCCGCCTTGATGTTGTACGGGTCGAACTTCGGGTCGTAGCCCTTGACCGCCGGCGGCAGCATGCTGGTGCCGAGGTCGCCACCGGCCATCGGGCCGCCGCGCGCGGTCTGCAGCGAGGTGTGGTCGGCCGCGTAGATGACCGCCTTGCGGCAGTGGATGTTGTCGAACGGCTTGACCGTCTTGGGGAACGCGGCGTAGCGGATGAACCCGGTCTGCGGGTTGTCGACGTTGGCCTTGTGGCTCTGCAGGGCCTTCTGGCGGCCCGCCGATCCCATGCCGGTCGCGTTGATGTCGACGTCGTACTCGCCGGAGATGAGCTTGTTGTCCATGTCGTCGGCGTTGGTGGTGAGCTTGACCGTGACCTTGTCCGGCAGCGCCTTGCGGACGGGGTCCGAGGCCTGCTTCCACTTGTCGTTGCGGACGAGCTCGACGTTCTTGTTCGGCGTGTAGGACGCGAACTTGTACGGGCCGTTGGAGAACGGCTTGAGGCCGTACTTCTCGCCGGTGTCCTTGTCCTGGCGGACCGGGGCCGCGGCGGGCAGCGCCAGCATCTGGAGGAAGTCGCCGTTGGGCGCCGGCAGCTTGAAGACGATGGTCTTCGCGTCCGGCGTCTCGATCTGCTTGAGGCCCAGCTTGTCCTTGCTGGTGTCCTTGTACGGGCCCTTGTAGTCCAGGTCCGGGTCGAGGACCTGCTGGATCCAGGTCGGGCCGCCGGTGACCTTCTCCTTGGCCCAGGTGCGCTCGATGCCGTACTTGATGTCCTGGCTGGTGACGGGCTTGCCGTCCTCCCAGGTCAGGTCGGAGCGGAGCTTGAAGGTGTAGGTCTTCTTGTCGGCCGAGATCTGGCCGGTGTCGGTGGCCATGTCCGGGACCAGCTCGGAACTGGCCGCGCCGGGCGCGGGCTTGGGGGTCACCAGGGTGCGCGTGTAGTAGCGCGCGAAGTCCCACATGAAGCCGTAGTAGCCGCGCTGCGGGTCCCAGGAGTCGGCGTCCTGCGTGCCGATGAACTTCAGCTCGCCGCCCTTCTTGGCGGAGGTGCTGGCGATCTTGCCGACGCCCGCGTTGAAGCCCGGGGCCTTGGAGCTGCTGCTGGAGCTGCCGCCCCCGCCGCAGGCGGTGGTGGAGACCAGCGCCGCGACCACGAAGGCCGATCCGGCGGCCAGTCTGCGCCTCGGAATGCGATGAGTTGTCACGTTGTCGCGACCTCCGTGAGATTCTCGGCCCGGACCGGACCGGCTGTTCGGGGATGAACTCCTGACGAAGCGTCAGTCGCGCTGTTCGCCCGAGTCGACATGGGTACTGCTGCGGGTACTGCGGTGGGGGCTGCGGCCGCGGGCCCTGGGCCGGGCGGCGGCTCGGCGCTGGTCAGCGCGAGCCCTTCGGGTCGAGGGCGTCTCGCACGCCGTCGCCGAAGAGGTTGAAGGCCAGCACGGTGGCGAAGATGGCCAGACCCGGAATGATCATGAACATCGGGTCGGACTCGTAGGTGTTGACGGCCGCGGAGAGCATCTGCCCCCAGGAGGCGGTCGGCTGCTTCACGCCCGCGCCGAGGAAGCTGAGGGCGGCCTCGGTGAGGACGTTGGTGGGGATCATCAGCGTGGCGTACACGGTGATCGGCGCCACCAGGTTGGGCAGCAGCTCGCGGAAGAGGATGTATCCGCGACCGGCCCCCAGACTGCGCGCCGCCTCCACGTACTCGCGCTCTCTGAGCGAGAGGGTCTGACCGCGCACGATCCGGCCCACGTACGGCCAGCCGAAGAACCCGATCACCACGATCAGCACGCCCATCCGCACGCCCGAACCCGAGAATCCCCAGATGGAGTTCGGCACCACGGAGACCAGCGCGATGATGAAGAGCAGCTGCGGGAAGGCGAGCAGGATGTCCATCACGCGGCTGATGATCGCGTCGACCCAGCCGCCGAAGTAGCCGGCGATGATGCCGAAGACCGTGCCGACGGCGACGGCGACCACGGCGGCGAAGAACGCCACCAGCAGCGAGACCCGGGCCCCGTAGATCACCCGGCTGAACACGTCACGGCCGTTGACCGGCTCGACTCCGAATATGAAGTCGGAGTTGATGCCGCCCCAGGAGCCCTTGGGGGTGCCGAAGAGCGGGTCGATCTGATCCTCGTGGAAGTTGTTCGGCGGGTGCCCGAGCAGATCCACGATCAGCGGCGCGAACACCGCGACCAGGATGAGCAGCAGCACGACCACCCCGCCGGCCAGGGCCAGCTTGTCGCGCTTGAGCCGCACCCAGGCGATACGCCACGGGGAACG
Organism: Streptomyces sp. NPDC050610; assembly: GCF_040654875.1. Lineage (NCBI taxonomy): Bacteria > Bacillati > Actinomycetota > Actinomycetes > Kitasatosporales > Streptomycetaceae > Streptomyces > Streptomyces sp. NPDC050610. The sequence goes on along the minus strand of NZ_JBFAIV010000015.1, from coordinate 82,659 downwards.
GCCCTCGATGGCTTTCGCCGGGACGCCGGCCGCGACATCGACGGCGGCGGTCTCGGCCGCGCTCGTGTCGTGCATTGGTGCCGTCATCGTCTGGGGGACCCCTCTCGACCGGCAATAGCCGGCCCACGCTGCCGCCGACGCGGCTTGGTTCACATCAGGTGCTGCGAATGGTGCTGAAGGCGCGGGAAGTTCACGCGGAGCAGGTCGTACACAGGACCGACTCTGCTTGTTGCGGGGAGTCTTCAACGGGCCCGCGATCACCCGCCAGACCTGACCGGCAATGGATGCGTAACCGTGATGTGTGTAGAGAGGTTCCGTTATACGGACAGTCGTGATCCGTGAGCGGATCAGTAACTACAAGGACAGTTTGTCCAGTTGGTGTCAGTACGCTCCGGCCTGGCGGCCCTGCGGCGGCGGGTAGCCGTAACCGGCTGTGCGCGCGGGCGCTCCGGCCCCGTACGCGTCGCGGTCGAAGAACGGCCGCGCGTTGGCCCGCATCCACATCGCGACCGGGTCGTACTCGTCCGACATCGACACCGTGGACACCGGCAGCCCCTCCGGCACCACGCCCACCGACTGCTGCATCATCAGCCGCACCGAGTCGACGGCCGGCTGGGACGTGTCGTACAGATCGAGCCCGATGGCCAGATACGGCGCGCCCAGCGCGGGCTGCACCCAGGCCCGGCGCAGCGCCCGGACCACGGGCGTACGGTGCGCGTTCTGCCCGAGCAGCGCGTAGAACCGGTCGATCTCGATGGCCGGCTCGCTCAGCCGCAGCGGCCCGGCGGGCAGCCGCTCCAGGCCGCCCGCGACGCGCCGCAGATCGAGCCAGGGGACGCCGACGCCGCCGCCCGGCGCGTGCGGATTCAGCCACAGGCCCCAGCGGTCGGGGAAGAGCGAGGCGGCGATGGCACGGCCGCCGACCACCTCATGGGCGCGGTTCCACCCGCTGGCGGCCAGCTCGGGGGCGGAGGTCACGCACGGCGCGTAGCCGAGGCCGTCGACCTCCATGTTCCCGTACTGGGCGTCGGGCGAGCCGGCCTGGCCGTGCCAGAGCAGCATCCACACCTGGCCGTCGGCGACGGCGCGCAGCAGCGCCTCGTAGGCGTCGTACCGGCCGGGCGCCACTTGGCGCAGCATCTGCTCCACGCCGCTCTCCGCGCCCGCGCTCACCTGGTCCGCCCTTTCCCTCGGCCGTCTCGGCACCGCTTCGGGGCGCGCCAGTGCGCCCCGCCCGGTCATCCCACCAGCTTACGAGTCCGTACCGCCCCGCCGTGGGCCAGCGCCCATGTCATGTCCCCGGCCGGGCGCCGTGAACCCGTCCCGCCGTGTCTCCACCGCGCCGCCGCCGTGTTCCCGCCGGGGATACGGCACGGGCCGTGCGTCACAGGTCACGGTCGTAGAACGGCCGGACGCGCTCGCGCAGCCACTCCCCGACCGGGTCCTGGGCCAGGTCGAGAAAGACCATCTGTACGGGCCAGGGGACCGGGACCGTGTGCAGCGCGCGCCCGAGGGCGTCGGCCACGGTGGCCCGGCCCTCGTCGTCGGGCAGGTCGAGTTCGACGCCGACGAACAGCGCCGGGGGCGCGGTCTCCACGCAGGCCAGGGCGCGGCGGGCGGTCCGTACCCGCCCGACGGCGGCGAACTCCAGCCCGGCGGCGGCCAGGAAGTCGACGGGCTCGTCCTGCCAGTCCGGTTCGTAGAGCCGCACCCGGCCGCCGGTGGCGGGCCCGTCCAGCGGGCCGCGCCCGCCGCGGCACAGCTCCGCGACGGCGGGCGGCGGCAGCGGTACGCCGACGGCGCCGTCCGGGTTCACCGCGATGCCGAGCTGCGGGGGCAGGCCGCGGGCGAACTCGACGGCCGGTGCGACGGTGCAGGACATCCGGTCGCCGGTGATCAGGCGGAACTGCTGCTCGGAGCTGAACACGGGGACGTACGCGCCGCCGCCGATCTCCAGGGTGGGCAGATCCAGCTCGCGGCTGTCCGGGCCGCCGCCGTTGGGCAGCGGAATCCACAGCAGGCTGCGGCTCAGCACCTCGACGATGCGGGCGCCGGCCTCCGGCACGCCGAGGGAGGCGGCGAGCACCTCTTCGAGTTCGTTGGCGGGCCAGCCGCTGCCCTGGGCCTGGGTGTGTCCGTAACTCTCCGGGATGCTCATTCCGTCCAACCGCCGTCTCGACAAAGCCGCATCCGAACCCTAACGGCTGCATGCCCCACGTTCCTCGGGTACCGCCGAAATCCTTGACGAACACCCAGGTCAGGTGGGGGCGATGGGACTTGGCCGGGGGCGCACCGCGGGTAGTCGGCGAGTTGCGGACCGTGTCCGTCCTCCGCAGGGTGGTCGGACACCTCGTAGGCACCACGAAGGGAAGCTCCCCCATGCGCATGCCCCGGAAGATGTCCCGCAGGACCGGCGCGGTCGTCTCGTCCGTCGTCTGCGGCGCGCTGGCGTTCGGCGCCTCCGGAGCGGCCCTCGCGACCGCGCACGGCGACACCCCGCACACGGCGGGGACGGCCGCCGCCCCGATCCCGGCCGCCGCCCAGCTCGCGTCCCAGGCCAGGCTGCTGGGCGAGGCGGGCGGCTTCCTCAAGCCGGTGACCGATCTCGTCGGCGCGGTGCTGAAGGCGCCGGGCGGCAAGCTGCCGACGCCGGAGGCGGCGAAGCACGCGGAGGCGGTCAAGGAGGCCCTCGCCAAGCTCACATCGGCGGCGAAGGCGGCGGAGGCGCCGACGGCGCCCGCGGCACCGGTCGACCCGGCCGCCCCGAAGACACCGGTCTCCCCCAAGACCCCGGCCGTGCCCGGCGAGACGCCCGCCGTCCCGGGCAAGACGCCTGCTGTCCCTGGCAAGCCCCCGGTCGCACCCGGCAAGACGCCTGCCGTCCCCGGCAAGCCCCCGGTCGCACCCGGCAAGACGCCTGCCGTGCCCAAGACGCCGAAGGTCCCTGCCGCGCCGCCGGTCGACCCTACCGACGCCAAGCCGCCCGCCGCGCCGCAGGCCGGCAGCAAGGGCACGCCGCCGCAGGCCGCCGCTGGCCCGAAGCTGGTCGCCACGGCCGTGACCGATCTCCGGGCCAAGGTCAACGCGCTCCTGAAAGCCACTTCGGCGGGGAGCCCGGCCGAGGCGGCGACGGCGCTGAAGGCCACGCTGACCGCCACGGTGAACGTCGTGACGAGCGTCCTCCTCGGCGGCGGCCTCCCCGCCCCGGACCTCCCCGGCCTCCCGAAACTCCCGGCGGCGCCGAAGGCTCCCGGCCAGTAGCGGTAAGCACCGGGGGCGCACGAAGCCGCCCCCCGGTCGTGGCCCCTGCCGCGGACGAGCAGCCTTTACGGACGCCCGGCGCCGTAACCCGTCGCGCCGAGGCGACCGGGGGCGACCGGCGACCGACGCCCGGGCCGTGGCACCTCGACGATGCCGACGGCCGGTTACAGGCCGCCGGCCCCCGGCCTCGGCAGCGCCCCCACTCCCCACCCGAACCGGATCGTCCGTAACGCGTCGGCCGCGGGCCGGTCCAGGAGGACGGCCGAGGCCGTGCCGGCCGGCAGCCGGCCGGTCTCCACCGCCGCGACCAGCCGCGCCACGGCCCGGCGGTGGCGCGCGAAGGCGTACGCGGAGACCCGCCGCCCCCGCCGGGCCTGCCCGGCCAGGGCGTCCGCCGCCGGTACGTCCAGGAGGAGCAGCCGCAGCGCGACGCCGCGGCGCCGCGCGTCGCGGGCCAGCCAGTGGCGTACCCAGGCGAGGGTGCCGCAGTCGTGCACGACCACGCTCGTGCCCGAGCGGAGCGCGCGCCGCAGTCCCGTGTAGTGGGAGAGCCGGACCAGCGGGCGGTAGAGCCCGTACGGCACGTACGCCGGGACGCGGTGCGCCCAGCGGTCGCGGGCGTCCTGCGAGTCGACGCGCCAGACGATCCCGCCGCGGGCGTCCAGCCCCGGCACCGCCCGCCGGATGAGGGTGGACTTGCCGCTGCCGGGCAGGCCGGAGACGACGAGCAGGTCGCCGACGGGAAATCTCAGTTCGTGCGGGGCCGCCGTGCCTCTCAGGTCCGCGGCCGCGGCGGCGGCCGGGGGCTGTACGGGCTGCCGGGGGCCGGGCAGCGCCGGCCTCGGATACGTACGCTGGGCGTGCACGGTGATCGTCCTCCCCGGTCCGGTCACTGCGGGCTACCCGAAGAGTGTCAAGAAAAGGTAATGCGCTTCAAGAGCGGATCAAAACGATTGACCGCCCGTCCGGGGGTTTACAGCAGACCGTCCCATGCGATGATGTGCCCGCAAACTGCATATCGGCCGCTCGTAGTCCGCGCGGGAGAGTCCCAGCCACGCTCCGTGCGCTGGGCGCCGAAGGAGCAAGTTCCTCCCTTGAATCTCTCAGGCCCCGTACCGCGCGGGCGAGGCAGATCTGAAAAGCGGGCCGCCGACTCACCGGCGGCCCCACCCAAGGTGCAAGCCGCGGGGCCCGGCCGGGCCTCCTGGTGAACCTCTCAGGTTCCGATGACAGATGGGGAGGCGCGTTCTTCGTGTGCTTCTTCCAAGGACTCGCCACCGTCAGCCGGGAGCCTGAACCATGACCGATTCGACCTCTCCTCGCCGTACCGCGCTCGACGCGACCCATCGCGCGCTCGGTGCGACCATGACCGACTTCGCGGGCTGGGACATGCCGCTGCGCTACGCGAGCGAGCGCGACGAGCACCTCGCCGTCCGCGGCCGCGCCGGGCTCTTCGACCTCTCCCACATGGGCGAGATCACGCTGACCGGCCCGCAGGCCGCCGACGCCCTCGACTACTCGCTGGTCGGCAACATCGGCAAGGTCGCCGTGGGCCGCGCCCGGTACACCATGATCTGCGACGCCGAGGGCGGCATCCTCGACGACCTGATCGTCTACCGCCTCGGCGAGCAGGAGTTCATGGTCGTCGCCAACGCCTCCAACGCCCAGGTGGTGCTGGACGCGCTGACCGAGCGCGCCGCGGGCTTCGACGTGTCCGTACGGGACGACCGCGACGCCTACGCGCTGCTGGCCGTGCAGGGCCCGGAGTCCGCGGGCATCCTGAAGTCGCTCACCGACGCGGACCTGGACGGGCTGAAGTACTACGCGGGGCTGCCGGGCACGGTCGCGGGCGTCTCCGCGCTGATCGCCCGTACCGGCTACACCGGCGAGGACGGCTTCGAGCTGTTCGTCAGCCCGTCCGACGCCGAGCGGCTGTGGCAGGCGCTGACCGAGGCGGGCGCGGGCGTAGGGCTCGTACCGGCGGGGCTGTCCTGCCGGGACACGCTGCGCCTGGAGGCGGGCATGCCGCTGTACGGGCACGAGCTGACGAAGGCGACGACGCCGTTCGACGCGGGCCTGGGCCGGGTCGTGAAGTTCGAGAAGGCGGGCGACTTCGTGGGCCGCGCGGCGCTGGCCGCGGCGGCCGAGAAGGCCGAGGCGGCGCCGCCGCGCAAGCTGGTCGGGCTGATCGCGGAGGGGCGGCGGGTGCCGCGCGCCGGGTTCCCGGTGGTGGCGAGCGACGGCTCGGTGATCGGCGAGGTCACCTCCGGCGCCCCCTCCCCCACGCTCGGCAAGCCGATCGCCATCGCGTACGTGGACGCGGCGCACGCCGAGCCCGGCACGGCCGGGGTGAGCGTGGACATCCGCGGCAGCCACGAGCCGTACGAGGTGGTCGCGCTGCCGTTCTACAAGCGTCAGCGCTGACCGGAGCCGCCAGCGCCGGGGCCGCCCTTCCTCGGGGGCCGCGGCCGTTCCACAGGGACTGCGGCCGTTCCACAGGGACTGCGGCCGTTCCACAGGGGCTGCGGCCGTTCCACAGGGCCGCGAGCGGGAGCCGTCCCGCGCGTCCGGTCCTCTCCGCCCCGTCTCACCAGTCAAGACCCGTTGCACGAGCATTCACGCGTATCCAGGAGAATCTAGTCATGAGCAACCCCCAGCAGCTGCGTTACACCAAGGAGCACGAGTGGCTGTCGACCGCCGAGGACGGCGTCGCGACGGTCGGCATCACCGAGTTCGCGGCCAACTCGCTCGGCGATGTGGTCTTCGCTCAGCTCCCCGCGATCGGCGACACCGTCACGGCGGGCGAGACCTGCGGTGAACTGGAGTCGACGAAGTCGGTCAGCGACCTGTACGCCCCCGTGACGGGCGAGGTCGTCGAGGCCAACCAGGACGTCGTGGACGACCCGTCGCTGGTGAACTCCGCCCCCTTCGAGGGCGGCTGGCTGTTCAAGGTGAAGATCACGGACGAGCCGGCGGAGCTGCTGACCGCCGACGAGTACACCGCCTTCGCGGGCTAGCCCGGCCGTACGGTCGTACGCCCCGCCCGCCTCCCGCCCTCCGCCTCCGCTTCCCAGGAAGAACTCATGTCTCTGCTGAACAGCTCCCTCCATGAGCTCGACCCCGACGTAGCCGCCGCGGTCGACGCCGAACTCGACCGCCAGCAGTCCACCCTCGAAATGATCGCCTCGGAGAACTTCGCTCCGGTCGCGGTCATGGAGGCGCAGGGCTCGGTGCTCACCAACAAGTACGCCGAGGGGTACCCCGGCCGCCGCTACTACGGCGGCTGCGAGCACGTCGACGTGGTCGAGCAGATCGCGATCGACCGGATCAAGGCGCTCTTCGGCGCCGAGCACGCCAATGTGCAGCCGCACTCCGGCGCGCAGGCCAACGCCGCCGCGATGTTCGCGCTGCTCAAGCCCGGCGACACGATCATGGGTCTGAACCTCGCGCACGGCGGGCACCTGACCCACGGCATGAAGATCAACTTCTCCGGCAAGCTCTACAACGTGGTCGCGTACCACGTCGACGAGGAGACCGGCCAGGTCGACATGGCCGAGGTCGAGCGGCTCGCCAAGGAGTCCAAGCCGAAGCTGATCGTGGCCGGCTGGTCCGCGTACCCCCGTCAGCTCGACTTCGCGGCGTTCCGCAAGATCGCCGACGAGATCGGCGCGTACCTGATGGTGGACATGGCCCACTTCGCCGGCCTGGTGGCCGCGGGGCTGCACCCCAACCCGGTGCCGCACGCCCATGTGGTGACCACCACCACGCACAAGACCCTCGGCGGCCCGCGCGGCGGTGTGATCCTGTCCACCCAGGAGCTGGCCAAGAAGATCAATTCGGCGGTCTTCCCCGGCCAGCAGGGCGGCCCGCTGGAGCACGTGATCGCGGCGAAGGCGGTGTCCTTCAAGGTCGCGGCGACGGAGGAGTTCAAGGAGCGCCAGCAGCGCACGCTGGACGGCGCCCGCATCCTCGCCGAGCGGCTGACCCAGTCGGACGTCACCGAGCACGGCGTGTCCGTACTGTCCGGCGGCACGGACGTGCACCTGGTCCTGGTGGACCTGCGCAACAGCGAGCTGGACGGCCAGCAGGCCGAGGACCGGCTCCACGAGGTCGGCATCACGGTCAACCGCAACGCCGTCCCGAACGACCCGCGCCCCCCGATGGTCACCTCGGGCCTGCGGATCGGCACCCCCGCGCTGGCCACCCGCGGCTTCCAGGCCGAGGACTTCACCGAGGTCGCGGACATCATCGCCGCGGCGCTCAAGCCGTCCTACGACGCGGCGGCGCTGCGCGGCCGGGTCACCGGCCTCGCCGCGAAGCACCCGCTGTACCCGGGCCTGAAGTCCGAGTGAAGTAGCCGATTCACCCGCGAGTACGGGGCACCGCGCACACTGGACGCAGAACAGTGCACCGGTGCCCCGTCCCATGCGCCCCGTCACGGCGCAGCACCAGCGCCGTACGGCGCCCCTCACCAGGGCGTCATCCGCGGCCACAGCAGTGCCCGCACCACCCACCACGAGCAGACAAGGGGTCCGCCACCGTGGCCATCTCCGTCTTCGATCTCTTCTCCATAGGCATCGGCCCGTCCTCCTCCCATACGGTCGGCCCCATGCGCGCGGCCAGGATGTTCGCGCGCCGGCTCAAGAACGAAGGCGTGCTCGCCCACACCACGTCGGTACGGGCCGAACTCTTCGGCTCCCTCGGCGCGACCGGGCACGGACACGGCACCCCCAAGGCCGTACTCCTCGGTCTGGAGGGAAACTCCCCGCGCAGCGTGAACGTCGAGACCGCGGACGACGAGATCGACCGCATCCGCCGGACCAAGCGGCTGCGGCTGCTCGGCGCCGAGATCGGCGACGCCCACGAGATCGACTTCGACGAGCCGAACCAGCTGATCCTGCACCGCCGCCGCTCACTGCCGTACCACGCCAACGGCATGACCCTCTTCGCGTACGACGAGGACGGCCTGCCGCTGCTGGAGAAGACCTACTACTCGGTGGGCGGCGGTTTCGTCGTGGACGAGGACGCGGTCGGCGAGGACCGCATCAAGCTCGACGACACCGTCCTGAAGTATCCTTTCCGCACCGGCGACGAGCTGCTGCGCCGCTCCCAGGAGACGGGCCTGTCGATATCGGCCCTGATGCTGGAGAACGAGAAGGCGTGGCGCACCGAGGACGAGATCCGCGCCGGTCTGCTGGAGATCTGGGGCGTCATGCAGGCGTGCGTCTCCCGCGGCATGTCCCGCGAGGGCATCCTGCCGGGCGGCCTCAGGGTCCGCCGCCGCGCCGCCAACTCCGCCCGCCAACTGCGCGCCGAGGGCGAACCGGCGGCCCGCGCCATGGAGTGGACCACCCTCTACGCCATGGCCGTCAACGAGGAGAACGCCGCGGGCGGCCGCGTCGTCACCGCCCCCACCAACGGCGCCGCCGGCATCATCCCCGCCGTCCTGCACTACTACGTGAACTTCGTGCCCGGCGCGGATGAGGAAGGCGTCGTCCGCTTCCTGCTGGCCGCGAGCGCCATCGGCATGCTCTTCAAGGAGAACGCCTCCATCTCCGGCGCCGAGGTCGGCTGCCAGGGCGAGGTCGGCTCCGCCTGCTCCATGGCCGCGGGCGGCCTCGCCGAAGTCCTCGGCGGCTCCCCCGAACAGGTCGAGAACGCCGCCGAGATCGGCATGGAACACAACCTCGGCCTCACCTGCGACCCGGTCGGCGGCCTCGTCCAGATCCCCTGCATCGAACGCAACGGCATGGCCGCGGTCAAGGCCGTCACCGCCGCCCGCATGGCCCTGCGCGGCGACGGCCGCCACCATGTCTCCCTCGACAAGGTCATCAAGACCATGAAGGAGACGGGCGCCGACATGAAGGTGAAATACAAGGAGACGGCGCGGGGCGGGCTGGCGGTCAATGTCATTGAGTGCTGACTGACCTGCGGAAATTCCGGAACGACCGTTAACTTCCGCCATGCACATGGCGGAAGTTCGGCCACCAGGGGGTATCCAGGGAGTTTCAGCGATCAAGGGGTTTTCCCCCACCACGACTGCATCGCCTGACGCCCGCGCTCATCGTCAGCCGGCAAGAAGTGCACATACTTACGCAGCGTGAACGACGGGTCCTTGTGCCCGAGCCACCGCGACACGGCCACGATGCTCACGCCGAACCTGAGCTGAGCGGTCGCGAAGGTGTGGCGCAGGACGTGAAACCCATTCTCTCGCGAGGACTCGTAGCCGGATCCCTTGGCCTCCTTGTCCCGTTCGGCAATGACTCCGGCCGCAGCCAGAGCCGGCTTCCAGGAGCGCACATTGAAGGTGTTGTAGCGGATCGGGTTGCCGAAGCCGGTCGTGCACAGCAGCCGTACCGTGACATCCTTCTCGACCTGCTTCGCCTTCTCGCTCCGCCTCCAAGGAAGGGTGACGGTGATCGCCGGGAACTTCCCCTCGTGGCCGTCGATCACATCGAGCAGCTCGGGCGTCGCGGGGACCGTCCGTTCCTTGTCTCTCTTCGGCGGACAGAGATAGGGACGCCCGCGGGAGTCGAGGCGCAGCTGGCGGCGCACATGGATGACTTCGTTCTCCCGGTCCACGTCGTCCGGACTGAAGCCGAAAGCTTCTCCTTGCCGCAGACCATTCCCCACTCCAAGATCCACGAGGATGCGGTAGCGCTCCTGCAACCCGGCCCTGACAGCGACGACCCGCTCTTGGGCCCAGACCTTCGGCGTTTTCTCGGGTATCTCCGGAAGTTGGACTGTGCGACTCTGCACCACCGGGTTGCGGCGAATCTTCTCGTCCTCGACCGCGGCAGCCATGATCGAGGACAGATGATTCCACACGACGTGAACCGTGGACGGGTCCAACCTCCCGACAAGGTAGGCGATCCAGCCGCGCAGTTCCGCCGCTCCGATAGCGTTGAGAGAGAATTGCCCGAGCGGCGGTATGACGTGCCGCCATATCCGGGACCGCATGGAATTTTCTGTCGAAATGGGGTCGACCCGGTTCGGCCACCAGTGCTTTTCGATGTACTCAACCAGCGGCATGTCGCCAGCGCGAGGGTCGATCCACCCTCCTCGCGACGACTCTGTGGTGGACTCTGCGAGCCATTGTTTCGCATCGGTGAGTTTGGTGAAGCTGCGAGCACGAACACCGGGGATGCCTGCCACCTTGTAGCGCTTCCCCTTGCCGTAAAGCTTGGTCTTCTCCTTGCTGCGCTTGTTGATCCAGCGGTCTTCTATGTGTCCTGACACGTACTTGACACTCCTGAATGGATCGGCCGACCCGAACGCCATGTGTCTTCAACCACATCGCCTACTAGCCGGTAGGGACACAGCGGGACGCAACAGAGTTCGAGAGGGATTGAAAGCAACTACAAGCTCGTGAACTGGGATGTCCCTGTCACGGCTTCTGAAGATTCTGCCATCAGGGTGCCAAGTCGAACCACTATGTTGTTCTCGAAGACAGTCACTCAACGGCCGTCTTGAAAGGCAGAGTTAGACGCTTGTGGAGGACTAGGAATGAGTGACTCAATACACGCAGCCGCGCGTACGGAGAATTGGCAGTTGCTGGCCCCTCCCCAACTCGCCGAACTGCTCGCAGTGTCGGACAAGACTCTGCGCAACTGGCGTAATGGCAACAAAGGGCCGAGATATCTCAAGCTCGACGGCGGCGCCGTCCGCTATCCGATGCAAGATGTATACGCCTGGCTCGATGAGCAACGCAGCTCCACCGTCCACTCGCATGACTATCGTGTCCATGAAATGCGTCCAGCAGAGCCTGCCAGATATCGCCGCATCGCGTAATACGTACCAGCGTCCAATCAGTGCGTCGCATGACGAAGCCGAGGGTTTTCGACCTGGGAGTGAGCGTTCACCCCTGCAAGTTCGACGCCTTCTTGCGGCAAGGCAGCACTACTACCGTGGAATACGACAACGGTCAGCCCGGCACGACCAGTCCCGATATGAACGTGGACTGGAAGGCGACCCTGGAGCGCTACATCGCACGTGCCAAGGAGCTGGACGGCCGCGAAAGTGAGCTGGGAGAAGGCGACAGCGTCGCGGACACTACTGCACCTATGACGCCCGGCCACGTTCATGCACTCAAGTGAGTCGCCGTTCGATGGCTTAGGCAACCGGAGCGACAATCCGATGTGGTCGCCCAACCCTCGACTCTGCCTCTCTCATGAAGAAGGAGTGATGGACGTGACGGCTACCCTCAAAAACTACGGACCGCGCCAGTTCGGCAACCAGCTCGGCCTGACGGAGTGGCAGTTCGAACGCGCCCTGCGCCTGGGCCTCATCCCTGCCACCAGCCAGGACGGCCGCTGGTCTGCGGCCGTCTTCAATGAGGTCGTCGCTCGGATCGGCACCATCCGGGAGCAGGTCGGCACGGTCCCCGATGTCGGCGCCGCCCGCGCCGAGGCGCACTTGGCCGAACGCCTCGGGATCACCCTCAACCCAGGTACGGCCGCCGAACTCGCCCGGCGAGGGCACCTCCCCGTCCGGGGGAATTCAAGGGCCACGTTTTGTACTGCGGGCTCGCCCTGGAGCGCTGCACCGACCGCCGCAAGGTCGAGCGGGCCTCCCGCACCGGCCACCTGCACACCCGAAAGGAAGCGACCCGCGTCCTCGGGATACGCGATGCCGACTTCGGCCACCTCCTCCGCGCGGGCCTGCTGACGCACTCGGGGACCACCACATCAAGCTGGCACAAGCGCACCGTCGTGCGGCTGTACCGTCAGGCCGATCTTGACCGGCTGACGCGGTCCTCCCGAATCGACTGGGATGCCGTACGCGCGACGCCGAAAAGGCATCAGTCCCTCTTAGCCCAGTTCCCCACTCGTGCGGGATAGCCACCACGGGCCAACCTGGGGTGTCGGTAAGAAGATTGTCGCCAACCGCGAACGGCGGCCGCCGCGCGGCGGAATGGATCCGCTCCCTGCCCCAGGCGCCGGCCCTCGAACCCTCGGCGCGTTTGCATAGGTAGAAGTCCCTGGTCGAGGGCCGGGGCATCATGGCGCTCTGGACTGAGAGGTAGGACACCCGACGCAGGCGACGGTCGTAGTGCTCGGGCCGGTGCAGGCTCCCCGGCCCGGGGCCCGGTACCCGGGCGGTGCCAGCGACTACCACGGGCTGGTCTTCACTCGCACCACCGACTTGATGGGCACCGAGTACCTCTGGGCGTATCGCTGGCATTTCTCGGTGGTTGCGGGGCCATTGTGGGGTCCCGTGCTCTGTCATGTCAGGAGCAGCGCGCTGTCCCAGGTGGTGGTGGGTGGGGAGTTGGTGGCATACGCGTGGAGTGCGAGCGCGATGCCAGCGGTTCCGAGGAGCAGGCCGGCGTAGTGGCGCGGGGTGGTGCGGGGGTTGTGTGTGTGGAATCCGAAGGGCGTTGCCGGGTTGTATGCGTCGAGGATGGGGGCAGCCAGTCGTGGCAGGTGCGCGGCGATGCGTGGGTCGTCGCTGAGGTGGGCGACCCGGCCTGCCAGGTGGAGAAGACCGGCCCAGCCGTGGCACAGGCCGTTGTCGAAGACTTTCTGTGGGCTGGCGAGTGCGCGATCGAGGGCGTCCAGGGCGCAGCGTCGCCAGGAGGGTCGGTTGAGTACTGTGCCGGCAAGGTGAAGGGCGTGGGCGATGCCGGGGGTGCCGTAGCACCAGGCGCTGCGGCCGGGGCTTGGTGGTTGCAGGTGGTGGTTGTGCTGGTCGAAAGTGATCAGGGCTGGCCATTGGCCGTCGGGGGTGCGGTGGGCGAGCAGCCATTCGGCAATGGTCTCGATGGCCTCGTCGTGGCCCTGGGCGTGAAGGCCGCTTTGGCGGGCCAGGGCCAGTAGTGCGAGGGGGCCGGCGATGCCGTGTGCGAGGCCGGGGTCGAAGTGGCCTCGTGCGCGCGCTGGCTCGTGGTGAAGGGCTGTACTTTCGGGAATCCACCAGCCGGGAACGGTGTGGCCGTGGGCGCGTACAGGGGCTGTCGACCTGATCAAGTAGTGCAGTACGTCGGTCAGCAGCGCGTGGTGGACAGGCTCTCGGGCCAGTAGGACACGGCCCAGGCCAGTGACGCCGCTGATCACGTCGTAGCTTCGGGGGCTGACGCCGGGCCGCTTCGCCGTGAGGCGCTGGTCTTCGGCGTCCAGCAAGGCACGAACGCGCCGGTCCAGGACAGGGTCGAGGCGGCGCAGCAGGGTGGCGTAGTCGTGCGGGGCGTGTCGGGCTGCATGGGCGGCGAAGATGATGGCAGGCACGCCAGTGAAGATTCCGTCGTCCGGGTAGGCCCGCAATCCGGTGGTGCCGATTGCGAGGTGGGCCCGGACGGTATCGCGGTGAGGTGCGCCGGTCTTGGTGTGGGCGAGTTCTGCGAAGAGCAGAGCCACGCCGGGGTGGCCTTCGGCCAGAGAGGATGAGGACCATCGATCAGCGGGATCGTGCGCACTGTTCGCGAGCGCTGTGCGGGCCACGGTCTCGGGGTCGGCGAGGCACTGCGCCAGGTCGGCGACTGTGTGCCGTGCCCGGGCACGTAACTGGGCGTCGGCTGCCCGTGCGGTGCCGGCGGTAGCGGGATTGTTCATCGGGCGTGTCCGCGCCGGTCGTGGTGGGCTGCAACGGCGCCGCGGGCAATCGCGTAGGAAGTCTGTTCTGCGTCTCCGTCGGAGCCGATGAGGCGGTTGTGGTGCATGTGCAGCAAGGAGGCCAGCACGCTGGCGGGCGACGTCCACGAGCGGGTGCCGAGTGCGCGCAGGGTGTGCCCATAGGCAAGGACCGCCTCGTTACGCTGTGACCAGACCGTGCGCAACACCTCGCTGTCGATGGTGTCGAGGAGAGGGGCATGGTCGTCGTAGGGGCGAATCAGTGCGAGGGCTTCCCGTCGCATCTGTCGGAAGTGGCGATGGGCCTGTTGGTTTTTGCTCAACCTCTCCAGCAGCCAGCGGGCTCCGGCGTCGCGGTCGGCAGCAGGCCCCAGTAGTGGGTCGCGGGCGGTGAAGAAGGCGCGCGCCAATGCCATGTAGCTGGTCGCCGCCAGGAGTGGTGGGGCCGTAGTGATCCTTCCGGCGCGGAGCAGGCGCAGGGTTTCCAGAACAGTGACGCTGTCGGCGTGAAAGACTTTCTCCGCTGCCGCCATGGCCTGGGGGCCACCGTAGCGTTCCACCTCCGGATCGTAGGTGTCGATCACCACTCGGCGGGTCAGGCCGCAATCGCGGAGCTCGGCGACGAAGGCATGAACCTGCGGAAGCAGTTCGCCGGCTAGCACCGCCGCAGGGGCGTGCCACCGTAGCCGTAGATGCTCTGAACCGTCGGAGTACCGCAAGAAGAACCAACGGTCGACCCCGTCGGGCAGTGTGGCGAGCAGGCGGGGAAGATGGACGGTCAGCACCTCGTCCTGGCGTTCCCTGGCACAGTAGACCGAGGTGTAGAGCCACTCACCGCCGGGCAGGTGTTCGCCTCCGACCGGGCGCAGCCGCACCGGTTCGGTCTGCTCCGCGCCCCTGAGCGGCCCGCTGCTCTCAACGGCTAACGGTGCCGCTGAGGTGTCTGCGGCGCGGAACTGCTGGGCCAGCAGTGGGAAGACGATCTCTCCTCGGTGCGTCCCCTCGGAGCCGGCGAGCCACCCATCGTGGTAGCCGGTCCTGGTCGGCACTTCCCACACGATGGCCGAGGGATTACGGCCGAGTTCATGGCGCAACAGGTCCAAGTGGACGCTTTCGTCGAGGTCTAGTTCGACGATGCGGTCGTCCTGGCCGACGCGGACGTGGCGGGGGACCCGCCAGGTTTCCCGCCATTGAGCGACCCTCTCATGCCACAGTTCGCGCGAAAGGCTCTGGTCACGGAGAGCCTCGGTGGGCCGCCAACGCGCCAAGGCCAACACGGCGCGCCCGTAGCGGACGCGGGGCAGATAGGGCAGGGCCGCGGCCGCCCCCCAGTTCCACGGCCGCCAAGGATGCACGCCGCTGCCTGCGAGGTCGTGCAGAAAGCGTGCAGCGTTCGGCACCTGCCACTCGCGGTTGAGCATATGGAACACCACAGGCCGCACACGGCGCCCGGTCTCGATGTCTACCACGAACAGCCGATCGTGGTCGGCGCCGATAGCAAGGCGGTCAAGGTTTAGCACGGCCGGGTCGCCGCGCTCGGAGAATCTGGCAACGGGCAGGAGATGCCCCAGCCACTGCGGTACCTGGGCGACGTTCGCCGATCGTGACTGGCTCGTCTGGACGCTGACCTGAGCACACAGAGCATCGGGTTCTCGTGCTTCAACACCGCGGGCCAGATCGTGCACCACCGCCTGGGCGTCATCGGGCAACAGGTAGGTGAAGCGTCCCAACATCGCTCCGGCCTGAGCCGAATGGCCATCCAGGATAAGGCGGAACCGGCCTGCCGTGAGCGATTCCAATGAATGGGCGAGCACATGGGCACGCAGGTCCAGGCTGTCCGGTGGCGTGCCCCTCTCACGGGCGAGGGCGGTTACTACAGGATGAGAGTCGTCGAGAACAACCTCGGCATCGCCGGCCAGCAGCGCCTGCTGCGCAAGCCCGGCCAGCACCTGATCGCGGGCCGTGTCCTGGTCACTTTCTACGCGCAAGCTCCGACGGCTCACCGGTCGACGGTAGCCTGCCGGCGCACCTAGGCCGATACCAGGGTCAAGTAGCTCCTTGACCGGTACCAGCCGGTCTGTGCCGTACCGTGCGAGGAAATCGTCGTGGTACTGACGCAGGTACGCCTGTCCTGGCGGAACGGGGGCCAACCGCCACAGCAGGCCCGCCGCCCGGGCGGCCTCCTCGGCCACCTCACGCGGCAACCGAGCCTCGACGTCCAGCGCCAGATCGACCTGCACGAGGTGCTCGCCCTCGTGCACCTCCCGCATCCGCCGACACGCTGCACCAAGCGTTTCACCGCCAGCCCCTACAGGGCACCTTGCGTAGTCGTCCAACAAGCCGCGGATCTCCCGGAGCTGCTCCAGCTCCGGCAACTCCTCCCACGGCACGCCCTCGAACACCTCCAGCACATACCCCAGCGGGTCGGTCGCCTCAAGCGGCGGACGTGCCTCGGTGAGCAGAATCTCCTTGGTGACCAGCTGTGCCAGCATCGCCTCGACCGTGCCGAGCGAAGCAGTGGGGAACAATTCACACAGCCGCCTCGCCAGCACACCCCCCGTCACAGGCATGCGAGCCGCGTCCAATACGGTCGCCACCGCTTGCGTATGGCGCACACTCACTTCCTGCACCATCGCGTTCCCGGCCCGGGCAACCCCGGTATCTGGCACATATGGCACGACCAAGCGGTCACCACGCACAAAAGTCAGATCGTTACGCACCACCCTCAAGCGGCGCAGCACCTCTGGGCGTTGTTCCCAGACGGCCACAAGACCCGTCAGCCATTCCCGATCCGGGCGTACGCCACGCCGGTGCGAATCTCCCCACCGAACCTTCGCCTCACCCGGCTCATCAGTGAAGCCCACCGGGGCAATCCCTGCCATCAGCCCGAACGGCGTGGCCCGCTGCGCCATCCGCAACCGGTAGCCGCTCAGCGCCCGCACACCACGCCGCAACTGTGCCAATCCCACCCCGGTCGTGCCGGTGGCGACCCTGTTCACCATCAGTGCCAGCGACGGGGCGGCCAGAGCGAGGGCCTCGGTCACCAACCCCGGCTCAGCCAGCCGTTGCAGAACCTCGGCGAACTGTGCCGGCTCGTCAGGTGCACCAGCCTCGATCTCCCACCACACCTCCCCCGCACGCCTCAGCGGATGTGCGGGCGCACGCAACATCCCTGCCCCGGCGCAATAGAACAACGAGACCCCGGACACCGGACCCCTCCTTTGTCCAACCACGCATGTCGCAAACGCCTGCGAGGGTTGGGCGCCCCTCCGTGGAGGAGGGGCGCCCGGCCAGCAGGCCTTTTCAGCTCAGCAGTTGCAGGTGCGGTCGTACGTACAGTTCTGCGTGTACTGCGCTGTTGCCGGCGCCGCATCCATCTCAACGACCTCCCGCACGTCGAGGTCGAACACATCGTGCGGCTCCTGCACGCTGTGAATCTCTTCCATCAAGAACACCTCCGCTGAATTGTGTGCCTGAAAGCACATATGCCACAGGCGATGAAGTCAAACTGCCCCACAGCACAGGAGGGGAATCCGACATACACCCAGAAGGATTAATAGTTCCCTTATGAGATTAGCCTCGAAGTTTCGTGATGGTCCGCCAACGGAGCCGCCGGACATTGCGTGCCCAGGGGCTGAGGCCGTGCAGGCCGAGGGCTTGAGTGTCGTCTCGGGGTGGTGCCGCTTCCACGGCTCCGGGTGTTGAGGCGCGGTCGAAGGCACGCGCGAGGAGCTCTGGCGGTGTCCGGGGCGGGCAGTCTGTCACTGGCTCCATGCGCAAGCCGCCCTGTGAGTGGTCGGACTTCCTCTTATGCAGCTGCGATCTCTCGGTTCTTTGACAGCGGGGTGAGAGACAGTGAGAGTCTGTGCGTTGGCGCAGGTCAGCGTCGGGTTCCCGAGTGGACCGCACTGTCAGGGGTGCGAGAGATCGCGGCAATTCCACTGCCTGTGAGAGGTCTTCAGGATGTCAGTCGAAGAAGCCATTTATTTGGCAGTGGTGTTCCGTAGTCAATGGGCTGGCCCTGGCATCTGTTGAATCAGGTGATTGGTACTGGCGCTTCTGGCTGACAAGATGTGGCGTTTCTGCGCTGTCACTTAACTTGTTCTTTTTCTTCCGGCCTCGAACGGTGTCTCGAACTGGGTCGCTCACCTGGGGGTTCGCCGGACGCGGGGGCGGCCTAGTTCGAGGAGTATTTCGACTCATCGGTAGCCTTCGTCTTCATGATGCGCGCCTGGATCCTGCCGATACTGCTCGTGCTCTGCGGCTCAGTCCTTGCGGCCGGGCTGATCTTCAGCGAGACCGTCGGCCCAGCCGCAGCAGTCCTGCTGGTGTTTGTGCTGCTCGCCGCCGTGAATTCGCCTCTGCTTTCCCCGAGATCGATCGGTGCCCTGGAGGCACAACGCCGCAGCGCGGCCGACGGCCGGCCGGTCGTCTTCTGGCGGCCGGGCTGCAAGTACTGCTTCCGACTGCGTGTCCGGCTGGGCCGCAGCGCCCGCCAGCTGCACTGGGTCGACATTTGGCGCGACCCTGCTGGAGCCGCAGCGGTGAGGGCAGCCAACAACGGCAACGAGACGGTACCGACCGTCGTCGTGGCGGGTCAGCCGCACACCAATCCCGACCCGGCATGGGTGCGCAAGCAACTCTCCCGTTCCGCATGACCGGAAGCGGTGCCACATCACAGTGCCGTCCGCATACCCCGAACGACCGACAGGCGGTATGACGCCGTCTCAACCTCCGTCTGCACCATGCAATGCAGACAGGGTTAAATGCCAAGCTCATCGACTCCGGCGAGAGCCCCGCCGCCTACCGCGCCCTGCTGGCCGACCGCACCACCACCCTGACCGACCTCGCCCCCGACGTCCTGCCCGACGACCAGCCCCTCGCCCTCGCCGCCGCCTGGTCGCTGTCCATCGACCGCGCCGACACCCTGCGCCCCCGCCGGCCTCGCCCGCCCCCTGCTCTACCTGGCCGCCCTGCTCGACGCCAACGGCATCCCCCAGGACGTACTGACCGGCGAGGCGGCCCGCACCCACCTCGCCGCACACCGCACCACAACCGGCCCCCACCCCACCGCGGAACCAGCCCCCGTCTCCAGCCAGGACGCGGTACGCACCCTGCGCGCCCTGCACCGGCTCAGCCTCATCGACCACCGGCCCGACACCCCCCACCAGGCCATCCGCGTCCACCAGCTCATCCAACGGACCACCCGCGACACCCTCACCCCCGGCCAGCGCGACCAGTACGCCCGCACCGCTGCCGAGGCCCTCACCGACGCCTGGCCCGAGATCGAACGCGACACCGCCCTCGCCCAGGCCCTGCGCGCCAACACCGACCCCCTCACCCGCCACGCCGAGAACGCCCTGTACCGGCCCGTCGCCCACGCGGTGCTGTACCGCCTCGGCCGAAGCCTCGGCGAAAGCGGCCAGGCCAGTTCTGCCGTCTCCCACTTCCGACACCTGGTCGACACCACCGTCCGCCATCACGGCCCCGACCACCCCCAGACCCTGACCGCCCGCCCGCCCGCCCGCCCGCCACGAGATGGCCCGGTGGCGGGGGAGGCGGGAGACGCAGCCGGAGCCGCAACCACACTCGCCGAACTCCTGCCAGACGTGGCACGCGTACACGGCGAGGAACACTTCCGCACGCTGACCGCCCGCCACAACCTGGCCTACTGGCGAGGCGCGGCGGGAGACACAGCCGGAGCCGCAACCACACTCGCCGAACTCCTACAAAGCGAGATACAGGCACTGGGCCCCGACCACCCTCGCACCCTGAACACCCGCCACAACCTGACCCGGTGGCGCGAGGAGGCAGGGGATGCGGCTGTTGATCATTCGGCCGATTGATAAGGGGACTGATCGCCACCATCGCCGCTGGTGACACGGTTCTCAAAGGGACCCGGGCCTCGCGGCCTGCTGTCTCCGGCAGGAAGCGGGTTGGTGATCTCGGGGTGGCTAGCCGAGGAGCCAAAAGGTTGCCCCGGCGGCCACAGCTCCCAGCACGGAGCCAGCGGTGACCTGGCCAAGGGTGTGGTCGTAAAGCTTGATGCGGGACCAGCCGACGACGGCTACGAGGGCGTAGGCGAGTAGGGCCCACGGGCCGTAGCTCATGGCGAGCATCACCACGCTGCCGGACGCTACGGCCGCGTGCACGCTGATCTTCCCCCGCCAGGAGCTGCCCGAGTACCGCTGCTGAGAGGCGCTGTCGGCTTTCGTTCCGGCGGTGACGGCGAAGAGCGTTGCCATGGTGGTGAACATGGCCGCGATGAGAGCGATCACGGGGCGCGGGGCACCGAAGGCCGTCATGAGGGTGATGCCCGCGGCGACTGAGAGCAGGACGAAGAGCATCACGATGATGCGCTGCTGGCGCTGGCTGACGTGGCGGTCGCCCCAGCGTCCCTTTCGGATTCCGACGGTGATGAAGACGGTAGGGAGGACGGCGGCGAAGAGCCCGCCGACGAGTCCCCAGCCGACGCCGGCGAAGCGCCCCGCGTGCCAGCCGACGAGCACGACGTCGGCAAGTATCCAGTTCTTCGGCTCCAGGCCGTCTGTGGCAAGGCGGGCGAGCCGAGGCTCGCGCGCCTGAGTCGCTTCCGTCATGCGTACTCCCGGCGGATGGTGCGGACGAATTCGGCGGCCTCGGGTGATCGGTAGAACACAGCGAGGTCTTTCAGGTAGGTGACTTCCGCCTCGAAGTCGAGGGGCGCGCTGTCGCCTGCGGGCGCCGAAGCCGGGCCCGCGGGGACGAGTCCCTCGTGCTTGGCCTCCCGCGAGGCACGAAGCCACAGGGCTTCGGCCGCGGCATCGCTGTGGCTACTGCTCGCCGCGGCAGCGCGGGCGCGGCGTCGCATGGTGTCGTCGGCGTACGGCGCGAGCGCGAGGCTGGCGTCGCGGATCTCGATGACGGTCCGGTGCAGCCGGATGCGCGGGCTGCGTAGGAGCGGGGTCTTGAGGACGATGTCCGGCGCGGCGGCGGTCAGGTCTTCCCACAGCGGGCGCAGGTTGCGCAGCGACCGGTAGTCCTGGGCTTGGCGCCAGGCGACACCGATGGCGGGGATGGAGCTGCCGATGAGAATCAGGCCGATGGCACCGGAGCGGGTGAGGTTGGAGGCGTAGTCCGCGAGCCGGATGGTGGAGTCGTCGGTGATGCCGGTGAGCCGCAGGAGCAGGTAGGCGATGCGGACCAGGGAGTAGAGGACGCCGACCACGGTGCCGGTGCCCAAGGTGCGCGTGCTGATGCGCAGCCAGCGGGAATCGGCGTGGCGGGCGGCGTCGAAGAAGAGGTAGCCGGCCACGGCCATGGCGATGGCGATGTAGGTCTGGAAGACCGAGAAGTAGACGGTGGCCCAGAAGGTTCCTGCGGTGTGGTCGAAGAGGTCGTCGACCTCGACAGGTCGGGGGGTGAACGCGAAGGCGATGCTCATCGCCGCTATCGAGACGAGAACCATGATGTGACGTGGTCGGATGTGGCGCTCGGTCTCCGGCCTGGCCACAGCGATGACGAAGTCGAGTACGGCTCCGGCCCCGACGGCGCCGAGAAGGTTTTTCACCAGCGTCGAGAAGTTGTTGATGCCGAGGACGTGGTCAACGGCTTGCATGACGCTGGGTCGACGCAGAGTCATGGCCAGGGTCACGGCGGCGAACGCGATCCACAAGGCACGAGCCTTGGCACTGCGGAGGGCGGAAGGCGCGCGCCAGATGGTCACCCCCCAAAGCATGGCGAGGACGGCGATTTCAAGGGTTTTCATCATGATCTGTTGGGGTGCCCAAGTGCGTCGTGGAGCCGGGCGAGCCGGTCTGCCGCCTCGGCCGAAGTAGAGCGGGCCTCGGTTCGGCTGGCCCGTTCCAGGATGAGAGTGGCCAAGGTTTCCGCGTCCCGCTCTTGGCCGGTGGCGAATTTGCTGCGGCCCATCAGATTGATGACTCGGTCAGTGTTCAAGCCGAGTTCGCCATCGGCGGCCTTCGTCGCAGCCGTCGCGGCCCGCACCCGCGCCGCTTCGGCGCGCATGATCTCGGCCACCGGAAGCGCGGTGTCCATGGCACCGAAGGCGGTGCTGCTGCGCTCCAGCAGGTGCTCGAAGTGAGCGGAAGCGGCTGTCAGCTCCTCGTCCGAGGCGTCCTGGTCTACGTCGAGTTCGGGGGCCACATGTCCGAGGAGCATGTGCGCGATCTCGTGCAGGACGATCTGGACGCGCAGGACGTCGGAGGCAGTCGCCTCGTAGAAGACCAGGTCGGCGACGTCGAGGCCGATCCAGATGCCGCACGGCAGGTCAGGATTTGGAGGGCCGTCGAGCGGCAGGAGCAGCAGCGGTCGGCCACGCTGCTCCGCGATGGACTTGCAGAAACGTTCCAGCTCAAAGGGAGCCGGGATAGTGAGTTGGTCAGCCGCGAGGTTGCAGGGGCTACGCCGGCGCTTCCACAACCACATGAGCCTCGTCTCCCTGCTGGGGTCGAACAGCAGAAGGGTCCGAGCCGTACTGTTCAAGGGGTTTCGTACTGGTATCGGTGCCCAGCCTATGTGGAACATGGGACAAACGCGTCACAGGGGGGCAACCATACGAAAGCTTCCCGTCACTGACGGCGGCTCATGATGAACGCTTGCGCCGCCGCGACCTCGCGCCCTTGACTGGCACTGCGTCTTCCTCAGCGGAGGGGAGGCCCTCGGCTTGGCGGATGCCGTCGAGCATGTTCTTGACGCCTTGCAAGGTGTTTGCCGAGAGCCCGCTCAGGCGGAAGGCGACAGCCCGGACCTTCTTGTCCTCCAGCACCTCGGCTAGTTCATCCCCGGCCTTGGCCCGGTCGAGGTTCTCCCGGACTTCCAGCAGCCGCGCTTCCAGCCTTTCGGCGCGGGCTGCGGCGTCATCGCTCTCGTCCAAGAAATGACTGGCGGGTACGCCGAAGAAGTCCGCCAGGGCTGCCACCGCCTGTACCCCGGGGTTGGTGACCTTGCCCGTGGCGATCGCGTGGATCGCGCTGTGGGAAACGGTCGGCGCGGCGGTGCCGGATTGCTTCTTCTCCTCCGCCTGCTTCTTGATGAGGTCGGAAAGCTCTTTATACGAGTACGGCCCGCGGTCTGCTGGGTGAACGGTCTCGATCAAGAAGCTGAGCTTCTGAGCGATCGTGCGCTGGCCGGTGGGGGTGCTGTCGCCCATCGCCGTGATCACTGCTCCTTGCGCCGCAAGCCACGGCCGCCGCTTGTTGATTTCTGAACCATCCCCATTATCCACTCAACAGGATGAGGTGCGCCTGCGAGGTGGGCTTCATCATTCTAGCTTGACAGCCCTGGGCGTGATCAACGTATGTTCTTGACCAGCCCATCACGTTGACCTGATGACTCCCGGTACTGCCAGATCGGGCGTCTCGCCAAGCAGACGGCTTGCGTCGACGTGGGCGAGCCAGGGGGAGAGACAGCGGGATGGCGGCCTCAGCCACCCTGTCTCCATGTCGTAGAGAAGGTGCTGCGCCAGAGGCGGCCACGCGTAGCAACAGGGACGATTTCATGCCACAAAGGCAGCGCTATCCCATTACAGGGCAGCAGTCTTGTCGTGCCTCACGCAGGCCCTCCACGCCTACGAACAGCGCCCGTCGGGGATCAAGGCGCTTGGCGACGCTTACCCTCGAATTCTTCGCGCCAACGCCGGTCGGTCGCCTCGCGCGCTTTGACCAGCCGGTCCAGCGACACCCCGTAGAGGGAGGAGAGGGGCACAGCCCACTCGTCCCTAGGGCGCCCTGTCCCCAACTCCATCTCCGAGATGTCCGATGCCTGCACACCGAGTCGCTCGGCGACGTCCTCTTGCCGGAGGCCGGCACGGGTCCGCAGGACGGCTAGGTCGGCGGCTGGATCGAGCGGGAGCAAGAGCTGCGACCGAGGCACATCGAGCACCCCGGCCAACGCGGCGAACAGGCGGGGGCTGGGGGCTCCTCTGCCCCGGACCCACCGGCCGACGGTCCCCACCGTGACGCCGATGGCCTTCGCCACATCCCCCTGGGACCAGCCCTTCGCTTCATAGGCAGCACGGAACCCGGATGCACTGAAGTCCTGGACGCTCTTCACGCGGCCAGTATCCCAGCTCACCGTCGCAGGAGGTTCGCCGGTCAAAGATAGAGAAGAAAATGATGGGTCGGAAATGATGGTATGGTGATCATGTCAGCAGATGGCGGGAACCGCCTGAATGATCATGATTTGGGCTGCATTTGGAGCAGCCCAGAGAGCGCGTTCGGCTCACCGGCAGGAGCGGGAACTCCGGGCCGATGAGCCGAACTTGGGGGCTTGCCCCCGAAGAAACAGTGCAGACCGCACCTGGCCTGGAAACCTCGCGGTCGCACTTCAGCAGCGGCAACGGAGCAAAGCTTCGATGCCACCGGATACAGGCGAGGCGATGCCTCGTCTGCTCAAGGAGTGATTGTCTCATGGGATACCCCTCGGCCGCACCTGCCGTAGGTACGGACCTTTCTGGCGGTCTTGACCTGCAAGGGCTCTCGGCTGTGCTGGCTTTGATTTCAGAGGCAGGGAATATCGAGGCACTGCAGCGTCGACTCGACCAAATACATGTAGGTTACACGGAAGCTGCGCGCCGACTGAACATCCCGGAAAAGTGGCTGCGGGAGCGCATAGGCTCCCTCCCCCACAGGAAAATGGGCAAGTTCGTCGGATTCTCCGAAGATGATCTCAGGGCGATTTCCGATATGCACGCCGTACGTCCTGCTCTCGATGCCACCAGGACCGAAAAACTGCCGGTCCTCGTGCCCTCGTCGCGTTCGCGCTCTCGCGCCTGATTCCTCATCCGGGCGCTGATATCCGTTGGATTCAACGCCTCTGCAATCTTCCTCCCAGGAGAATTCCAGTGGCACATCGCATTGTCTTCAGAGATCCCCCCGCGTCATCGCGTAGGACTCCGCAATCGCGTTTCAATCACAGCGAGGATGCAAGGCTGCTCACTGCCAGACCCAATGAGTGGGCCTACATTCAAAAGCGAGCCAAAAGGGGGGATGCGGCTACAGCCGCATATCAGATACGGAAGGGCATCCTCGCAGCATTTCGTCCGGCTGGCTCTTTCGAGGCGAGATCGGTAAGGGAGGACGGCGAGTTCCGTGTGTATGCACGCTATGTCGGCTCCCCTGACGGTGCTGTCCCCGACGACCCTACTTCGGGCGGTCTTCAATGAGCACGGAGATAGGAGAACTGATACAGGCGGCGCACGGCGGCGACTGGAGTCCGCTTTTGAAGGCGGCATCCTTGGAATCGGAGAGGCACTGGGCCGAGAACGCACAGTGCTTGGGGGCGGACCCCGAGATTTTCAGTCCTCTTTCGGACGGGCCGCGAGAGATACCCGAGACAGTGCGTCGCTTTCAGGGAATTTCGCTGAACCGACCGCTGAATTTCTGCGCTTCCTGTCCGGTGGCAGTGGCTGCGCGGTGCCTGGTGGAATCCTTGCGGCTCAACGATGAGTACGGAATTCGAGCGGGTATGTTGGCGTCGGAGCGCTCTCCCCTTCGGCACGCCTGGCAACGCCGCTTCGATGAGGAAGCCGTCTCTGCCGTTCTACGTGGTGTTCCCGTCACTGTTAACGAGGGGGAACGTGCGGAAGTGATCTCTCGGCTCGCTGGTGACCCAACGCTGAACGCTGATCATATCGCTCGGGGCCTTGGGATACCGCGCAAGTACGTCTGGCAACTGGTTCGCGACCACAAGAAGTCATCGCCCCCTGTTGCGTCTGCATCCGGGGCGGACGTCGCCTGACCCTCCCGCCATGACAAGGAAATCGCCCTCCCTCCGCAGGGTCCCCTTGCGTTCTCATTGGAGTTCTCCAATTCCTAAGAACCGTATGCCAGCAATCCGTTGCGTAAATCTCAGCAGCGCTGTGCGATCCCTAGCCCCAAGAGCCGTCCTGGTTCGCATCTTCCCGGTCTCACGCTCCATTACCCGTTTCTATGAGGGCGGCTTCGAGCGCCTGACGGTGGACCACGACATCGAACGGACCGCAACCCGGCTGATCCGCCAACACTTTGCACCTGTCGCGGATTGGCGCCACGCCCATGACTTCCATATCCCCACCGGGGGCCTTTACCTGACACCGGAGCCCGACCAGACCGGGTACATCCCGGAAGACGATAGATCGTTCGGAATGTCGCCGATTCGGTACATCAACTCGGCTTACGGCGGTGGCGAGTGAGTGAACTCATCACCGACCGAGTCTATGCGTCCTCCCAGTCACGGAGAGGGTCACGTCTCGTGATGCTCGCTCTGGCCCGGGAAGCGAACGACCAGGGCGAAGCGACCGTCAGTCTGGACGCAATATCGAAACTCTCCCACCTCACTCCGCGCGCAATAACAACTTGCCTCGGTGAACTCTCCGCACTGGGTGAATTGAAATACGAATCTGGTGTCGGCAGAGGCCACCCCAACCGCTATTCGATCCTCATCGGCGCTCCTGCTGCTCCAGCGGGCCCAGTCGAGCCACAGATGGAAGTCGGAAGAAACTTCCAGGAAGCTGCTTCCGAAAGCATGAAGTCCGGGGAAGAAACTTCGAAGTCCACGCCGGAAAACGGAGAATTTTCTTCCTCATCCGCACCTAGTGTTAATACTCCCGTAGGGAGTATTAACACTCCAAGCCAGCAAGCTAGCTCATCTACGTTCCGTGATTCGACGGGTGTACCGGCTGGTGCTCGGGACGTCGTATCGGCCATGGAAGGTGCCGGAATGCTCGTCGGGTGGCGGCTTACCAAGTCCGAGTGGGAGCGGGTAACAGCCTTGTCGTCCCGGTGGGGCCCGGAACGCCTGGTCGAGGTCATCGCCCGGCGGTGGGACCCGGCCCGGCCGCCACAGTCGGCTCGCTACCTGCTCCGTATCTGGGATGACCTGCCTTCTCAGGTACCTGCCGAGCCTCAGAAGAACGGCAACGTCGTTCCTCTACGACGTGCGGCCGCGGGCTGGCAGCCATTCCGCAACCCGACCGTGTCCAGCGCTTACCAGAACGGATTCTGACCATGGCCGAGCCACAACGCCCAGGCCACGCCGGGTCAATGCGCTCCATTGAACGAATTATTGCCGCGAAGGGAATACACCTCGTGCCCGACGTCGGACCTCTCAACGACGGGCCGGGCCCCGGTGATCCGAACTGGCACCATGGCGCCCGCGTGGAGTACGCGATGAAGCGCTGGGAGACTGCTACCCCGCCCCGGTTCCGGGACGCCGAGGCGACGCTTCCGGAGGTCAGGGCCTGGGCGGACCGGGTGCACGCCGATCCGGCAACAGCAGGGGCCGTGCTCTTGACCGGTCTCACGGGAACGGGCAAGACGCACCAGGCGTACGGTGCGCTTCGTCGTATCGCGGCCGGCGGACCGGACCAGTTCGAGCTGATCGCCGTGAACAGCGCGGACATGTACGGGCAACTGCGCCCGAGTCACGTCATGGGGTCCTCGGAGCGGGAGCTGAAGCGGCTTTCCACGGTGCAGTTGCTCTTCCTGGACGACTTCGGGACGTCCAAGGCGTCGGAGTGGACCGAGGAGATCACGTACCGCTTGATCAACTACCGGTACAACCACTGCCTTCCGACGATCATCACCTCTAACCTGCCCGCCCGCGACGCGGACGGCCCGGACCTGACCGACTTCGTCGGCGACCGGGTGGCAAGCCGCCTCGCGGAGATGGTGACCGCGCTCGTCCCGATGATCGGTGACGACAGACGCCGGAACCGGGGGGCCGCTTGATGACGATCCGACGCCATGAGGTGGGTCAGGTCACCTCCGTGCCACGCCGTACCGCTTGCTTCTGGAAAGGACTCCTTCGATGACTCATCCCCTCATGTTCGCCGCAGCCAAGCGGCTCGTCACCGAAGAGGAGCGGCGGACGGCAGCGCGCGAGCACGCGTTCCGGGCATGGGGCCCTCGGGCGGTCGCGGCGGCCTCGAAGTACGCCCGTCGTCTGCTGGGGGATGAGGCGGTCACCCTCGACTGGCAGGCTCCTGGTGTGCTGCATCTGGAGGAGCAGCTTCAAGCATCCGCCTCCTTGGACACCGTGGCCGGTCAGCGTCTCGAACTCCACTACAGCTGGGAGGGGGAGGGCACCGAACGGCTCGTGTTGAGGCGCTCATGCACCTCTTGTCCGAGTCAGCAGGTAGACGTCGTGGCTTCGCTCGAACACCTCGGCCGGCTGCTCGCTCAGACACCTGCCTGGCGGGCCATCAACCCACGAGACGGTGGTGTTCAGGCGTGACCGGGCAGCAAAGAGATGTGGTGCCTTCGGCGCCGGCGTACACGTTGCGTGGGATGTCCGGCTGGGACCGCGCGGCGATCATCCTGCTCGGGGCGGCGGGTTTCGCGTTCTCTTACGATGCGCTGCGTCAGGTGGCTCTTGCCATTCACGCTCGCGGGTCGTTGTCCTATCTGTTTCCGGTCTTCATCGACGGGTTCATTGCGTACGGCGTGAGGGCGTTGGTGCTGCTTCGGCACAGTGGCTTCGGTGCCCGCTTGTACGCCTGGTTTCTCTTCCTGGCGGCCACGGGTTCGAGTCTGTGGGCCAACTCCCTGCACGCGATCACGCTCAATCGCAGTCCGCTGTCCGGACCGGCCCCGTTGCACCTGGGTGACGGCGTCGTGGGCGTCCTGTCGACACTCGCGCCGCTGGCTCTGGCGGGCTCGGTGCACCTCTACATCATCATGGCGCGGACGACCGAGTTGTCCGTCCCGGACCGGGCTGTAAGCCCCCTCGGACCGGTCCGGGACGGCGCACGGGAATGCCGTGCAGGCGACGCTCCAGGGCAGCTTGAGCGGGAGCGGAAAGGGAACGCACCCACGTCTGAGCTGGTCGCCGTCCCCGGCCTGTCCGCAGCGGACGGCCAAGACGGAGGCTCAGCGGACGGCCCGGACACCAGCCTGGACGAGGCCCGTACGACGTCCGCGGTCGAGGCCGACGAAGCAGCGAACGATCCTCTCCTCCGGTTCCACCGCGGCTGGGCGAAGGGCGCGGACAGCCAGGACCACAGCGAGGACGGCCCGGACGGACAACGCGAACCAGTCCGTCCGGACGGTGAGAGTCCTCCGGCCGAAGCGACAGCTTCTGACGGTCCGGCGGAGGAAAGTTCTCCCGTCCCGCGGGCAGCGCACGGCCTAGCGGACGAGGGCTCCGTCCTGGTCCCGGACGGCGGGGACGCTTCCGAGGACCGGGAGGTCGTCGACCAGTGGCTAGCAGAGTTGTTGCCCATCGCACGGGAAGCTGCTCGACAGGCCGGACGGATCAGCCGGGACACGATCAAGGAGCCGGTCCGCGCTCACACGGCGATCAGCAATGACAGGCTCGGCGAACTCGTGGCGGCGCTGAGAAAGGAGGAGGCGGAGGCACGGAGACCTGCTCCCGCCGGCAAGTCCAGCGCCCTCTGGTGATCTCATCCCTTGTGAAGCCATCGCGGCTGCTGCGGCGGTTCATCCCGTCGCAGCAGCCGCGTTAGTCGGTGATCAGGAAGGAACGGCCGTGCGACGACGCCGAGACCATGCCGTAGACGCTGCTGCTCGCCACGAGGCGGAGCAGGCAGCAGCCGGGCTTGCACGGCATCTTGAGGCCGGTGGTGCCCTGGCCCCGGTTCCGGCCCCCGGCCTGGCGCTGGAGCCGGGCGAGACGGCATACGCGGACGTCGTCTGTGGGATGGCGCGGTTTTACCCCACCGATGTCGTCTACCAGCAGGGGGCGGGGTACTTCGAGGCTCACCCCACCTTCGGCCGCCAGTGGGTTCCCAACGCTCGACTCGACACCCGGCGTCGTCAGCAGGCGGAGGCCGAGGCGCAAGCGCAATGGCGCGACCACACCACCGCCCGCGTCGTCCTCACCTCTGACGGCCTCCGGATCAACCCGGCAGGGGGGCCAGCCGATTGGCTCCCCTTCGACCACGTACTCCTGAGCGGCATCTCCGTTGCCGCCGCTCGCCACGAGCTGATGCTGTCGTACAGCGTGTGCGCCCCGCTTTTGCTCACCGGGCCGGCGGCCCCCTGGCTGAGCATTGCGATTCAGCGCCTTTCCCCGAGCGCCCCCGCTCAAGACAAATAGCAAAACAGGAATTCCTTTCCTAGAAGGAACTTCCTGCATTAATCCAAGTTCGAGTTCTTCCCGTACCCCTGCCAGGCTTTCTGCGCGACCAACGCCATAGGCGCTCTATTGGTCGCGCAGATTTCGCGTTCCCGGAGTCTGCTCTCCGACATCCAGGGCTTCCACAAGCAGGAGTACGACTTCATGCGCTCTCGTATACCCCCACCATCCCGGCTGGCCGCTGTCGCTGTGGCCGCCGGGGTGGTGGGCACCCTGGCCTGGACACCCACCGCGGTCGCGGTGGACAAGTACGGTCCGGGCTACCAAATTCCGGATTCCGAGGGTCACGCCGCTTCCAGTCACATCGGGGCCTACGGCCCGCCGGGGCTGCGGGTCTGGGGCGACGACGAGACGTACTGCGCCGATCCTTCCCGGCGTGGTCCCGACTCGGCCGGCGGATACTTCGGGCCCAAGCCGATCTCCCAGTGGACCTCTTCGGAAACGGGGCAGCGCGTTCCCGACGCCAACGTGGCGTACGCCTCGTACATCATCGGCAAGTACGGCCAGACCCGATCCGATTCGCAGGCTGCGGCCGTGGATGCGGCCACATACGAGCTGCTCGCAGGCGGGGCCTACGGAATCAACGGCTCGCGCGGCAAGGCCCGCCTCTCGTATCCCAAGGTGTCTACCAACTCCCGGTCCCTGGCCATGGGGTACCTCTCCGAAGCGAAGAGGCTCGCGGGTCCGTACGAGCTGCATGTCCGGCCGAAGGCGCGGGAGACCACCGAGGGCACGGCCATGGCGGTGGACGTGGACGTCACGTCCAAGCTGTCCGGCGAACGGGTGCCCGGCGTCAAGGTGCGGCTTGGCGCGGACTCGGCGACCGGCAGCGTCACCACCGGCTCAAACGGCCGCGCCAGCTGGACGTTCACGCCGTCGAAAACGGGCGCGACCACAGTCAAGGGCACTGCCACCGGCCTGCCCGGATCACAGCTGAAGACGCTGGCCCCGCACGATGCCCGCGCGCAGCGGATGCTGCTTGCCGGGGACAAGACGACAGCGGAGGACTCCGCGGCCGTCACGGTCAAGCCCGCGACCGGTGGCCTGGAGATCCACAAGAGTGATCCCGAGGGGGCGCGCCTGGTCGGCGTCGCTTTCCAGCTGCTGGACTCTGCGGGGAAGGTGGTCAAGGAGGGCAAGACCTCCAAGGACGGCGTCCTGACCTTCGAGGGTCTGGCGCCAGGCAAGTACCGGTTGCACGAGACCTCGACGGGCGACCAGGTCCACGGCCTGGTGCCTGATCAGGATGTGCTGATCGTCGCCGGCCAGTCCGGCTCGGCGAAACCAGTTTCGGTCATCGACCCATTCAAGGACGCCGAACTCGTCCTGAAGAAGGTGGACAAGGCCACCGGCAAGCCCCTGGCCAACGCGGCGATCGAGATCGACGCGGACGCGACGGACGCCTTCGGGAAGCACGGCCCCGGCAAGAAGATCGCGAATGTGACCACCGGCAAGGACGGCCTGGCGAAGCTCAAGCTCGGTGTGGACGTGAAGGCGGGCAACACGTACTGGGCGAAGGAGATCAAGGCCCCGCTGCACTACCAGCTGAACAGCGCGCCGCAGCAGTTCATGGCGAAGGCCGGTGCCGTGGTCAACCTGACGCTGACCAACGACCCGATCCCCGCGACCATGCGCGTGCTGAAGACCGACAAGACGAGTGGCAAGGTCCTTGGGGGCATGGGCTTCGACGTCTCGACGGTCAAGGTCGATGCGTCCGGTGCCAAGGTTCCTGGCACGAAGGTCGCTTCGGGCACGACCGGGGGTGACGGCAAGTCCCAGCCGATCAAGCTGGACGCCACGGTCGAAGCGGGGATCGAGTACCTCCTCACCGAGACCAAGGCACCGGAGGGCTACGACAAGCTCGCCAAGCCGATCAGTTTCACCGCTCGGGCGGACGCGGAGGTGACCGTGCGGGCTCAGGACAGCAAGACCCCTCCTCCGACCACCCCGCCGACGGCGCCCCCGTCCAAGCCGGGCTCGCCCCCTTCGCCGCCGGCGAAGGGAAGCGGCACGCCGCCGGAGACACCTGCCTCGGGCTCCCTGGCCAAGACCGGGGCGGAGATGGCGCCCTGGGCTCTCGGCGGTGCAGCCGCTCTGCTGGCCGCTGGGGCCGGAACGATGTGGATGACCCGTCGCCGTCGACAGGCATCGTCCACGGCCGGTAACAGCCCGCAGGAGTAGAGCTTCCGCGGTCTCCTGCCCAAGGGGCCATGGCCGCTCTGCCCGCGGTCGTGGCTCCTTCCTCTCCTGATCACCTGCACCAAGGTTCTGGTTCCCGCATGCCTCACGACGCCCGGTTGATCCGCATATCTACGGTTCTTTTCGCTACGTTTTCACTCGCGACGTCCGCGTGTTCCAGTTCCTCCGACAGCGGGACCGCTTCGCACGCCACCCAGCCCTCCTCCGTCTCCGCGGGCATCGGCACGTCGACGCCGACCGCCAAGCCGTCGGCTCCCGCGGCCCGCAACGGCCTTCCCGAGGACCTGGTGAAGGTGGCGCGGTCCTTCACTGCGGCCTTCGTGCAGCACGACGCTCGGGACGGGCACGACCGCTCCTTCGCCGACGCGGGAGGGCGCGCAGCCGCGTACGCCTCCGGCGAGCTGATCGGTGTCCTGTCGCAGAAGCGTCCAGGACAGGACGCTCCATGGGCGACACTGCGCGAGGAGCGAGCGAAGGTCACCGCCAGGATCGTGTCCGTGCGGGTCCCGGACGGCGCTCCGGCTCCGGCCCCCGACGCCGCTCTGGTGCGCGTCGCCTACACCCTCACCACGACCCCAGCGAGCGGCCCGGCGCGGCGGAGCGACGAGCAGCTCGCCCTCCGGCTGGAGCACACCTCCGACGGCTGGCACGTCGCCGCGCTGCCCTGGGCGTGAGGGGCCGCGATGAAGAAGCTCGTACGATCCTGCCTCGCCCTGCTCCTGGGCCTCGGCCTGGCCGGCATGGGACTGCTGATGATGTTCCAGAGCGCGGACCATGCTTCCGCGAAGGAGACCGGGCCCGGTGCGGGGCTGACAGCGGAGTCTCCCGTCCCCGCGTGGGTGCGCCCCATCATCCACAAGCATGCTGGCGAGTGCCCGCAGGTCACCGAGTCGCTCCTAGCCGCCCAGCTGTACACCGAGTCCGGTTTCAACCCCAAGGCGAGGTCGCCGGTGGGCGCGCTGGGGATCGCCCAGTTCATGCCCGGGACCTGGGCGCAGTACGGGCGGGACGGCAACGGGGACGGCAAGAAGGACGTCTTCGACCCGGAAGACGCCATCGCCGCCCAAGCGCACTACGACTGCGTGCTGGCCGACGAGGTCAAGAAGGTGCCGGGCGACAGCACCGACAACATGCTGGCCGCGTACAACGCGGGCGGCGGCGCGGTGATCAAGTACCGCGGAGTGCCGCCGTACGCGGAAACGCGCAGCTACGTGAAGTCGATCCGCGACCTCGCCGCGAAATGGGCATCGAGCGCGGGCCCGAACCCGCTCCCCGCGGGCAAGGGCGCCGCCCGCGCAATCGCCGCCGCGCGTACCGCTATGGGCACTTGGTACCGGTGGGGCGGCGACTGCGTGTCGCCCTTCGAGGGGCAAGGCGGCTGCGACTGCTCCTCGCTGATGAAGATGGCGTGGAGCAAGGCCGGGGTGAACCTGCCGCGGGTCACCTACGACCAGGTGCGCATGGGGACTCCCGTCAAGAGCACCTCGCAGCTTCAGCCCGGCGACCTGCTGTTCTCGGTCGGCTCGGCCAGCCACCCGGAGCACGTCGGGATGTTCATCGGCAACGGCGAGGTCATCGAGGCCCCGCACACCGGGGCGAAGGTCCGCATCAAACCCCTCAGCTACTGGACCCCTCAGATCGTCGCCATGCGGCACATCAGCTGAATCGCTTCTCCATCCACTCGTCCAGCGTCCTGCGCAACCCAAGGAATGCCATGCACTACGTTCTCGCTGCCGCTACCGACCCCGCTCTGCACCAGCCCCTCGCCGCCGGCGTGGACATCATCTCCGGCGTGAAGCCCGACTGGGGACCGTTTGGCAAGCTCGGCGGCACCGCCAAGATGATCCTGGGCGTACTCGCCGCCATGGTCCTGGTCGTCGGAGCGGCCTGCTTCTTCATCGGGCTTGCCAAAAGCCGTGGCTGGACCGGCGAAAGCCACTCGACCATGGACTCCTCGCGGGGCAAGGGGCTGATGGTCGGCGGGGGAGTCATCGTCTTCCTCGTCGCGAGCTTCGGCACGCTCTTCACGATCGTCTACGGCCTGGGTGTGTGACCCGATGAGCCGCCGCACCACACCCGGCCAGCGGAGCACCGATTCCGGCAGCTCCCCCGGAAACCGGCCCAAGTCCTCCCCCCGGATGAGGCTCTGGGGCATCGCCGCAGGCGTCATCGCCTTGGTCACAGCAGCTGGAGTCGTCGTCAGCGTCACCACGGGCGGGCCCTCCGCTCCGGCGCCTACCTCAGTCCCCTCTGCACCCCACGGTCCCGCAGAGAGCGGATCGCACACACGCGTGGTCGACGGAGTGCCGCTCGGCTACCCCCGGACTGAGGCGGGCGCGAAGGCCGCCGCAGCCAACTTCGCCACGGTACGCGGCAGCGCCGCGTACCTGACCGACAAGCGCGCCCGGCACCGCGCCGCAACATCCATGAGCAGCAACGCCACACGCCAGAACGCCATGGGTGAGGCGGATCGGACGGCCACGCAAGCCGCCAAGCAACTGCAAGGTGATGCTCAGAAGGTCGACGCCAAGCAGGCAATCGCCCGCACCGGGGTGTTCTCTGCCCATGCTCTCGCTTTCGATACCCACAAGGCGACCATCCGCCTGTGGAT
This sequence comes from Streptomyces sp. NPDC050610, assembly GCF_040654875.1. NCBI lineage: Bacteria > Bacillati > Actinomycetota > Actinomycetes > Kitasatosporales > Streptomycetaceae > Streptomyces > Streptomyces sp. NPDC050610. The sequence goes on along the minus strand of NZ_JBFAIV010000015.1, from coordinate 47,943 downwards.
AACCACGGTGCGGGGTAGCTCGGCTGGTCACGCACCCCCGCAGGCTTCCTTCCAGTCCGTTACGGTCAACCTCATCTGGAATGCCGAGGGCTGGAAGGCTTCCGGGTTCTCCACGGCGCCGGGAATGGTCGCGCCGCTCTCGACCCGGCAGGCCACCAACACCGCGGCGGACTTCGCGCAGTACGTCCCCGAAGAGGCCGCCGACCCGGTTCTCAGCGGCGCAACCGCGGAGAGTGGGCTGCCCGGCTCGTACGCTCGGGACGACCAGGGCGTTCGTGCCGCCGCGACCAGCGCCGTCATGCTCTACGGCGACCCGCGGTTCTTCGTCGATGCCGACTGGCGGCACCGGATGCTCCGGGCCACCGCAGCACCGAGCACTCTCTCCTCCGTCACCCGCGATGCGGACTCCACCGCCCGACTCGTCGCGGAGAACCGGGAGCTGGGCGACGACGGGAAGGCGGCCGACGGAGGGCGGCTCGTCACCCGGACCGCCGTCCTGGCGACCCGCACGCTGACGCGCTCGGACCAGGCGGCAAGCGTCGAGCTGTGGACGGCCTCGCTCGGCGGCGTCGCCGGTGGTGCGGACGAGTCCCAGCGTCCGCAGGTCGGGTACCTGCGGATGACCGTCGATCTCGTCTGGGCGGGCGGAACGTGGAAGACGACGGCTGTCACCCCTTCCGAGCCGCTGGTGCCCGCCCCGCCGGCCGCCGAACAAGCCACTCCGGCCAGCGGCTTCGCTGAAGTAGGAGGCACGGCTGATGCGCCTGCGCTTGCGTGAAGACGTCCCCGGCCTCCTGTGGGTCGACCGCTCCGTGCCTCGCCGGAGCCTGGGGCGCCGACTGCACACCCTCTTGTGGGTCAACGTCGTGATCGGCTTCGTGTTCGTCCCCTCGGCTGTCGCCAATCCCTTCTGCTACATCCCGATGGTCTGTGAGGCCAAGGCCGCCATCGACTTCGTGTCCGACCCCTTGGGGTTCCTGCTCCAGAAGCTGACCGAGGCGAATCTCTGGTTTCTGCGCAAGATGCTGGATCTGATCCAGAACACGACACAGTTCGACCTCACGTCTCCATCGTTTCTGAAGCAGTACGCCATCGTCTTCGCGGCCAGCACGCTGTTCACCGCGGCCCTGTGGCTGATAGCCGTCGCCAAACGTGCCGTGCGCGGCGTCTCCCTGACCACCGCCGTATCGGAAGCGATCGGCTTCCTGATCCTCCAGTTCGTGGTCAACGCGCTGACACCGGGCTCAATCGCCCTGTTGATGAAGGCCATTGACGAGGTCACGGCAGTCTTCGCGCCGTATGCCACGCAGAACTTCAAACCCTTCCTCGCCAACATCCTCAAGATCATGGCTGCGAGCCCGAACGAGGGCGTCGGCCAGCTCATGGTGGTCAACCTGATCATGATGTGCGGGGCCTTGCTGATGTGGATCGAGCTGCTGATCCGCGGAGCCGCGATCTACGTCGGCGTCGCGCTCGGACCGGTGGTCAACGCCGGGCTGGTCGACCGTGACCTGTGGGGCAAGAGCAAGAAGTGGTTCGGGGCCCTGTTCGCCCTGGGTCTGTCCAAGCCTGTGCTGTTCGCGCTGCTGGGCCTGGGCGGCGCGGTCCTCAGCGACTCGACCGGGAGCCTGAGCGACGCGGTCTCGAAGATCCTCGTCGGCGCGCTGATTTTGCTCTTGGCTGTCTTCGCGAGCGCCACGCTCTACAAGTGGATTCCCGCCTTCGGCGACGAGATGGCCCAGCTCCATCACGACCGCAAGGCGGCTGCCTCCGCCGGCCCCGCCGCCGCAGTGGACGGGCCCGCCCAACACGCGAACCGGTCGATGTCCAGCTACCTCCAGGACTCGCTGGTGGGCGGGGGCGCGTCGGCGGGGGGCCAGTCGGGAGGAGGCAGCAACCTCGCCCGTGCCGGGGCCGGCAGGCAGGCTGCCTCCCCGACGGTGGGACAAAGCCAGGCCGGTACAGCGAGCGCCAAGGCTGCGGCCGGTTCCGGGGCCGGGGCTGGTGCAGCTGCTGCCGGGCCCGTCGGTGCTGCGGCGTCCGTGGCCAAGTCCGGTGCCGACATGGCGAAGAACAAGGCCACGGACGCCCCTGGCTCGCAAGGGGCCGATGCCGCGCACAGTGGCACCGAACACGGTCAGGGCGTCGATGCCTCCGGTCCTCCGGCCGCTGCCCGGTCCGGCGGGGCCGTCTCCGGCTCCGTCATCGGCTCCGCACCGGACACCCCGTCACCCCAAGGAGACGGCCCCGCTGCCGGTACCGGGGCCCCGGCTGCCGCGCGCAGCCCGGCCAATGCGTCGGGGCCGGTTGTCGGGCCCGGCCCGGTGCAGGGGGCCGGGCCCGCGCCCGCGGCCCCGTCGTCTTCCGCACGGCCGGGGCCGCCCGCTCCTCCCCCGGCCACCGGCAGCGCCTCCGGCCCCCAGCCCTCGTCCACTCCTGAACCACCGGCGGCGCCGTCCGGTGGCGGGACGCCCACCAGCAAGGACACCTGATCCATGGCTACGCGTACGTATCAGTTCGGAAAGCACCGCCCGACCGGCCTGGTCGGCCGCCGAGACCTCGGCGAACAGGTCGTCCTCGGCTGCGGAGCCGCTGGCGGCATCTTGCTCGGCTTCCTCTTCAACGCTGTCCCGGCGCTGGCCGGGATCGGCCTGGTCCTGCCCATCGTGCTCGCCGTCGTGGTGGTGTACATGCCGTACCGGCCGAAGGGCACCGCGCAGCGCCGCACGGTCTACCGCTGGTGGCAGATCAAGCGCTACCACCGCAAGGCCCTCTCCCGGACGGGTGGCGTGTGGGTCTCCCCCGCGGTCGAGGCCGGTACGCGCCGGGACGGAACAGCGCCGCACGCCGCCCTCGCCGAACCGGAGGGGCTCGCCGGGATGACCTGGGTGCCCGTGACCGTCCGCGGTCAGCAGGCCGTCGTCGTCCTCCAGCCGCAGGCCGGCTGCATCACCGCGACGCTGGAGGTCGCCTCGCCCGGTCTGGGCGGCAAGGAGGTCGGGGAGCAGGTTGTCGCCCTGGAGCGCTGGGGAGAGCTGCTCGACGCCTTCGGCAACGCCGAAGAGCATCCGGTCAAACGCATCCAGGTACTTGCGCGGCAGATGAAGAGCGACCCCTACGCTCATCAGCGGTTCGTCGCCCAGCGCGACGAATCTGCCGCCACCGCGGGGGCACCGCTGTGGCTCAAGGACTCCTACGACGCGTTGGCGAACGCCGTGTCGACCTCCGCGGAGGAACACCGCTACTACATCACCGCTCACGCCAAGTTCACCCGCGACCTGGCGGCCGACGGAGCAGCCCGCGGGACGGGCGACGAAGGCGTGGCCGCCGCCATGGCCGCGTACCTGGAGGAGCTGTGGGCCCGCTGCGAAGACGCGGACCTCTCAGTCATCGCCCCGCTCGATGAGGGCAGGATGACCGCGTTCATCCGCGCCAGCTACGACCCCGACCACGCCATCTGGGACACCGAGATCCCCCGCGGCCACGCGTTCCCGCGCAACGTGGATGTCCGTCACGGCGAGTACGTAGCCACCCGCGCCGCCGGATCAACGCACAGCTGGTTCCACGCGACAGCGGCCGTGGTCTCCTGGCCCACCACTCCGGTAGGGCCCGACTTCCTGGCGCCCCTCCTCATCGGCCTGCCGGACGTCATCCGGACCATCAGCATCACGCAGAACCTGGAGCCGAACGACAAGGCCGTGGAGCGAACGTTGCAGGAGGACACCAACAACCAGGCCGAGATGCTCCGCGACCGCCAGCGCGGCAAGAACGTGGACCCGCGCGACGTGATCGCCGCCAACGCGACGGGCTCACGCGGCATGGCCCTCGCCGCCTCCGGCGCCGCCGGTTCCGCCGTCGTCGGCTACATCACCATCTCCGCGCGCAGCGCCGAAGAGCTGGAGAAGACCAAAAGGACGACGGCCTCCCGCGCCCGCAACTCCCACCTGCGCATCGAGTGGCTCGACCTCGAACACGCCCGTGCCTTCGCGACGACCCTCCCGTTCGCCGGAGGCATCAAGTGACCGGCTTCCTCGGCTCCCTGGTACCAGCGCACCAGACGGCGCGGCGCCCGCTCTACACCGAGACCACCACCAGCCAGGCCCTGTATCTGCCCATCGCGCCGCCGACCCTGGGCACGGCCGGAGCCGTCATCGGCCGTGAGCTGTACAGCGGGAAGGCGTTCATCTACTGCCCGTTCTCAGCCTTCGGCGACGGCCTGCCCGGCGGAAACATGATCGTGATGGGCGACACCGGCCGCGGCAAGAGCGCACTCACCAAGACCTACACGGCCCGGCAGATCCGCCTGGGCCGGAAGGTCGTCGTCCTCGACACGAAGGAGCAGAAGGAGCGCGAGGAAGGCGAATGGGCGGCCCTGGGCCGCTCCCTCACCGGTAAGGCCCCGGTGAAGTTCACCCCCGGCGGCGGTAAGGGGGCGTCCTGCATCAACCCGATGGACCCTGCCATCGCCGGCAAGCGCCAGATTGAACTGGTCCGCACGATCGTGGAACTCGGCCTGGGCAAGCCCCTGGATGAGTTCGCGGGCTCCGCCCTGCGGCTCGCGATCCGCCTGGCCCACCAGCGCGCCGCCGAAGAGGGCCGCGCCCCGGTTCTGGCGGACGTCGCGGAAGCACTGCGAGCGCCCGAGGAGTCGGACGCCCGCGCTAAGCAGCGCACCCGTGACGAACTCCTGGGAGACGGCCTCGAAGCCTCGTACGTGCTGGACCGGCTGTGCGGGAGCGATCAGGACGCATCCGGCGATCTGATCGGCATGCTCGACGGGCCGACCAGCCTCGGTGTCGATCTCGACGCCGACATGGTCGTCTTCGACCTGACCAAGGTCCCCTCCGGCGGCGTCGCCATGACCATCCTCGTCGCGGTGATCTCCGTGTTCCTGGAGGAGGTCTGGCTGCGTCCGATGTGCGAGTGCGGCACCGAGCCGGGCCAGCATGAGCGCAAGATCGTGGATGCGAATTCCGGCGCCTGGGAACTCGGCCCGAACCAGGCGTCGGGCTGCCGCCGCTACACCCAGCGCAAGCGCATCCTCGTGTGCGAGGAAGCCTGGCACATCCTCGGCACCCCGCAACTCGCCGCCCTGCTGGAGAAGTTCCTCAAGTTCGCACGCGGCTATGGGCTTGCCTGCATTTTCATCGTGCACCACCTCAGTGACATCGACGACAGCCCGGAGACCCAAGCGGCTCTGAAGATGGCGGACACCGTCGTCGTGTACTCGATGAAGAAGTCCGAAGCCGAGGACACCGCCGCACGGCTGGGCTTCCCGGCCTGGACAGCCGAACACATCATGCGCCTGCGCCGCGGAGTGGCCCTCTGGAAAGTCGGCGAGGTCATCTACCCCGGCGTGCAGCACCTCCTCACCGAGGCCGAACAGCACCTGTGCTTCTCCTCCGGCTCCATGACCGACCTGGCCAGCACCGGACCCAACGAGGCATGACGCCCGGCACCCCTGGTCTGACCCGCTGTACCCGCCGCCCCCTGATCCACCGTACGAATCTGGAGTTTCCCCGTGGCCGTCCTCACTCTCCACCGCAGTTCCTCCTCGCGCCCTTCCCCCGGGCGAGCCCTGCGGGATGAGATCGATGCCCTGCACTCCGAGTTTCTGGACGCGGCGCGGCGCGCCGCCCAACTCGCTGACCAGCTCGACCACGAAGACGCTCACGCCGCGGGCGGCCGTGCGCGAGCGGCGGTGGGCCACCTGTGGCGCGGGGCCGAGGAACTGCACGCCGCCTTCCACCGCGCCCCGCCGCGAGCGGCCGGTCCCTCCGCTCCGGTGGCACGGCTGTGTGCTCGAAGGATGCGCTACCTCGCCGCCCGCGCCACACGAAAGGCAGCGTGATGGACCTTCTTCCGCGCAGCCTCTCGCTCGCCCTGTTCGCCGTCGTCGGCGTCTGTGCGCTGGTCTTCATGGCCGTGCGAATCGCTTCCGCGCGCAATGAGCGCGATGAGGGGTTCGCCTCGAAGGCACAGCTCAAACGCCAGCTCTCGGCGAAGGCAGCTCTGAAGGCCACCGAGATCCGGCCGTCCCTGCACAACAGAGATCATCCCCCGGCCCGCAGTGAGCCGGTGAACCTCCACAAGCGCACGCACTCCGCGCCGCGCTGACCGGGCCCTCCTCAACCACCCACTCCTCGAACCTCCCGGAGCACCTCCATGCGCCACGCACCTGACGACTTCGGATACCGCCTGGGGACGTCCCTCCGACCCAAAGGCGTTGAACTGTGGTCCCGGGCCGACAAGGCGTGCCGGGTGATCGGCCCCATGGGCTCGGGGAAGACCCTGCGCTTCTTCGCGCCGGCCATCCGCAAATGGGTCGGCCCGGTCCTGGCCACTTCGTCAAAGCCGGACCTCGTGGAGCTGACCTTGGATGCCCGACGGCAGGGCGGCCGTCCGGTCCTGGTCTTCGATCCCCAGAACATCGCCCCCTCCCTGCCCAGGGTGCGCTGGTCACCGATCACCGGCGCGGCAGACACGGAGGTCGCGATGATGCGGGCCAAGGCATTCGTCGCCGGCTCCCGCACCCCCGGAGCCGCTGTCCAAAGTTCCGAGGGCAGCGCCTTCTACAAAGGACAGGCGGCCAAGGTCTTCGCGGCCCTCCTACACGCCGCAGCCCTCGACGGAGCCAGGATCGACCACCTGCTGAAGTGGGCGCGGAAGCTGTCCGATCCTGCTCCGCTGGGCATCTTGAGCGCCCACCCCGGTGCCGGGCCGGGCTGGGCGGACATGCTCCGAACGTCGACCACCGGCGATTCGCGGACCGTCGGCAACACCGCCGTGACTCTCGACGCGGCCCTTGAGCCCCTCATGCACCAGACCGTGATCGACGCCCTTCAGGGAGACGGCGAGGAGCCTACGGACTTCCGCGCGGTCCTCGACGCGGGCGGCACCATCTACCTGCTGGGCAAGGACTCGGAGGTGAACTCGGTCGCGCCGCTGACCACCGCGGTGACAGAAGACCTGTTGGACATCGCGGAGGCCCACGCGCTCACCTCCTCCGCCGGACGGCTCGACCCGCCACTCCTCGCCGCGCTCGACGAAGCTCCGAACATCGCTCCCATCCCCTCCTTGCGGCAGCGTGTCGCCGATGGGCGCGGGCGCGGTATCACCGTGATCTACGGGCTCCAGGCGTGGGCCTCCGCCGTCGCCCGGTTCGGTGCGGACACGGCGAACGAGCTGGCCTCCTTCACTAACCACGTGGTGGTCTTCGGCGGGGCGAAAGACCCGGTATTCCTCAAGGACATGTCCGACCTCAGCGGGCAGGTCGAACGTGTCCGTACGACAAGGACCACCACCCGCGGCGACGGCCGCGGTGAGTCGACCGCACGGCACATGGCCCTCGAACCGGTCCTTCGCGGCGACGAGATCAAGGGGCTCCCCGACGGTCAGGCGCTGGTTCTCGCCGACAACCTGCCGCCTGTCGTCTCCCAGCTCGACGGCATGTGGACCTGGGACTCCTGGTCCGAAATCGAAACCAAGATCCGCGACCTGCGCCAGGCCAACGAAACCGAACGAGCCCGGCAGCAGGCGGCACGAAGGCACACCGCTGCCGCCCACACGGCCACCTGGGCTGCCCGACGGGGGGCGAATGCCGCGTGACCACCACCTCGATCACACTCTTCGCGCCCTTCCCCGACCAGCCCGCAGACCTCGCCGAATACGCAGCGGCAAGGAGCGCGGAAGAAGCGGAGACGTACGGCCCGCCCCCATGGGACATCGGAGCCCTGCCAGAGGAGCTCAGGGCTTCGCTGCTGGAGTGGCTCGACACCGTGTGCCGCTGGCTGAACCAGACGTACACCTGGCAACCACAGCACGCCATCCCGCCGTGCTGGCAAGAGCACGAACACCTCGGCTACGAAATCGCCGCCCTCGCCTTCGCGCGCGCCGACGCCTATGAGGACGCCGGTTCCGCAGTGGTCTGGCACGAGCAGTACGCCCGCTTCCAGACCCGCATGAGCGAAGCACTCGGCAAGGCCGGCGACGAATGCCGCGTCGGCCGCCACGAGAACCGCCCCGCACGCTTCCAACTTGATGCGTGGGCGTCCACCGCTTCCCTATAAGCGGTTTGAGCAGCGATCAGAACAGACTCATTGGTCGGGAGCACGCCTTCTGGGCGGCCCTTGCAAAGACCCCTTGCGCTGTGTCCGCTAGGCCGAGTCGGTTCCAGTGGAAGATCACGTGGTGCGCAAGGATCGCACGCAGACCGCGTTCCAATGTGCCGGAGTGCATCGCGTCTCTCAACCTTTGGCCTGCTAGATCGAAGGCGGCGATCCAAGGTGTGGTGAAGGCCAGGGGCATGCCCACATCGAAAAGGAGGCTGGCTGGGTTCGTGTCCACGGACATCAGTCGCTGGAGGCTGACGGCCATCTCGTTCAGCCGATCTATGGGAGCGCCGGCGGGGAGGGGGCGCATCTGCACTATGCGGTTCCAGACGTCGGCTTGTTCATATCGCTCCTGTCCCGCGGCTCGGAGGAGTGTGCCGCACAGCAGCGCTGACATCTCGCGACGTCCGATGGAGCGGTCCGAGGGTGCGTTGGGGTCGTGGTGTTGGAGGTAGTCGAGGGTGCTGCGGCTGTCCGCGTGGAAGAGCTGGTGGGCTATGCCTATCGCTGTGGGGCCGCCGAATGCGTGCGTCTCAGGCTCGTAGATCGTCTTCGTCCATCCGATGATCAGGCCCTCGGACTGCATCCCATTCAAGGCGCTACTGATCACTGTCGCCATCTCCTGCGCGGTGTTCGCCGCGGGCCAGCAGCGCAGTCTCCAGCAGGGATGTTTGCGGACGTACCACCAGGACTTCAGGACTCCGTCCTGCTCGGCTTTGCGCAGTGTCGGGACAAGTTGGGTGGCGGCGACGTATTCGGCGTTGTTCCACTCAGTGAATTCGATATGGGCCTGGAATGCTTCTGTGGTGGCCTGATTAGCGAGGGCTTCAGTGCCGGCTGATCGGTACAGCTCGACGGCGTCAGCCAACGCGGCGGGCTGCACCTCTGCTTGAACAGCGGCCGTATGGAGTGGCGTGCCGGTCAGAACTGCGAGGACGGCCTTCTCCACGGTGCGTGTATCCGCGCTGTGGTTCACGGTATGCAGGTCCTCCCCGAGTCAGTTGAGCAGTAGGCAGGCATCCCAACCGGAGACTGGGGTGCCGCCGGTGTCGGCTGCGTGGAGTGCGAGTTCGGCCCCTGTCGTGCCTTCGAGCAGTCCTTCGTCTCGCGCTGGTTCCTGATGAAGGAGTAGGGAACGGAGGTGTCGAAGGTGAGTGGTGAACGTTCCGGGTTCAGCGTCGCGAGCAACGCACGAGGTGGTGTGCAGGAGTCCGGCGGTGCCGTGGCAAAGGGTGGTGTCGTTTACCAGGGCGAGTTGGTGGGGGTCGGAGAGGCAGCGGAGAAGAGCGGTCTCGGCCATGTGCTGTCGGTTGATGTCGTGGAGGGCGAGGCCAGTGAGTTGCTGGGCGCGGGCCATTCCGGGGGTGCCGTAGCACCAGGAGGGGCGGGTGGGGCCGGGCTGGGTGATCGTGCGGGTGTGGTGTTCTGTGCGAGTGATCCAGCGGGGCCACCAGGGGCCGAAGTCGGTGTCCTGGCGCAACGTGTCGAACCAGGTGCAGATCCGTCCCATCGCTTCGGTGTGGCCATCGACCGTGCTGCCGCGCAGTTTGGTCAGCGCCAGCAGGGCGAGCGGTCCGGCTATGCCGTGAGCCATCCCGGCGTTCCCGTGCCCCCCGGGGAAGGAGTGCATGGAGTCAGCGGTGGGCCCGTGGGGTGACCACCAGCCGGGTAACTGCTCGTCATCGTTGGGGAGCGGTTCGCTCAAGCGCACCAGGTAGGCGAGCACCTCCCGCAGGACGTCGCTGTGAGGGTCACGGCGCAGGAGGTAGGAGCCCAGGCCGGCGAGGCCGTACAGCACGTCGTACTCGCCTGCTCGTGGCCGCTCACCGCGGTCGATACGTGCGTGGGCCTTGTCGAGTCGTCGTCGGGTCAAGGCATGAATGGCCGAGTCGAGGGTGTGCAGTGCGCCCGCGTAGCGGCCGGTGTCAGCGACCGCGGCGTGGAGGGTGAAGGCGACGGCGGGCGCGCCGTAGAAGAGTGCGGCCTCGTCGCTGGCGATCAGGTCGGAGCGGACGATGGCGGCCAGCTGGCCGTGCACGGTTGCCCAGGAGTCGGTTCCCTGGTGGGCGCGTTCGATGCGTAGGAGGACAGTGCCAATGGCGCCTTGGGACAGCGACTGCGAGCGGGCCTCGCGCTCCGTTTCACGTGTGACCGCGTCTGGGGCCGATGGGCTGCTCACGTGGGAGCTCCTTGGTTTCGGGTGGTCCAGGAGAGGGCGGCGGAGCGGGCCAGCCGACGGCAGGTGTGCTCGCAGGTTTCATTGAGTCCTGCCGTGCGGATGTGGTGCATGTGCAGGAGGGAGGTCAGCACGGTGGTCGGGTCGGTCTCGCCGGTGGTGGTGAGGCAGTCGCGGTAGGCGGTCATCGCTTTTCTTCGCCGGTTCCACGCGGAGATGACCTTTTCGCCGCCGCGTACCGCGCGCAGAGCGGCGAAGTTGGCATCCGGGTCCGCCAGACACAGGGCCTCATCACGTGTGTGCCGGTCCAGGCCCGGGCCGGAAGGCGTCTGAAGGTGTGCGATCAGCCAGTACATTCCCTCACGGGTGCCGGTGGTGAAGGAAGTAGCCAGGTCGACGTAACTGGCGGCGGTCACGGCCGGGTGCAGGTCTTCTCCGGCGGTGAGCGCCATCTGTGCGATGGCGGCCTCGGAATCGGCCGCGAAGACGATTTCGGCGGCGTTCATGGCTGCTCCGGTGCCGTAGCGGCCGGTCTCCGGCGCGTAGGTGTCCCACTGCATTCGCCCGATGAGTCCGCGGCTGCGCAGTTGGTCGGCCCAGGTGGCGACCCGTTGCGCGGTGGCGCCGAAGGCTTCTGTGCGCGGCAGTCGGAGGCGTAGCCGCAAGTGTGGTTCCGGATCGCGGTAGCGGACGTACCACCACTGGGGCGGGGTGCCCCATCCGTCGAAGAGGTCCCGCAAGTGGGTGGTGAGGATGTCGGGGGCGTGGTCGGGGTGGCCGTAAAGCTTCGCGAACGCCCATTTCGATGCGCCGGGAAAGTGCCCGTGGTCGCGGCCGATGACGACGGAGGATGCCCGGCGTCGTGCGGGCGGCCATGCAGGTTTCCGGGTGGAGACGAGTGAGACGGCGATTTCGTGGGAGCGTCCGTCGATCCAGCCGTGGGCCGAGGGTTCGGGAGCCTCGCGCAGGATGGCGTGCCCGGTGCGGTCCAGGCGGGCGCGGAGCAGGTGGAGGTGGGCGGGCTCGTCCAAGGTCAACCGAAGCCGCTGGTCGTCGTCACCAAGGTGGACGGCGTCGGGGAGGCGGAAGCGGTGTCGCCAGGCAGTCATGGCAGCGGTCCATTGGGGCCATGGGGCGTCCGGCTCGGCGAGGTCGGCCGCCTCCAGCCTCCAGCGTGCCTGAGCGAGCACCGTGCGGCCATACCGGATGCGGGGCTGGAACGGTAGTGATCGGATAGCTCCCCAGGAGAACGGGGCGATGGTGCCGGCCCTGGCCCGGGGGACTTCGCACAGGAACCGGGCGAGGGGGTGGGTGAAGTTCGTCAGCTCGACCGCGTTCAGGACGGCGGGTTCGACGGTGCGCCGTCGTGAGAGGGACATCACGTACAGGCGCTGGTGGTCAGCGCCCACGGCCAGATCATCGAGCGGTAGCGCGCGGTCCGGGTCGCCGTGTTCGGCCAGTGCGATGACGTGCGGCAGGACCACGGAAACACGTCCGACGTTCTCGGTCCGCACGCGTAGGGGCGGGCTGGAGACCTGGGCCGATAGCGCGTCCTGTTCCAGCGTGGGCAGGTTCGCGTACGCGGTGTTCATGCGGGTGCGGTCGGGCTCATCGAGGAGGTGGAGGAATCGTCCGGCGGTGGTGCCGGCCGCCGACGACAGGCCGACGACGACGAGCGTGAACGCGCCCTGTTCTAGCGCAGTGCGGGTGGGCGCTTCCACCTGGAAGCGCAGGGACGCGTGGGCGGGTACGTGCCGCCGGCCAGTGTCGTGGGTGGCGAGATCGGAGAGGGTCTGGTCATTGAGCACGATCTCACCGGTGCCGTCCATCGCGGCTCGCTGTGCCAGTGCGAGGAGCTTCTCGTCCCGCCTCGTCACGGGTGGTTGCGGACGCTCCGCGAGGGAGCCGCGGTATCCGGCGGGAAAGCCCAGCCCCACATTGCTGTCCACGAGGTCCCGGACGGGAACGAGTGCACCAGTCCCGTAACGCTCCAGGAACCTGGCGTGATAGTCCTGCCACGCGAGCGGGCCGGCGGGGTACCGGGTCAGGCGGGCCAGGGCCGTCGTCGCGTTCTCGGCCTCGCGCGCTACCGCCTGTGGCAGGACCAGTGAGCAGTCGAGCCTAAGGTCCACGACGAGGGGCTGTTCGACTGCGTCGGATAGCGCGGCCATGGCAAGCGACGCAGCCGCCCTCAGATGCCGCCGCGTTCCGGGATCAGCACGATTGTGCCGGGCCAGGGCCGTCGCGATCGCCTGCAATTCGCGGACGGTAGGAGCTGCTTGCGGGATGGATGCGGCCTCTACGGCGCTCAGCTCGTGGACGACGTGACATAGCGCGTCAGTGACCGTCATCGGTGGGTGGAGACTGCTGAGCAGGACGCGGCGGGCGACCAATTCGGCCAGCAACCGGTCGATGACCTCACTGGGCGTGTCCGGGTACTCGGCCGCGACCTTCCCGGCCAGATCCCCGACCGGCAAGGATGACTGCGCGGCTGCCAGCACTGTCTTGACGGCTCGGGTGTAGCGGAGGCTCACTTCCGCCGCCACTCCTCGGGCACCGTCCCAGCCGTGGGGTGGCTGCTGGCAGGGCACCACCAGCTTCGTGCCCCGTACGAAGCACGTGTTGTCGGCTACGACAGGCAGGCGGCGCAGCAGTTCTGGGCAGGTTTCCAGGCGGGTGATCACCTCGGACAGCCACTCGGCGTCGGCGTGCGCGACGGCTTGGTGATCTTCTCCCCAACGCATGGTGAGCCCCGAGCCGAAGTGCGCGGGGGCTACCCCGGCGAACAGCCCGAAGGGTGTGGCCCGGTGCTGCATGCGCAGCAGGTAGCGAACGAGGGACTCCGCGGCTCTCCGTACGCGGCGCGCCTGCCGGGGCTGTTCGGCGCAGATGTCGCGGACGCGGCGGGCCAGAAACGGACTGGCCACCTCAATGGCCTCGGCGATCGCTTGCTGTGCCCACACCTCTTGCATCCATTGGCGCAACTGCTGGGTGTCGGCATGTGTGGTGCCGCTCAGGTCCGGCCAGGGCGGCAGGTTCAAGTCGGCGGGGCCTGCTGCGGCCCGTAGGAACGTCGCGTCGATGGACCGGTACATACTCGGCGCCTCCGCTTCATGCGGTGAGCCCGGTGCCGTGGCCGCTGGCCACGGCACCGGGCCGTTAGGTCACTCGCAGGTGCTGTTCGAGCACGCGCTCTGACACGAGCCACCGCAGTTGTCGCTGGTGTCGTTCATCAGCTCGGCGATGACCGGCGCCTTCTCCACGACCGTGATTTCCAGGTCGAAGTCCGACTGGTTTACCGCACCTTGGGGCTGCATCGCTGCCATCTCCACTCCTCCTGATAGGCGGTGATGGATGTGCTCTTGCGGCTCCCGGCCCAGCTCTGTGCTGGCGTCAGGGCCAGGAGATAGTTACCCGCGAATGCCGTTTGTTGACCACGCGGCCCGCGGGAAGCTGATCGTCGGGCGTGCCTGCGGGATGCACCGTGAAGACGGCCCGGCCGGAGCGGTGTTCGCGGTCCCAGATCTGGATCTGTTCCACCAGCCGGTTCGCGACCGCTTGGGCATCAGGGCCGTGTCCGAACGCCCCGAACTCGAATGTGTGGCGTTCAGGGCTGGTCGGCCGCATCTTGCGATAGGCGAAACTGTCCTTGTCAATCAGCGTCGAGAGGCCCATCGGTGATGCGGCGGCAACGATTCCTCTCTCTCGCGCCGCCGGGGTCGCGGCGAGTCGAGCAAAATCCGGTACAGCGGCCGCCAGCCACAAGTCGAGGCCGTCGAACGGCTCCATTCCACCGATGGTCACCCCCGACCACACTTCCACGCGTGGCTGAGCGAGCGCTTTACGCAGGCCCTCCACGTCCACTCGGTCCCCGTCGTCCAGCTTGAGGCCGACCTCCTCGCCCGGCTCGTCATGCAGCACCACCAGCTGCATCCGGCGCTCTCCGACGCCCTGCATCGGCACGAAGCCGCACAGTTCGTAGTCCCGGCTCACCAGGTGCCCGCCCTCCCGTTCGAAGGCCACTGACCGGGTCAGACAGCGCACCCGCAGGGGAACGACGATCCGGCCGCCTTCGGCGAGCTGGTTCACCCAGGCCGGGGGGATGTCCCATGCCCCGACGGTGACGATGATTCGATCGAAGGGGGCGTGCACCGGCTCGCCCTCCTCGCCGTCAGTGAGGAGGACGTTTACGCGCCCGTATCCGGCCTCGGCCAGGAAGCGACGCGCTCGGCCGACGGCATCCGGGTCGATGTCGATGGAGGTAACCGCACCACTTTCGCCGACCAGCTCCGCGATGAGCGCCGCGTTGTAGCCACCGGATCCGATTTCCAGTACTCGCATCCCGGGGCGGATCGCAGACTGCTCCAGCATGAGTGCTTGGATTCGGGCGGCGGAGACCGAACTGACGTCTACCCCGTCCTCATCCTTCTTGGTGATCACGGCTCGCTCGGGCGCGTACGCCTCGGCGAGCGAAACCTCGGGGACGAAGAGATGCCGGGGCACGGTGCGAACAGCCGCCTCGACTGCCTCGGTTCTGATCGCTCCAAGCTCACGCAACTGGCCGATGAGGGCTTCGCGCAACTGGTCTGCGGAGGGCGGTGTTTCAGCTTCCTCGGGCTTCATTATTCGGAGTGTAGCCACGCAGTCACTCCTTCACTGGGGGTGTGGACGGGGGTGTTGTCCGGCTGCTGGTTGAGGATGCCCGAGAGGGTGTCGGGGTCCAGGGTGAGGCGGACGAGGTGGTGATCCGACAGATCGTGCGGCACCTCAACGACATCCACACCGCGTACCGCGGGCAGCAGGCCACCGGAGGCATACATCCGGTCAATGCGAGCGTCCGGTCCGTGGGCGTCGCAGCCGTCGACGGTGCGGGCCAGTGCGGAGAGGTGGCCGCCCGGGGTGGTGGCCCAGTGGCGGGCGACGTCTTCCATGCCGGCTGTGCGCAGTACTTCGTCGGGGCGGGTGTGCATGAGCCGGGTGCCGTACTGCGCGACGTCCAGTCGAGACGAACCCGCAAGGCCGTCAGCCACATGCGCCGCGACCTGCCCCGCTTCCGCGCCCGCGGCCTGCGATGCGCCGCCGACCTCGATGAACGCGCACGCGACTTCCTCAGCGACCGACGCTGACCCCACACCCGGGCCGGGACAGGATGTGGCGGACGCGGCCCGCTAACGGGGTGATCTTGAAGTCCTGTCTTCAGGTCCTAGCGCCTCTCCATCACCTTGAAGAATAGGCAAGAACCGTACGCCTGGACGGGCGAAGAGCCGTCTCCTGGTGCTGGCGCACAGAATGCAGACAAGGTATAGAGGGTCAAGCAACGAGAGGGGTTGCCGGATCGGTGCCTATTCGCCAGGCACCGATCCGGCAACCCCGAACTACGCTGTAAGCCGCGCCACTCGTCACGATGGTCTCGGCATCTCGCCGATGGGCAGCTAGCTATCGACTACCCCGAAATCGACGTCTCCGGATCGAACGAGATCAACGAAGGACTTCCAGGAGTCGGGGGTGAAAGCGAGCGCTGCTTGCTCTATAGCTTTCGAGTCGCGCACCGCCACCCTGCCCGTCGCACGTGCGACCTCGACACAGTTGCCTCCCACCTCGTTGCTGTAGGAGGACTTGAACCAGACGTCTTCTTGGGCCATTGCTGGGGCCCTCACCAAGTCAGTGTTGATGGCTACTTCATCTCTCGCGCTAGTTGTTTCAGAATTTTGGGCGTCTCGCTGGGAGGGAGGGCGCCTGCCCGCATGTCATCGAACCTTCGGGTGTACTTTCCGATCACGCTCTTCTTGTCCGTGACCTTGATCTGTTCGAGGCCGTCAACCTGCACCACATCCGGCACAGGCGAGTCGAACTCCAGCAGGGTGAAGTTCTCGCTCGATCGGTACATGGTGGCGGCCAACGGCATGATTTGAATGGCCACGTGGTCGAGCTGAGACAGCTCTTCGATCTGCTGGTACTGCTCGCGCATGACCTCACGACTCCCCATCACCCGGCGCAGCACCGCCTCATCGAGGATGGCCGACAGAGGCAAGGGACTATCGGAGCGCACGAGCACCTCCTTGCGCCCCATACGAAGGTCGACCTGGTCTTCGACGAACGGGGTTGTGAACTCCTCGACGGGTTTCGCGATGGTGAACTGCGCCTTGGCGTAGCTCTTGCACTGGAGGAGCCCCGGCACAACATCCGGGTTGTACGAACGCATCGAGCGGGCCCCGGACTCCAACCCCAGGTACAGAGTCATGCCCGACGGCATCACGCTGCGGTAGGGCGACCACCATTCCCGGCTCAACGAGTCTGCGTGAAGCTCCAGGAGAAAGTCTTGGTCCTCGTCGCTCGTGACGTTGTAGAGCTCCAGGAGCGCACGAAGCTGGGCGCCGGTGCGGAGCCTGGTCTGTCCGTTCTCCAGCTTGGACAACCGCGTCCTGTCGAACGGCATCTCCTCGACCGCCTGGGCCAGTGTGAGGCCGGCCTTTTCGCGCAGCCGCAGAAGCTCCTGCCCGAGTTGGATACGCCGGATGGTGGGTCCGACCTTCGCTGCCACGTGCTCAGCCTCCCTGAAACCTGTGTCGTTCGCCAGTGTCGCTGTGACCACTGCGGGTGTCGATGTCTCGTCTCCAGCCAGCGTTGTACTCGTCGCGGATGGCCGTGATCAGAGTCTGGCAGAGCCTGTTCCCGCCGTGAGCTGACCTGTGTCGGCGATGAAATATGCCATTTCTCTTGCAACTCCCTTTCCTGTTGCACCGCGACTTGTACGTGCACCAGGCTAGTCAAACTACCGGCGATACGGGGAGCCGGTGACCAAACGTGCCCGCTGCGGGAGTCGAACTATGCGCAGTTCCAATGAAGTTGCTATCAGCGAGGCTGCTCTGGCCTTCGGCTCTCCCGCATCGCAGTGGAGGAGCCTCGCATGACCGTGCTGGAGGAAACCGCCCTCGCTGATACCCCCCGCCGCGAGGAAGACCCAACCCCCTACGCAAGGAGCCCGAAGGTGTCCGATCACTCGCGGACACCTTCGCCGAGCTGCCGGAGGCTGGGCCTGGCGACCGAGGCCATCCCGGCGATGGTCGGCGTTCACCGCGCGACGTGCACCCGCACGCTCGCTCACTGGGGCCTGAAGGCCGTCGCCGCCAACGCATCGCTGGTCGTCAGCGAGCTGGTCACCAACGCCGTGATCCACGGCAGTGGCAACGATGTCAGCCTCGGCATGACGTACGCCGCCAACAAGCTGCACATCGCCGTCAGCGACGGCAGTCCGGCCCGCCCGGTACTCCGGAAGCCGAGCCCCAACGATGAGCGCGGCCGGGGCCTGTTCCTGGTCGAGGCGCTGGTCGCCACCTGGGGGACCAGCGCCGACGGGATGTGCACCTACGCCACGCTCACCGTGCCAGGGGGCGGACTCCGGTGACCATCGATCTCGTCCGCGTCCGCGAGGCGATCAGTTGCGCGCAAGCGGATCGGCCGCCGACTGCGGTTGAGGTCCGGGTCCTCTGGCGATGCCTCTACGCCTACGTCGAGGAGGTTCTCCCCCTCGTCAAGATGCGTCTGCTGGATCAGGAGCCGGGGGAGGCTCGGTTCGAGGTGGCGCTGGCGGTTGAGCAGGCCGAGGACCTGCTGACGGTGCCCGTCGTCGTGGCGGTGCGCAGCAGCAGTTACTCCCGCCAGCTCGCCCGTGTGCTGGCGGGCCTGATCCAACACAGCGGGGCAGGCGGCCCCGAGCTGCCGTCCACCGGCCGGCAGTTCATCGGCCGTCGGGGCGTGCCGCCGATAGTGGACAGCGCGAAGCGGGCACGGGATTCGCCGCCCGCTGCTTAGACGGCTGTCCGCTGAGTAGACCGGCTGCTGCCGCGGTTCGAACTGAGGTTGCCAGTTCTCCTGCGGCGGGCAGTCGGCCGGTCCCTCCGCCCGTGACGGGTGAGTACGGCGTGCCGACCCGCGCCGCGCCCGTGGGAGGGCAGTGCCGAGGCCGTACGGCACTGAGACTGGCCGCCCGTTGGAGAGCGGGCGGCCAGCCCCGGCCACTCCATCGCCCCGCTCTCGTCGGGGCGCTTCGACGGCCGTCCCAATCTGCACGGCGGGGGACGGCCGGGCCGTCCGCGCTGTGGGGGCGCGGGCGGCTCCACCTCTCACTCGCCTCGAAGGGACGACCGTGAACGCCAGCCCTGCCAGCACCGACAGCTCCGTCCCCCCTGTCTGCGTTGATCCGGACCTGTACTGGATCGTCGCGCGAGGTCTGCTCGTCAACGAGGCGGGCGCGGTGCTGCTCGTACGCCAGCGGCTGCGCGCGGCGGGCGATGACCGCTGGTGCCGGCTGCCGGGCGGCCGAGTAGAGGACGAGTTGCCCGCGGATGCCGTGGCACGGCACGTCCGCACGCAGACCGGGCTGCCCCTCGATCCGAGGGCCGCCCGACTGCGCGCCGTGGACTGGACGCCCGCCGCCGGCAGCACCGCCGCCGGAGCGACCTTCATCTACGCCTTCACCGCCGCGATCCCCGCCGCTTTCACCGTCGTGCTGGCCGACAGCCTCGACCACGCTGTCTGGGCGTCGGCCACGGACCTGGACCGCCTCTGCGCGCCGTCCCACGCATCGCAGGTCAAGGCCGCGCTGGCGGCCGTACGTGACAACACCTGCATCAACCTGCGCGCCGACGGGCCCATAGCCCCCTGACCACCCGCCACGCCCGCAGCAGCAGCAGCAGCAGTAACTTCCTGGAGCCCCGATGCACAGCACCAGCACCAGCACCGCCATTCGCATTACCGTCACAGACCCCGACCCCGACCCCGACACCGACCCGGTGCAGGTGACGGTGACCAGCCGCCACCCGGCGGTCGCCGAGCAGTGCCGCCGCTACTTCGAGGACAGGTGGCACGTCGACCCCGCGGCCACGGCCGTCGGCCACGCCCCGGTGATCAGCGCCTCCGTGGACCTGGACGAGGTGATCGCCACCCAGCAGGCCCTCAGCGATCACGAGAACGACGAAGTTCTCTACAGCGGTATCCGCACCCAGCGACTGTCGGACGTGGACGGGTGTGCCTACGCGGCGCAGGCGACCGGCTGCACGGCCTACCACGCCGCACCGGACCGCCGGCGTCTGGCCGTCTTCGGGGCACACCCCGGCGGGCTCGGACTCGCCACCGTCCGCCTGGCCCGCGACGTGATCCGCGCCCAACTCCAGACCGCGGGATGGGCTCTGCTGCGCGGCTCCGCCGTCGTCCGCGACGGCCGGGCCCTGCTGATCGCCGGGGCTCCGGGCACGGGCACCACCACCGCCGCCCTGAACCTGTGCTGCGCGGGCTGGGAACTGATCAGCGACGGCCACCTCTTCGCCCGCCCCGCCGAGGACGGCCTCGTCCATCTCCTGCCCTGGCCCTCCCCGATCGCCGCCGACCTCCCGCTCCTCGACGCCCTCGGCCTGTACGACCGCGCCCGCCAGTACCAAATCGACGTCGCCGAGCCCCACCCCAGTCAGCCCTACGAGGTCAATGTCGCGCTCCGCCGAGGGACCCGCGGCCCGGTGGTGGACCGGCAGGGCCTGGTGCAGCAGGCCATGGTCTTCCCCGCCCAGCTCCGCCTGACCACCGCCGCCGACGGCACCGCCGCCGCCGTGCTCCTCCCGCACATGCGGGACGACGCGTCCGCGCCGGCAACGGACACCGACACCCTCTTCACCGGCCCGGACCGCTACCCGGACCTGCTGGGACTGGCGGCCGCCGCCCCGCCGCAGGCCGACGCCTTCCGGTCCATCCGCGCAGCCCTCGCTCCGCTCCCACGGTGCTCCGTACGTCTGGGACACCACGACCCGCGGGAGACCGCCCGCGCCCTGGCCGAGACCGCCGACACCCTGGTCCTCGGCCGGTCCGTCGCGGCGGGACCGGCCCAGTAATGGCCGCCACGCCCCGCGTGCCCCGGTGGATGACAACGAGCGAGTGCCCGCCGCCCGGCATCGTTCCCGGCAGCATCACAATGTCCTGGGTCGATCCCGCCCCCCTCGAAGTCCCCCTGGCCGGCTCGACGTTCTGGTGCGAGAGACGCCGCGAGGTGGCGCAGCCCGGCGCTCGCCCCGCCTTCGGCGAGCAGCACTACGCGGACAACGCGTCCCGGGCCCTGGCGTGGCTGCGCGTCGAACTCAGCGAAGCCACCCGCGACTGGCCGCCCGGACAAGCCGCCTTGTTCCTGGTCCGGTTCCGCGACCACCAGTGCATCGAGGGCCACTACGACAGCCTCGGCCGCCTGTACCTGACCTTCGAGGTCAGCATCACCGCCCGCGGCCACACCACCACATGGTCGATCAGCCGCAGCCGCAGACCCCGCCACATGCGCCCGGCACCCACCCCGCCCCGCATACCCGAAAGCCGCGCCGCACGACGCTCCTGAAGGCCGCCACCTACAACCTCCTCGACGGCGGCCAGCGCCGCCCGGACAAGGGCCTGCCCGAGCGGCTGCCCGCGCAACTGGCGATGCTCCGGGCCCTGGACCTGGACATCCTGTGCCTCCAAGAGGGCAAGAACTGGCACCGCGACAAGCACCGCACCCTCTACGCCGTCGCCCGCGCGCTGGGTATGCAGCCGCTTTTCGCGCCCTCGGCCAGCCACGGCTGCCACCTCGCGATCTTCTACCGGTGGCCGCGCGTGCGATGCCTCGCGTTCGAGCCGGATATCGCGTGCGGCACCTTCCACCACACCGCCGCCTATGCCGAACTCGCGATCGAGGGCTGCGCCCAGCCGATCGACGTGATCAACACGCACCTGTCTCCCCTCAACCCCGCCGTCCGGCGCGATGAGGCGGGCTGGCTCACCGAATACGCCAAGCGCGGCCGCTACACGCTGCTGCACGGCGACCTCAACGCCGGCCAACCGGTCGCGACAACACCCGACCGCCTGACCAACTGCATCCCCGCCGACGAGCACTCACGCCACCTGGTCCAAGGGCCAGGCGGCGTCTACACCGACGAGGTCGACTTGCGGGCCCTGCACGCCCTGCTCGGCGCGGACTTCATCGACCCCCCGGCCGCGCTCGGCCTGCCCACCCCCCGCACCGCGGGCTACTGGAGGGGCGGCAAGGGCGGCGAGAGACCGGGGCTGTGGGATCACCGCTCCGACTACATCCTCCTCTCCCCGTCCCTGGCCCCCGCCCTGCGCAACAGCGAAGTCATCGACACCCCGGCCGCCCGCCTCCTGTCCGACCACCTCCCGGTCACCGTCACCCTCGACCTCACCCAGCTCTGAAAGAAGCGCACCCGATGCCCCGCCCCACCCTCCGCTCCTCCCCCATTGCCGCCGCCAGCCGCATCCTCACCACCACGCAGTACGAGGTCCGGCCCGCACGCGCCGACGACCGGCCGACCGTCACCGAACTCATCGACACTCGCCTCGACGCCCTCGGCCGGCCGGTCGCCATCGACCTCAAGGTCAGCCGCGCCGCCCTCCTCAACTGCCTGTGGGAGGAAGCCAGTGGCGAGCCGCTGGTGTGGCTGCTGTGCAAGGACACCAAGATCGTGGGCGCCGCGGCCGTCCTGCCCGGCGCCCCGAGCTGGGCCTGGGGACCGATCCAGCACAACACCCCGCCCAGCCGCTACATCGCCGCCCTCTTCACCCGCCCCACCCCCGGCGTACGCCTCGCCCGGCTCCTGACCTGGTTCCTCCTCGACCGCGCCGCGCGCCAGCCCGCCGAGGACGACCGCGTGCAATGGCTGCGCGCCACCACCTCCTCGGACCAGGTCATGCACTACGCCTGCGCCGAGCTGGGCTTTTCCGTATCCGACGGCGTGCGGCGCGGCGGCCGCCACATCTACCTCCTCCAGCACGCCGTCCGCGAAGTACCCGACCTCGGCCGGTACGTCAGCGCACCCCGCGTCGCCTGATCCGCCGCCAGCCCGCGATCAGCGAAGGACCCCCATGGACTCACGGCCACCACCGTCGATCGACACGGTCGTCCCGTACATCACCACCCGCATCGGAGAAGAACTCGGGATCGGGACGATGCTCCGGTCCCACCCAACGCGGGGGCTGTACTACGACGACGAAGTCCCCAGCGACCGGGACCTCCGCGGTGTCCTCTGGGTTCGCCGAGGACAGAACCCCCGCGACAACCAGGGCCAGCCGACCGGTGTGCCGCGGTTCTCGAAGGTACATCCAGGTCGTCAGAGAGACGTCATGTACCGCCTGCGCTGCCAAGTCTGCTGCCAGCGCCCCGCGAGCCGCACCGAGCTCGGCTATCTCTTCCTGCTGGAGCGGCCCGTCAGCCGTACGGAAGACGGGTGGCCCGAGGGGGTGCTGACGCCCCACCCGCCGCTGTGCCTCGCACACGCCGGGGTCTCGGTCGAGCGGTGCCCGCCGCTTCGCAAGGGCCATGTCGCGGTACGCGCGACCCGGCCCCGCCTCTACGGGGTCCGCGGGCTGGTCCTCACACCCGGATGGACACAGATGCTGCACGTCCTGCCGGACGACCCGGACGACGAAGAGGCCGTGGCCTACCAAAGTCCCCGCGCCCGCTGGTGCCTGGCCACCCAGCAAGTGCGGCGCCTGTGCGGCGTGACCGTGATCGACCTGGAGGCGGAGCTCGCCGCCGCGGGGCTGGGCCGATGACCACGGCGCAGCGGGCCAGAGCCCCGCCGGGCACCCGCCCTTCCACCATCCGCCACCCCGCTGGCACACCCCCGGCGGCGGCGCGGCCTCGTCCGGGCCCGCGCTGCCGCCGACCACCGAAGAGGAGAATCCTTTGACCGTATTGGCCCTGGAAAAGACGCTGGCAGGACAGCAGATCGACCTGCTGCGCCAGCTCGCCGGCGTGCTGAGCGGGCACCCGCTCGGGGCGTCCTTCCGTCTTATGTTCGCCCCGCCCGACCCGCAGGTCGCCGAGGACGAGATCCTGGCCCAGACGGTGACCGCTGACGGCGTCATCGAACTGCGCCCCCGCAAGATAGCGGCTCTCACCCCCGACGACGTGCTGCACACGATGCAGGTGCTCGACCCGGCGGACACCGACTTCACCGACTACGGCCGCGGCCCCCGCGTCGCCTACTGCGAGGAAATCAGGCGTCCTAACGGCGACCGCGGCCATCTGCAAGGGTGAGCGGCCCCGTGGACAACCGGACGCAGATGGCAACCGCCGTCGAATTCACCACGCGCCTGTGGTCGACGCTTGTGCCGCACTACGCCGGTTCCGTGCTGACCCTCCGCCACGCGCAGGTGTTCCAGGCCCCGCACGTCGAGGCCCTTCACCTACCGGTGGCGGAGCAGCGCAGCCCCGGCCAGACGGTGGCGCTGATGGACCGCACGGGCATCTACCGCGACGCCGACGCGGCCACGGTCGCGCGTGCCTACCGGCAGCGGTCGCGCCTTCGTGTCTACGAGAGCATTCACGTCCAAAGCGACGGCTGGTACAGCGTCGCCGCCCTGCACCTGGCGCGGCTGGTCCGCCGCCGCGTCATCCTGTCCATGTACGAATCCCACGCCGATGACCACGCCCTCGGCAAGCACGATGACGAGTGGGACGGCGTGATCGTGCAGATGCGCGGCGCCAAGCGATGGCAGGTGTGGCCGCGCGCGGACAGTGATCCGCACGAGGTGCTCACCCGGGCGGGCGATGTCCTGCTCCTGCCGCGCGGCATGCCGCACGACGTCAGCACCCCCGGTGACCCCGGCGGCTCGGTGCACTTGACGTTCGCCATCACCGACGAGCCGCTGACCGCGAACCGGCCAGCCCTCGCGGCATCGCCGCACGGTCAGCACACCACCGTGCGCTGACCCGGCTCACCGCCGGTCCGGTCGACGCCACCGCGCCGACCGGACCGGCCCGAGACCCATCTGCCCAGGGAGCCGCCCCGCTCCACCTGACTGAGGGAGAACCGCTTCATGCCAGAGACAGGCCGTTGGGGACTGCCACCCGTCCCACCCCGCAAACGGCTGCGCGGCCAGCAGAGGAAGGAGGTCGCCGAGGCGGTGGTTAACGCCTACGACCCCGGGAGCGCCAGCATCCGGGACATCGCCGACGCGACCGGCCGCTCGTACGGGTGGGTCCACCAGGTACTGAAAGACCAGAAGGTCCCCCTTCGCCCGCGCGGCGGCGCCCGTCCCCGCCGCGCGGCCACCAAGAAGGAAGAAGACAAGTGAAGGGCAAGCCCGCAGTGCCGCATGTGCCCGAACACATCAACATCATCAGCAGCAACATCGAACTCAACGGGCGGGGCGACGCACGCGTGCGGACAGCCGCACACTGCGCATGGACCGAAGCCGGCGCGCATCTCGTCCTCCAACAGGAGCTGCCCGACGGAGCGGCAGACGGCAAGGCCGTGATGTACGACGCCGAGAACCGGCTCACGATGCAACACGTGCTCGGCTCGGGAAGCTACACCGCACTCTTCTACGACCGGGAAGTCTTCACCTGCCTGCGGGAGTGGGAGCACGGACGCCGGGCCTGGTCCGCGCCACCCGCCGCAGCCTCCCTGCGCCTCGTCGGTACCGGCCCCGCCGCCGTTCCCCTCCTCCCGGTCGCCGCCCACCTGTCCTACGACTCCTACACCCAACGCGAGACCGAGGGCGGCTGGCTGTCGGCATACGCCGACAAGAAGCACATGATCGACGGCGTCCCGTACGCGATGCCCGCGATCATCGGCGTCGACCGGAACAGTTACCGCGCGGGCGATCCGAACACCCCCCGGCTGGAGGAGATCCCGAACCTCCCGCACCGTGCGCACCGCAGTCGTCCCGGTCCCGGCGGCACCCGGGTCATGGACACCGTGCCCGACGAAACCCTCCACCTCGCGGGCCTGGTCGACGTCCTCGGGCATCTGGCCGCCACCCGGGATGTCAGCAAGATGACGACCATGGCCGCCAGTACCACCCACGGCCCGGCGACCACCGTCGATGCCGTCTACGCCGACTACCGGCTCCTGCCCGCCCTCGTGGACGCCGAGATCATCGACATGCGCGGCACCAGCGACCACGACGCCGTTCTGACCCGCTGGCACTGGGCCACCCTCGCCGAACTCCTCAGCGACCAGACCCTGTGGCACCCCGACTGTCAGACACCACCCGAACCCGCCTACCCACGCCCCGACCTCAACCTCCGCCAAGGCACGTTCTCGCTGCTGCGCACGGCCTGAAAGCTGCCGCCCGGCGCACCGGCGGCACCACCCCGGCGCATCGGGCGGCGACCAACCGGCCGGTGCGGGGAGAAACGTATCCCCGCACCGGCCCCACCCAGCGCTTTCCGAAGTCTCGGCGCCTTCGCAACACCGGGGGCACGGGGTGTAGCGGCAGGCCGTCGTCGGCGGAGCCGGAGGACCACCGAATGCCCGGAGTCACATTGCCCTACGGGGCTCGTCAATCGAGTCGCGGCGACGCCGACGGCTGATCGGCAGCATCTTCGTGTTCCGCCTCATCTACCCGTCCGTACGGACCGGCATAGGGGCCTCTGAGCGTGATCTGTGTCTGCACCGGTTCAGGACGGGTTCTCTCCTCGGCCTGCTGCTGCCCGGAAAAATCCGTTCGTCGCTTGACCTCGCGACGTAGCCCAACCTCACGGTGGCTGGCTGCCTGCGCGGTCGTCCGGGCGCTCTTTGCTTCGGTCCGCAGGGTACCGGCGAGGTTGTTGTCCTTACCGTGAGCGCGCCGCAGTAGCTCGGGCATGCCCTCCTTCAGAAAGACAACTTCGGCCAACACCTGGTCATGTTCCTCGGCCGGGCCTGCGTCACCAATGAGTTCCTGGAGGCGCTCACGAAGTGCGGCGAGTTCCTGGTCGTCCTCGGCGTTCTGCTGACGCAAAACGTTGCGCTCGGCTTCGGCCTGTGTACGGTCTTCGCTCCGCAGGACGGGGCGTCCGAAGCGGCCGACAGCTTCGAGTCGCTTGTCGAGGTCGTGGAGGCGTGCTTCCGTGTGACGCTGCTCGTTCGATCCGCTCGTGACGGCCGCGGTGACAGTCCGGAGTTCGGTGATGGCTTCGGCCCGGCTGGTCAGGTCCTGGTAACGGTGCTGAAGGGCAAGGGCATTTGGCCCGCTACCCGCTGCTGCCTGCTGTTCGGCATGGTCGGCCTTCGCCTCGGCGGTCTCCGCCGCGCGTTGGGTGGCGCGGGTGGCGGCGGCAGCTTGCCGGACAGCGTGGCGCAAGGCGCTGTTGCCAAGGTGCGCGTACGGCGCGGTTCCCTCTATGGGCATGGTGTCGGTCGCCTCCGCGGTGGGCGGGTATGTGGCGGCCGTGCGCTGTCGTTCAACCGTCGGTGCCGTGGCATCCGAGCTTCCCTCCGTATCGGGTTCGGCGTGCCCTGGTGCCCGGGGGGCGGGCAGGTCGGCGACGATGTCGCGCAGGTGCGTGGGGACGGCGTTGTCAGGAAGTTCGGTGAGGATCATCCGTTCCTCGGTTCCGGTCGCGACTTCGCGGATGAGGCCCGCAACAGCGCGGTCGAGCTGTTCTTCTTCGCTTGCGGGCTCTCCGTGGCGTGCGCGGTCGGCGTCGGCCTCGTAGAGGGACAGGGGGAGGAAGAGGTGCGAGTGTTGCTTGTCGCGGCTCAACATCGTGTAGAGCGCGTTGGCCTGCGCGCCGGGGCCGTACACCAGAGCCTCCTGCACGCTCAGGCCCTGTGATTTGTGCCCGGTGATGGCGTAACCCAGGGACAGCCCGCCCTGCGCGATGTAGTCGGTATCGACCCATTCGGCTACGTCGCGGTGGCCGTCCTCGGTCTTGTCCCGCCACTCCACCAGAACGCGGCGTTCCTCGTCCACGGCACGGACGATGCCGCGGAACCCGTTCAGCACGTCTTCGTTCTCGCCGGTTCGCTTGGCCCGGTAGTCGTTGGTCCGCAGGAGGACCTGGTCTCCGACGGACAGCACGAGTTCGCGACCGCCGGGGAGGGCGTAGGTGTGCTCCGGGCCGGTCAGGTCGCCGCTTGCCTTTCGCAGTGCTCGGGCGCCCAGGTTGAGTTCTTCGACGGTTTCGTTGGTGGCTGCGAGCATGAGGAGTTGCTGTACGGCGGTGTGGTCGTCGGTGTGTGCGGCGCGTTTGTCCGCCCAGACGGTGAGCATCGCGGCGAGCGTCTCGTCCTTGTCGGCAAGAGCGTGCACGCGGCCGGTGCCGGCGAAGGCCCGCAGGGCTTCCATGCGGTTGTCGTCGCGCCAGAGCCCCAGAGCTCGGCGTTCGATGGCGTCCTTCTGCCGGAAGTTCTCGGTCAGTTGCAGTCCGCCGACGATGTGGTGGATGGCGGCGAAGCTGCCGCCGACGCCGGGCGAGTGCAACTGCTTCGGGTCGCCGATGCCGATGATCTTTGTGCCGGTCTTCGCGGCGTGCGCGAAGAGTTCGGAGACGTCGCGGTCGTCGCACATCGCGGCCTCGTCCACGACCAGGACGTCTACTCCGGTCAGGCCCGTGCCGCCGGACCGGATGCCGGTCAGCCAGGATGCGAGGGTACGAGAGCTGATGCCTGCTTCTGCCTTGAGGTTGGCGGCAGCGACGGCCGCTGTACTCGCTCCCGCGATGACGAGGCCCTGCGCCTCCCATGCTTGCCGTGCGGCGTTCATGATCGTGGTCTTGCCCGCGCCCGCGACGCCGATCACCGCATCGACACCGTGCCCGGCTGTGAGAAGCCGCTCCAGCACGGCGCACTGTTCGTCGGAGAACGCGAAGCCCTGCTGGGCTTCGACGGCGGACAGGGTCATCGCGACCGTGTCATTGCTGACGACGGCAGCCTCTTCGTTGAGGCGCCGGGTGGTTTCGGAGACGATCAACGTCTCGGCGGCGACGAGGTCCGCGGTCGTGTACCGGTCGGCGTGGCTGTAGTGCTGGGGGCCCTTGGGATTGAGCTGCACGGCGTATCCGGCGTGGCGGAGTATGGAGTTGGTGAGCTGCTCCGCCTCGTCGGCATCGCCGATGCCGTACGGAAGGGCGTCGAGTACGGCCGCGATAGCGGCGGCGTGGGTGAACTCCTTGGAGTGGCTGGTGAGCCCGCTCTTCGGGTCGAAGACAGTGCGGCACAGCTCGTCCAGACCCGGGTTCGGGTCCTGGGCGTCGCTGTGGATGGTGTCGTTGGTGATCGCTTCGGGATCG
This sequence comes from Streptomyces sp. NPDC050610, assembly GCF_040654875.1. NCBI lineage: Bacteria > Bacillati > Actinomycetota > Actinomycetes > Kitasatosporales > Streptomycetaceae > Streptomyces > Streptomyces sp. NPDC050610. The sequence goes on along the minus strand of NZ_JBFAIV010000015.1, from coordinate 19,622 downwards.
TCGCCGGCGGCGCGGCCTTCGGCCTGCCAGTACCCGCGCAAGACGTCGTCGGCGACGCCTGCGGCCTCGCCGTTCTTGGCGGCCTTGGAGGCGGCGGACGCCGCGGTGCGCTCGCGCAGGGTGGCGTTGTCGTAGTCGAGTCCCAGCTTGGTGAGCAGCTCGCGTACCTGACTGTCGCGCTTGCTGAACAGCTTGATGGTGGCCTTGGGGATGGCCGCGATCTCCCATGCGCCGGTGCGTTCCTCGCGGCGGAAGCGGATGCCGTAGCGGTCGGTGAGTTCGCGGCGGACGCGGGCGTTCATCAGGGACTGTGTCGCGCGAGCGTGGCGGTGCAGGTCACGTCCACCCGCGGCCACGGTGGACCACTGTCCGTCGGTGCCCTTGACCATGTTGGCAAGCGTGAAGTGCAGGTGGAAGTGCGGGTCACCGTAGGGGGCATTGCCGACCGGCCGGGCCGCGCGGTGGATCATCATCCATCCGGCGAATCCGCTCGTACCGACCGTGCGGGCTTCCTCACCGTCGCCGTGCCGGCCGCGCATCGCGTAGGCGGTCCACCCCTGCAAGGCGTCGATCGACTCGCGGCCTGCGGAGGTGAAGATCTCTTCTACCTCGGCGGCGATCTTCTCGGGCGCGTAGGCGCCGAACACGGAGTACGTCTTGGGCAGGTCAAGGGTGACGTCGGCCCCTCGGTTGCCGACCTCTACGCGGCCTTCCCGCATGGCGGCCTTGATCTCCTCGGTGTCCCAGACCTGGGCAGGGTCGAGCCCCGCGGCCTTGGCCATGGCGACGGCTTCGCGGACGGCCATCGGAAGGTCGCGCAGGCGTCGGCCGCCTTCGCCGTGGAGCTGAAGGTAGCGCCGCTTCGTGGAGGCAGTGGCGAACAGGTCTGCGGGCTGTTGGCCAGTTCGGGCAGCCCGTGTTTCGACGGCCTTCAGAAGATCGCGGGCGTCCAGCCGCCCGCCCGCCTCGGCTGCTAGCGCTTTCTCCACTGCCTCTTCGCCGTACAGTTCGGCGGCTTCGATGCCGACGCCGTTCGCGAGGTTCAGCAGGGTGGAGGCCGGTACGCCGTGGGACTCACCGAACCTGGTGAGCTGATTCTCCATACGCCGGAAGGCGTCCTTCTTCCGCTTGGAGTCGAGCAGTGCTCCCGGCTTCACACCGCGCTCGGCGGCGGCCCGGCGGATCGCTCTGGCCAGGGGCGCGGCAGGCAGCTTGGCGGCGGGCGCGATGGCCAACTTCGGCTCTACGAGCGTTCGGCCGGTGCGGGGGTCTTCGCCGCGCATGAGGCGGCGCGCTGCCTGAAACTGCCCGGGGGCGAGCGTGCCGCCAGCGGTGATGTCGAACTCTGCGAGGCCGTTGCCGATCCACATCAACGGCCTCTCGGAGGCGTCGAGATGGTAGTCCACCTGGCCATCGGCGTTCCGCGCGGGGAGGAGGCTCTCGTCGTACAGCACGCTGGCGTCGACTCCGGCCGCTGCCGCGATCTCCACCGCGTCGAACCCTGTGAAGCGGGCCGTGCCGTTGTCGCGTCGCAGCTGCGAGCGGACACGGTAGAAGGCGCGCTTGACTTCCTGCGAACCGAGGAGAGAGGAGACAGAGGTTCCGGCTTCCTCGGCTTTGGCCTCGATCGCTGCGACGAGCGGAGCGGCGTCCACAGTGGTGGCCTTCCCGCAGCCGTGGCCCCCGGTAAGGCGGTACTCGACCTGCCCGTCAGACGGGCCGATCATCGTCACCCACCCCATCGGCCCGCTCACCCCCGTTCAAATCTGACCAGTTTCGGTCATCTTGGCCAATTGTATCGTCGCGTAGCGACGATACCTTGGTCCTCAAAATTCAATATCAATATAGAAATGAGCAGAATATTCCTACTTCTGGCAAGTGGTGGGAATGAGGATCTGGGTGGTGAGACGACTTCGCTCGGGGAACTGTTACCTGGGGCGGTTGGAAGTCGTCTGTCGTCCGCTGCGAGAACGTCAGCGGGTTCTGCCATAAGTCGCGTCAGGGGGCAGGGCGCTGTCACCTCACGAGCGGCCGCCGCCCCTCATCCGCTCGCCACCGCGCCGTCGACTCCGGCGCTCGCAGCCGCTTCTTCACCGTGCCGAGGGCCTCCGGCCTCGCCCTTCCGGCCGGGCCCTGACCGATCGCACGCGGTAGTTCAGCGGTTTCGTCGCCGCCGGTTCAAGGCGCTGTCAGAACCCGTCTTCGAACTGTTGTTGATCTCCTGCAGGCGCTGCGGTGGAGGACTCCGTGCACACCGGGCCCTGCGGTTCGGCAGGCGGCCGGGCCGTGGAGGGTACGGCTTCCTCGGCAGGGACGTCGGCAGGCGTGGCGTAGGCGGGTACCGCGCGGTGCGGGGGTGTGCCGGGCCGAAGCCAGGGCGGGTTTTGCCGTACGGCTCCAGACGGCGCTCCGGGCCGGAGTGTGTGGAAGGATCCGGAGCGCACCCGCCCGTGACGAAAGTATCCGCGCCGGTCCCCGGACCTGCTCACGGTCCGGCGCAGCCGCCGTTCCCCGCGCGGCCGGACCGGCGCCTGGGCTTGGCTCCCGGGTCACCTGGACCCTGTGCCGTCGGCAAGCCGCCGCACTCTTCCACAGGTTGTCCCGCTATGCCGGGGCGTCCGCTTCCCACAGGAGTCTCCTGTGTCCGACACCACCGTTCGACCGAATCGATTACGTTCCCCGCGCAGCCGCGCCTTACGGCGCGTCCTGGCGCTGTTCGGCGGGCTGCTGCTGGCCCTGTCCGGGCTCGTGGGCCTTGCCCCGGGGGCTACGGCCCGCCCTTCCGCGGTGGAGCTCACGCTGTCCGGGCCCACCGACTCGGCCGACCCGGTGCAGGCTGGAACGAGCTACACGTACGACTACACGCTGTCCGCGGACAATGACGTCTTCTTCGTGGAGACGTCCCTGACCCTGTCCGGAGCTTCGGCGACCATCACCGCCGCCACATCCGACATGGGCCCGTGCACCTTCACCGCGACAACCGCCTCCTGCACTGGCGACATCTTCCTCCCGGACAGCAGGTCCGTCGCGGTGACGGTCACGCCCAACACCGCGGGCACCGTGACCGCCGATGTATTCGCCACCGGCTCCGACACGAACGACGTCAACGGCTCACAGTCGACCACGATCGAGAGCAGTGGTCCCGCCTGCACCATCACCGGCACCAGCGGGGATGACACCCTGAACGGCACCAACGGCGACGACGTGATCTGCGGCCTGGGCGGCAACGACACCATCACCGCTGGCAACGGCAACGACACCGTCTCCCCGGGCCCGGGCAACGACACCGCCAGCGGCGGCAACGGCAACGACACCCTTATCGACCACGCCGGCACCGACGCCCTCAGCGGCAACAACGGTGACGACAGCATCGACGTCCAGGACACCATCGCTGGAGACACCGCCGACGGCGGCAACGGTGTCGACACCTGCACCACCGACCCCGGCGACACCACCATCAGCTGCTAAACCCAGAGCGGCCCCTGCACGAAACACCACGGCAACAGCGCCCCGTCCCGGCCAGCCGGGGCGGGGCGCCCTTGATCCAGTGCTCCGGGCAAGCAGGCATCTGAGCAGTACGGAGGCCGTGATGACCCCATCGTTGAACCGGCGAGGTGGGAGGTTGGCGGCGCCCGTCCTTCACGCAGCCCGGACAACCGCTGACGGCCGCGGCGCAGCGGCGTTGGGCTGGACAGCGGGTCGAACGAGACGGTGCCATCGGTGCCGATCTGGCAGACGTGCCGGACTCCGGGGTGCACGAGCGCGCCATACAGGACCTCATGCTCCTGCGCGCGGCGGGCCGGGGCCGCGTCGACGCCTTGGCCTAGGGCTGACTCCTCGATCCGCACCGGCGAATGAAGGCCGTACCCGAGAGGGCCACACCCTCTCATGTATGGCCCCCACGTGCGGCTTCTACTTCATCGGCCAGTCGCCGAATGGCACGGGCGGCAGGCTGGCAGCCTCCCGCGCGGCCTCGTCGGTACCGCACACGGTGCAGATGAAGACCTCACGATCCACCGTGAGTCGCGAACGCGCGGGTCGGCCACCGAGCGGGCCGCCGCAGCGCGGACAGCAGGTCTGGGCCACGGCTTACTCCTCGGGGTGCTCGCGGGCGGACTTGAGGATCAGGTTCCAGGTCGGGCGAGAATAGGTCTTCTCCGTTTGCTTCTGAAGTTCGGGGATCAGTTCGGCGTTCTTCGCCCCGGGGTTCGCCACGATGGCCTGCCGCGCGAGGGTCAACCGCTCGTCTCCTTGGTAGGGGTAGGCCAGTCCGCGGCGGCCCGCGGGCCGTCCGCCGGCGTGCCCGCGACCTTTCCGGTCCGCGAGGTACTGCCAAAGCCGCCAGCGCTTCCACTTCGGGCGCCGCCGGGTCGGGAGCTCGTCCCAGTCGTCGGGGGCGGGCCAGCCTTCCGGTGGGTTCTTGACGTAGTGGGAGACGGTGGCGGAGTCGGCGAATCCGCAGACCTTTGCCGCTTCGGCTGGGCCCACCATGTCTTCGGGGTCTCCGTCGAGCTTCGGTGGGTTCGTGGTGCTGGCGGCAGCGCGCTGGCGCTGATGCTCGTGGTGCCACTTCGCCCACTGGTCGCTGTCCCAGTGCATGACGCCGTTTTGGGTTTCGGCGACGGGCGGGTGCCCGTTGTTCTCCCGGTCGGTCCAGAGGTTCTGGAGCGTCGGCTCACTAATGTTGTGGACCTTGCGCAGGTCCGCTCGTGAGTAGAGCGTGCGGCCGGTTTTGCGGGGCACGATCGTCTCCTGTTCGGGGTCGCGTTGCTCGGCGGGGTCACTGGAGATCGTCCGGCTCCGGTACCGGCGCCCACGTGCGGCTGCCGGTCGGTTCGAGCCGGGTGAGGGAAGATATGTCAGCCAGAGGGACGGCAGCGGCCCAGTCGGCGTGGTCGCGGTGGCCGGCGGGGAGGTTGAGTACGAGGTGCTGGCCGGTCGGGGGGAAGTCCTCGACGACGACGAAGGTGTCGTTCGGTCCGGCACCGATGCTGTTACCCGCCTTGAGCTGAGCGAAGTCGCCGGGGCGGGGACAGTCGGGGTGGTGGTGGCCTAGCATGGTGTGGTCTTTCTGGTGAGAGACATCGACGGCCAGCGCCTTGTTGCCCTTGTGCGCTGGCCGTCACTTTTTTCGTCTGGAATTCCGTCATCGCGGCGGCGGACGGTGCTGCTGGTCGGGCTGTTGCCTTACCCGATGCCAGCCATCGAATTAAACCACCTTTGTTGCGCTGGGTGGGGCCCGAGGTCGGGAGTCCACGAGTCTCCAGAAGGATCTGCCGGTCTGAGGGTGCACGGCACAGAGCACGGCGTCGTCGGGCGACGGCGGTGGCCCTCGCCCAGGTGGTACTGCGCGCCGGGGCGCGACCTACTCAGAGCTGCCGTCGCCCGACGGCGGGCTCTGGGGGACGGGCGGGAGCGCGCAGCGGTTCCCGGTGCGTCGTCGCCCTCCGCGCCGGGGCGGGACGTTAGAACAGTTCGGCCTGCTCGGCGGGGCTTGCCTGTCGGCTGGGTTTGGGCACCCGGAGTTCGTACCGGGGCCGGCGGCGGTGCGGCGGCTGGTGCGGTTCCATTCGGTGGCGGGACCAGACGACCAGCGGGGCGCCCGCCTCCGCCCATCCGCGGGGGTACCCGGCAGCGATCTGGGCCCACAGGAGTTGATTCCTGGGCAGATCCCATGCTTCCCCGCGGTGCGGCGTGATGGGGAGTGCTCGCCAGCCGGGGAACGCGTGGTCGTGGGCGTCCGCGATCGCGGCGTTGCATGCCGCGTGCCCTGGGCCAGGGGGTACGTCCCCTTCCCAGTCGCAGGCGAGACAGCCTCCGCGGTACTGGTCGTCGTCCTGTCCGTACGTGCGGCGGGTGAGCAGGGTGGGGGTGTGGTGCTCGGGTGGGGTGGGGTCGTGGCCGAAGTCGGAGTAGGCGCCGCCGGGGTGTCCGTGGAGGATGTGCCATGTCTCGCAGGCGTGCACGCCGCGTACGGGGCGGGTGCGGCTGCGCTGGTTGCGTACCTGCCAGTAGTAGGACTGCCGGGTGCGGGCGCCCCGTGGTTCGGGGTATGTGGTCACGGCTGGTCGCTCCAGAGGTCGGTGCGGACGGTGTGCAGGAGCGGTTCGGCGAGGAACTGCTGTTCGTCCGGAGCGCTGGTGAACCGGTGGCCGTAGGCGCGGCGTATAGCTCGGCGGGCGGCGTGGTGGCGGTCGTTGTTGCTGTCGTACGCGGTGCGGGTGAGGACGTCGTATCCGTGCTGGGCGAGAACGCCGGCCACGAGGGCGCGGGTCTGGACTGCGTCGAGCGTCGTCAGGTCGAGCTCGGCGGGGGCGGCGATGAGTACGCGGGTGAGTTCGGATGCGCTGAGCCGGAGTTGCAGGGGGACGCCGACGCGGGCAACGCCGTCCTTGCTGGGTTGTGCGGCACCGCGTCGGCCCGGTGTCCGGGCGGCCGGGGTGGAGTCGTGCTTCGTCTCGTGCATGGTGCTGGGCTTTCTGGTCGTGAACGTCCGGGGGACGGGGCCGGGGACGCTTGGGCGTCCCCGGCGGCAGCCGTCAGAAGAGACAGGTGGCGCGGTCGGCGGCGGCGCGGAGTGCGTGGGCGGTGTCCTCGGCCGTTCGGCCGGGCTCGGCGCTCCATCGGTCGATGACGTCGCGGTGCAGCCGTTTGGCGGCTGCGGGGTCGTCTGCTTCGAGCGGGTGCCCGGTGAGGTGCTCGGCCAGGGTGCGGAGTGCCTCGTCGCGGGCTTGCCAGATGCGATCCCAGTCGTAGGTGCGGCTTCTGCTTCCGCGTCCGTTGCCGGCGGCGACTTCGACGGCGCCGCGCGGCCAGCAGCGCAGGGTGACGATGCGGCCGGGCCGGGCGAAGAGGCCGGGGCCCTGGTGGAGGCCGACGTGCTCGATGTGGTGGGCGGCCCATTCGAGAATTGCGGTGGGGTCGTCGGAGATGACGACGCTCTCGGGGCTGTAGCGGATCGGCATGGTGGTGTCCGTTCGGGAGCGGGCCAGGGGCGGCGCCGTCGCGCCGCCCCCGGAAGCGGCTACTGCTGGTAGGCGGTGATCAGCTGGCGGACTTTGTCCTTGCCGATGCATCCGCCCTCGTGGCGGTGGGCGCTGGGCGGTGCGCCGTTGCGGCCGCGCAGGTGCGACCAGAACTTCGGGCCTTCCCACGGGCACAGGAGGCAGGAGAGGTACCAGTGGTTGTCGGAGCCGGGGAACCCGGTGAGGACGGCCCGCCAGTGGTGGGCCGCGAGGCCCTCAAACGCCGTGATTGCGCTCTTGATGTTGCGGTCCGTCGCGGGCATCCGCGGGTGCAGGAGAGGTACCGGGCCGCACAGCGGCGTGGGCTCCTCGGCACGTGCCTGGTCCAGCGGAATCGCCGTGATGCGGCCGACGGCGTATTCCTCGGCGAGGTAGGCGGCGGCCATATCGATGCCCGCCTGTCCCTTGGGCGGGCGGCGGAGGTTGTGCTCCCCCGCGCTGGAGTCGACGAACCATTCGCGGTGCCAGCGGTGGGCGCGTCCGATGACCTGGTCTTTGCCGATGATCACGGGGTAGCGGCACGCGGTGTCGGGGTCGCCGATGCGGTAGGGCATGGCGGTCTGGAGGGTCTGCGTGGTCATGGTGGTGCCTGTTCTGGTGAGAGAGGGCCCGCCCCGGTGCGCTCGGCCGCCGGGGCGGGCGGGCGTTACGCGGTGGCGGCCGTCGGGCCCGGTCGCATCTCGTCGGCGCTTTTGCGGCCGGTGACCTCGTCGTAGGGGAACCGCCAGGTCCAGTCCGAGTGGGTCATGTCGGCGGCGCGGACGACCTTCTTGCCGATGCCGGTGTGCAGGTGCGGGGTGGTCAGGCTCTTGGCGTTGACCCGCAGGACTTCCCACCACTGCCCGTGCGCCTGGACGTAGTCCCCGCGCCGGAAGTCCGCTTTCGTCCAGACCTTGAAGCCGTTGGCTTCGGCCTCTTTGATCACGTCCTGCCAGTAGCCGATTTCCTCGGTGAGCTCCTGGTGGCGTAGCTCCAGCTCCTGGCAGACGGCGGGATAGCGGCTGTCCTGCGGGGAGCCGTAGGCGGCCTCGTCGTGCTGCCGTCGCTCCACTGCCCGGAGTTCGGCGTTGAGCTTGTCGATCCGGCGCAGAGTGCGGCCGGGGTTCTTGCGGAAGGCTTCGTATCCGGCGGCGGCCTTCTCCCGGTCGGCCCAGTACCCGGCCTTGTCCTGCTCCGCGATGCTGGTCCGCATGGCGTTGTCTATGCGCTCCTGATCGCGGCGGGCACGGCGCTCGGAGTGGTGCCCCACCAAGATGGGCTGGCCCATGGGGATGCCGTCGGCGACCTCGCGCCCGCGCCGCCATGCGGACTCGGACCTCGTGGCGGCGTTGTCCGCGTACTGGCCGAAGCGTTCGGCGCGGCCCTCGGCCCGCTCGACGCGGTCTTGTTCGGCCTCGGCGAAGGTGCGGCGGTCGGTCTCATCGATGGTGACGGAGACCTCGAAGCCTTCGGTGCGAAGGCGGTCGGCGAGCGCTTCCAGCATGGGGCGGGAGGTGCGCTTGTCACGGCTGTAGGGCAGGTACCAGCACCCGAGGGTGCGCGACCACTTGGCGAGCGTGGTGTAGCCGGATGCGTAGTGCCGGGTGCGGAGAACTTCTTTCGAGCCGTCGTTGCGGCTCGTGCCCTCGATGAGGGTTCCTTCGCGGCGGGAGTGTGTGATCTCGATGGTCACTGAACTGTCTTTCCTGGTGAGAGAGTTCGTTCCGGTCGAAGACCGGAGCGTTGCTTGAAGCGGGCCTGCGCCACCCGCGCGGGCCGTGAGGGACGAGCGGCCTGCGGGCCGTCGCGCCCTGCGCGACGGCAGGGGCAGCCGCGCCCCCGCGGGGCGCGTCCGCGGCCCGGTGCCCGTCGGTGGCCGGCGGAGCCGCTTGCGGCGGAGTCGGCCGGCGGCGGTGAACGCACCGGGCCTTGTTGCTGCCGCCCCCGAAGGGGGTGTCCGCTTCCCTTTCGGGGCCGCCGGTCCGGGGGTGTTGCCCTCCCCCGGACCGGCGGGGCGGTGGTCAGCTGCGGTGCATCGTGTGGCGGGCGGCGGGGTCGGCGTCGGTGAGTCCGGTCCGCTCGCGCCATGCCTGGCGCACGGCGGCGCGGAGTGCAACTCCGTCGTCGTAGGCGAACCGGCCCCGGCGCAATCCGCACGCGATGTCGCGGAAAACGTCCTGATGCATCGTGGTCAGCGAGTCGTCAATGGGCGTCAGCTCGTGCGGGAACATCGCCTGAACGGTTTCGCCGGGCTCCGGGGTACCAAGGGTGAAGTACCAGACCACGGACATGGTGGCCTCGTCCGCGAAGTCCGGGCCGCCGAAGGGGCCGACGACGACGCCGGGGCGGGGGTCGAGCTGCTGGCCCTGCTTCCAGGGTCCGGCCAGTACGAGGGTCGCGGTGGGGAAGTCCTGGACGGTGGGGGTCTGGCGGGTGGTGAGCATGTCGTGTCCTGTCTGGTGAGGGGTTCCGCCGGGGGCCGGTCGGCCCCCGGCGGGTGTCGGTCGGGGGTTGCCCTCCCCTTCCGACACAACTAATTAAACCATGTTATTGGGTTCGGGGCAACCAGCCGGAGTAAGTTCGCGGCAGAGCTTGGCGGCGGCGCTGGCGACGGCGCGGCCGGTCTCGATGACCCGTACGGCAGACTCGTGCACCGGGGGCTTCTTACCCCGGGTGATGATCCCCTTAAGCGGGGGGATGACGGCCGGTCCGGGGGCAATCCCAAGAATCAGTGCGGCGACGTGGGCGGCGGAAGCGATCTCCGCCTCACGCTGCCCGAACAGCGGGGCCTCCGCCTCGCTGATGCTCCGGGATGCGGCCTCGTAGAGGTGGAGGCGCACGACACAGACATCCTCCCCCGACGACGCGAGCCCCCCTCCAGGCTCCTGAGCCTGGCGGTCCAGCGCGGCCCGTATCCCCTCGACGGGGAACCGGACAGCGGCGGACGGTTCGTAGGCGTCGCCGTCGGTCTGGCTGATATCGAACACGGGACCGGCCTTGTAGCCGGATACTCGCCGCTCACCACCGTCGGCGGCGTCGCCGACGGCTTCACGCTGCCCACCGTCGGCGATTGCGGTCGTAGCGTCCTGCGCGCTCTCAGACCGGCGCTTGATCGGCGTCCATATACGGATGGAGGTGGAGCCCTTGACCGGGAACCGGCCGACCTTCCGCCAGTCTCCGACGCTGAGCACGCGGGTTGCATGGGGGCACTGGGCAGTAATAGCAATGCTATTGACTGGGCTACGGTCGGACAGGGTCGCGGCCGTGCGCAGGACCGTAGCCCAGAATTCTTCGCTGGCAACCATCGCGCCGTATGCGCGATCCATCACGGTTTCCAGCTCATCACGCATCTTGGCGCTGTAGGCGCGGCGCTCATCTTCGGTCATCTTCGGCTTGCGGGGCATATCACTGTCCTTCTGGTGAGAATGCGATACCGGGGGCCGACTGGCCCTGCGGTGCCGTCCGGGGGTTGCCCTCCCCTTTCGACACGATTAATTAAACCATGTTTTTGGGTGTGGGGCAACTTGGCTGCATGCCCTGACCTGTTCTTTTTTCGCCCCGGTGGCCCGCACTCGCTCCGCCGGGGCTCGGCCACAACGGGGCTGGGCGGGGTTCCCGCCTCGGTCGGACAGCTCCGCCGGACCAGGGTTCCGGGCGCGGGGTCCTGGCTCGCGTAGCGGCTTAGCCTGGACGCCGTGCCCGGGTTCCTGGTACGCCCCTTGGGGTGTTCGGCCGAGGAGGGAACCCCGCCTTCCTCACCCGCACCACGACGGCGCGACAGCCGACTGTCCAGCCCCCTCCCCTCCGAGGAGGACCCGCCGGAGGCACTGAGCCCCTTCCGCCACCGCCGGGGGGGGCGAGTCGTGCCTGTCGTTGACGGCCGGCCGTCCTGCAGGCTCGCGCCCTGGGGGACCGATCGTCGTGTCGGTGCAGTCACTACCGATCGGTGGTCGCTCTGGAGAGGCTTACTGAATCACTGACGCTGGCACCGGATGATCCGAGTCGGGGCTGATCAGGCAGCCGGGGCGCGCCTTCATGCCGCGGACGCTGTGGCTCAGTCCGGATGCGTCTGATGACTGGGGAGCCACAACGCTGAAATCAATTTTCACGCCGCCGGGCGGCCGCAACAGCGACTCCACCAGCCGCAATGAAAACGCCGGCCACGGTCGCGCCGACAGTGACGGGGGCCGTGGCGCTGGGATGCTGCCAACACACGTACGCGCTGCCCGCCGTCAGCATCAGCAGGACCAGGCCGCAGAGCAGCGCTATGAACATGGTGTGCAGAGACATCAGTTGCCTTCCGATCTTTCCGGGGTGTCGGATGGACGTGCGCTCCTCGTGCGGCAGCGCTCTGCCCAACAGAAGTTAGGGGGCGATAGCGCCCGTGCTGCCATCTCAGCGGAGAACTCCGCCTCCGACCGCACCGCTGGGATGAAGTCGGACGCGATCGGCCACCAACAGCCCCTTGTTGGACGGTGTGGGACGTCCAGTACCGTCCAACAATGTCCGATGGCGGCCCACGGACTGGAGCCAGGAGACAGCCGCTGCTTAACCTGTTGATCTGTCCCTCTAGCGCGAAAGGCCCGACGTGCCATCGGAAGCCGACGTTCTACAAGCCTTCGCGTCCGATCTTCGGCGCTTCAAGATCGAATGCGGAGATCCCAGCCTGGTAAAGATCGCGCGTCTTTCAGAGAGGTGGGAGCCCCATCTCTCCAAGTCCACTATCGGCGACGTGATGAACGGCAAGCGGATGCCAGGGCTTGACTCCACCATGTCGCTCATTCGCTCGCTAATCTCTTACGGCGACTCATGCGAACAGGTATCGCGCGATGACGCTCGCCTCAAGGAGTGGCGCACTCGCTGGAATGACACAAAGAACCAACTGGATAAGGTTCGTAGAGCGACCCGTGCACCCCAACCGCCGTCTCCCCCAAGTGGCGCACCACAACCACCTCCCGCATCGACAGGAGCAACATCTTCCGCAGCAACGGCCGAAGATCCCCAGGCCCCTAAACGGCCCGAGGCAACGTTCCGTCCTACTATCAGCGAGCTGCCCGTACAGAGGGTCCAGCGACTCCGGTCCATGCTGACTAAGGCATTCGGCGTAAAGGATTCACAGGGGCGAAAGTGGGCTGATGCAAAATACGGCTGCTTCGCCTTCTTCGACTACGACGGCGACCCTCTCTACGTAGGTTCGGCAAGCGAGAGACTTCGCACGCGCATTCAGCGGCACCTAATTTCCCAGCGCACAGATGCGGTTGCCTGGGGCATCCTCGATGTACAAGAGGTCGCGGAGATGGAGCTGTGGCCGCTGTGGGACCTGACCGAGACGCAAAGGAAACTTGCGATGGAACCGCTGAGCAGGGCGGAAAGAGAAGTGTACCTCCAAGCCGTGGAAGGAAGTCGTTTCGGCGCGCTCCTGAACGAAAGAGTCCCTGCCAGAACAGAGCACACTATTCTCCCTTCATCCAGGAGATTCACGCTCGTAGACGAGCAAACCCGGTCCGATCAGGGGCACGCCGACGTCCGCATCGCCCGCCGGGCAGCGACTGTTGCCCGTCTTTCCTCGCTCTTTATGGACCGTGGCATAGTGACGGAAGGGGCTCGCCGCGCAATGATCCTCCAGTCGGCTCGCCTGACACATCTGGCAGCCACCCAATTGGCCTACGTGGAGGGCCGCCCGGCCCCCACCGCGGAACTCATTAACGTCCCCGACCTGATTGGTCGTAACGTCTCTGACCTCTGAAGGCTGAGACACGTCACACAGCTCTGGGTAATGGCCGATCACCGGACTTCTCCGCAAGGCAGGCCGCACGGCCGAGTGCCAGTGTAGAAGGAGAACGATCCGGTCCGGCACGGTCGCGACGGCACCGACCGCCGGCCTCGCCCTGAGCTACTTCCTGGCGCCGGGCACTCTCCTGTTCGGCGTGCTCGGCCGATGTCAAGGTCAGCTCCAGTTCGGCCCGTAGGTCGGCGGCCGTCGCCTCGATGCCGGCGGCCGACTGGGCACGAACGGCGTGGTTGACAGCCTGCCGAGCGCAGTGCAGCAGTGAATTGTTCGGCATGTCGGGGTCGTCGGCGTATTGCTCTGCGAGGTCCGCGTGCCTTTCGGCCTCGACGGCTTCCTTGTGGGCGGCGTGCATGGCCGACTCCAGTCGGGCGGCGACGCCGGGTCGGCAGCGGGCTGCGGCGGTCATGGCGTCGTCGGCGGCGGCAGCAGCGACGATGGCGGCTTGCCTGGCGACCTGGAGGCAGGTCTGCGGGGTTGGTTCTCCTGCCGGACTGGCAGGTTGCTGCGGGTATGCGGCGCATGCGTTCGTGAGCAAGGGGTGTTCCTGACGGTGGTGTGGTTCGGTGGTGCGGTCGGGGTGCGCGTCGCGCCCCGTTCGTGGGATGCCGCCCGCCGTCGCGCGGAGCGCGACGGAGAGTGCTGCCGTGCCCGAAGGGCACGTCCTTGGCCCGGCGTCCGGGCGGGGCGGGAAGGCCGGCTTGCGGCCTGGACGCCCCGGCCGGCCGCGAGCCGGGCCACGCTGAGCCTTCCCTTGGGACGTCCTTTTCCCGTTCCGGTGGGTGCGGCGGGCGCTGCTGCGCCTTGGGAGCTTCCGGCGGCTGGCGTGCGTGGTGGGGGCGGCTCGATGCCGCTCCCACCACGGTCCCGGCGGCCGGGCGGCGGCCCCCGCCCGGCCGGTGCTCTTACGCCGCGATTAGCTCGCGCTCGGCCACGCGGCATCGGGTGAGTACGGTCTGTGCGGTCTCGCCGTAGGTGCTGTGTTCCTTGACCGTGCCGGTCAACTCGACCTCGTCGCCCTTGCTGGGCACGGTGGCGGCGCTGCTGAACCAGACGTAGACGTTCCCGGCGTCGTCCTGGAATTTGACCAGCCTGCGGCGTTGGGCGTGGTAGCCGTAGTAGCGCTCCTCCAGTTCGATCACGGTCGTCACGGTGGCGGCGACGGTGAGCCGTTCCCCTTTGGTGCCCTGCGGCTTTGAGTTCCGGGCGGCCTGCTCGGCGGCGGCCTTCTCCTGGTCCCGGTGCCAACCGGCAATGGCGGATACGAGGGTGGAGAGGTGGCGGGGGGCGACGGTCTCCGCCTTGGCCAGCTGGGCGACCTTGTGACGGTAGTCGGATGTACTGCCGTATCCCTGGATGGCCCATTCCCGAACAGCTGCGGCCGTGTCGGCTGCGCCGGGCTCGGCGTCGATGGCCGCGCGCCATTCCGGCGACGCTCGGCGGTCGAAGAAGTACGCCGAAACCGCGTCGGCGGTCGGAGAGGTGTTCTTCCACTCCTCGGCGCGGCTGTAGAAACGGCCGTCCTGGGCCACGATCGCGGCAGTCACCTGGAGCGCTTTCGCCACCGTGACCCGGAGATCGGCGGGGATTCCGCCTTCGCTGTCGCCGTCCCAATCGGAGTCTTTCAGCTTCCCGAAACGCCACAGTGCCTCAAGACCCTTGATCGGCAGACCGGTGTACGGCTCCACGCACGTGGTGCCCAACTGCCGGTACTCGCCGCTGTCGTGGCGGGCCAAGTAGGTCGCGGTGCGGTGGCGGGCCACTTTGCAGCCGTGGCAAAAGTTCTCGATCAGCCGTTGTCCGCGCGCCTCTGTAGCGAGCTGATCCGGGAGTCCGGGGAAGACGTTGAGAAGCGTCTCCCCCTCCTCGTCGTGGTCCAGACGGGCCACGATCGTCCAGCCGCTGTGGCGCGGTACCTCGCCGAAGATCGTCACGGTGACCATGTGGCGCTTGCCGACAACGCGGCCGTCGTGCGGGTCGGTGTAGTCCGCGAGGAACGGGGCGGAGAATTCGAGTTTGTAGGCGGTGAGTCCGTGGACGGCGGCGCGGGTGTTGGTGGACTCGACAAGCTGCCGGACGTGGCTGGCGGCTGTGGCCGGTATGTCGAAACGCATGGCTGCGCTGTTCATCGTGGGTGCTCCTGCTGGTGAGAGGTGGTGAGCGCCCGACCGGGCGGGTTGCCCTCCGCGTTCGGCCGGACCGGTGCGGGCCGTGTACGGCCCGGTGCCTGGAGGGGGCGTTGCCCTCCCCCTCCAAGCAGTCTTAATTAAACCATGTTTTGAGCTATGGGGTGAACATCGCGGCCAGGGATGTCCAGTGCTGCGCGGTCGCGGAGAAACGCGGCGAACAGGGCGGCGGTGTAGCTGTCAG
Organism: Streptomyces sp. NPDC050610; assembly: GCF_040654875.1. Classification (NCBI taxonomy): domain Bacteria; kingdom Bacillati; phylum Actinomycetota; class Actinomycetes; order Kitasatosporales; family Streptomycetaceae; genus Streptomyces; species Streptomyces sp. NPDC050610. The sequence goes on along the minus strand of NZ_JBFAIV010000015.1, from coordinate 4,460 downwards.
CGGTGCCGTAGGTGCGGCGGCAGTCAAGGGCTCCGATGCGCTCGCCCCGGTGGCGGACGGGGAACGGCTGCTCTGGGGCGGGGATGGCGAGTGCGTACAGGCCGCGCCGGGTGTCCACTCGCAGCACGACGGCGGCGGCCTCGTGGTCGTAGGCGGCGGACCAGCGGGCGGGGCCGATGCCGAACTCTCTCAGTTCGGCCGCGATCGCGCGGGCCTGCATGATGTCGGCGGTGGTCTCGGGGCCGGGCTCGGCGGGCGCGGGGACGCAACCGCAACCGTGGTCGTCTACGAGGGTCTCGAACGGGGCTGTACGGATCACTGTGAGGCTCCTGGGGGGCCGGGGCGGGCGGCGTTTCCTGCCCGCCCCGGCGTCGTGCGGCTGAGGGGGTCTTAGGCGGCGGCTTCGGGGGCGGCGGGCGACTCGTCGGCGGGTTCCTGGGCGGCGTCGGCCTGCTCGTTGCTGGCTGCCGTGATCGCGGCGCGCTTCTTCTTGTTTGGGTCGTACGGTTCGTCGCCCTTGACGGCCTGTTCGATGGGCGTGAGCGGGTACCCGAGTGCTTCGAGGATCGCGAACCACTGCGCGGTGGGCCTGCGGATTTCCCGGCACATCTGGTCATCGGTGCGCCACGCGACGCGCGTTGCGGACTTCTCGCGTACGGCGGCGACGGCGGCGAACTGAAGTTGGGGGGCTCGGCGGGGGTCCTTGGCGACGTGCTCGGGGAAGTCCCTTCGGCTCTTCGCCTTGTCCCCGGTAAGACCGAGCAAGGTTGCCAGGATGTCCGTCGTGGGTTCCTTGTTCAGGTCGTCGCAGATTCCCCACGTACCCCCAATCAAGGCGGCATTGACGTGACCGATGAGGGCGTTGGTGGTGTCCTTGGGGAGGTTGCGGCGCTTGATCATGTCCGCGATCCACTGGTGACGCCTGGTCACGGCGGCGTCCCATTCGAGGTTCCCTTTTTTGACGGCGGCGCGGGCGGCCTTCTCGGCTTCTTTCCCGACGGTGTCCTTCGTGCTGCTGCCCGTCGGGTTTCCGGGCTCGGCGTGGCCGTACAGGACCGGGGAAGTGCAGTACGGCATCAACCGCTCGTCGTCGTCCCCCTCCAAGACCCAGACCAGCCCCTTGCACTCTGCGTGTTCTTCGGTGCTGATGCGCTTGCCGTCCGGGGTCCTGAGTCGCCATACCGGGGTTGCCCGCTCGGACAGCTCCGCCCTGTCCCGGACCCGCTGACCGGCCTTCGCCAGCTCGGCCCGGTGGGCTTCGGCCTTCGCGCGCTTGTCGCGCTTGGTCCGCTCGATCGCAATCGTCCAGTCCACATCGGTTGAGGCGTCGTCGTCCTCGGCGGCTTCTTCGGCGGCCTCGGTGATGGCGGCGAGTGCTTCGGGGTCGTCGGCGAACTCGGAGAGTGCGGCCATCTGGTCGAACGTCCACGCGTAGTCGGCACTGGCGACGGCATCGTTCAGGGCCTTGTCGCTCCTGACCTTTACGAGAGCCTTGACGTCCTTCTGCCGGACTCCGGCCGCCTTGGCAATACGTCCCACCTGTGCGCCCGCCTCGGCCGCACTGAACATCGCGGCGGTCATCTCCGCACGGCTGAGCGACTTGCGGTGCTGGGCGGTCGTGATCATGTCGAGGAACTGACCGGCCTCGTCCCGGCCGTCGTCCTCCCACTCGTACGGAAGGTGGGTCAGACCGGCCTCCTGCGCCCCGAAGAACCTCCGGTTGCCGTCGTTGACCTGGATCACTCCCCCGCCCAACCGCTGGACCTTGACCGGGATGCGGCACCCTTCGGCGCGCAGCGACTCCACAAACGGCGCGTTGATGTCGAGATCCTCGCGGGCGTTCTTCGGGTGCGGGGTCAGCGCGTCGAGCCGGATGACCGGGCGGTCCGTGAACGGTACGGTCTCCAGCCCTGCGGCGACGGCGGCGGCAAGTCGCTGGAACCCGTCGATCACCTGGGGCACGTCGCCGTGCGTCCGCACGATGTACAGCGGCTCTTGTACGCCGTTGGCGGTGATGTCGGCGAGTAGGTCGGCGGGGGCCTCGACGTCGCGGACGTTGCCGGGGTGCGCGGTGAGTTCGGCTACGGCAAGGGTCTTCCACTGGGCGGGGGCCTGGACGTCGGCCGGGGCCATGGTGTCGCTCATCGTGTTCGTCTTCCCTGGTGAGAGTTCCGCCGGGCCGATCGGCCCGGGGGCGTGCCGGTTGAGGGGTTGCCCTCCCTCTTCCGGCACGTTGAGCACTGCGTGTTTGTCCGGATGTTGATGGCCGGGCCGGGGCGGCGGGCTGCCGCCCCGGCCCGGTGGTCGGTCAGGACGCGAGCGCCCCGGCGGTGGTACCGCCGATGCGGCGGGTACCGCCGATGTCCGCGCGGTTGCCTGCGGCTGCGCCCTCGCCGTAGCCGCTGCCGGTGTACGTGCTGCGCGTCTTCTGGGTCCGTCCGTGTTCGCGCCGGAAGGCGGCTCGCACCTGCGTGTCACGGTCGGCCAGCACAAGGGCACCACTGCGACCGGTGACCGACGTCTCTTCCTCGGCGGCGGTCCGGGCGGCCTTCTCGATCTCTCGGAGTCGCGCTATGACGCGCTCGATGAATCCGAGCTGCCAGGAGTTGCGCCACGCGCGGGCGCTGCGGACGCCGTACGGGACGGGCTGTGCGGCCAGACCTCCGAACATCTGGAGTACGAGCGAGGCGTACAGGACCTCGGCGCGCTGGATGTCGGACTCATACCCGAAGACGTGCAGCACGCGGGTGCCCCCTTCATGTCGCTCGCGGAGGTGGATGGCCTTGCATCCGAGAGCCTCGGCGACGAAGTACATCAGGCGCATGCGGGACATGGACCACGGGTTGGGGAGCTTCACGTATCGGCTGATGATGGCGTCTTCCGACGGCTGCCCGTCGTTCAGCAGAGCCTGTTCAACGCCGTACTTGGCCATCATCTCGAACGCCCGCTTACGGGACAGCTCGGCTTCCGCCTCGGTGGTCGCGGGGTCTTCGGCCTTGGCTAGCAGGGCTCGGATGGTGTCGAGCTTGGGGTGCTTCTTCTCGGTGCTCATAGCGCTGCTCCTGGTGAGAGGTGTTGCCGGGCTGATCGACCCGGCGGGGTGTCGGTCGGGGGTTGCCCTCCCCTTCCGACATGACTAATTAAACCACGTTTTCAGCCCAGGACCAAATCCTGACCTGGGGTTTTCCTCGTACAGTTCGGCGGCCCGGCCTGCGTTCGGGCCTCGGCCCACGGCGGGCCTGCGGCGGGGTTCCCTCCTCGGTCGGACGGCGCTGCCGTGCGTGCCGTGGTGCAGGGGCGTGCAGTGGAGCGCCCGGAAGCCGGGGCTTTCTGAGGTACGAGGAAAGTTCCGGACCCGGACGAACGACTGTGCGCCCCTGCGGCGCGGTGCGCTTTGCTGGGTCGGCCGATCGAGGAGGGAACCCCGCCGCCCTCCACCTCAACCACGACGGCGCGGCGGCCGAACGACTCGCCCCTCCCCCTCCGAGGAGGACCCGCCGGAGGCATTAATGCTCTGACGCCGGCGTGCTCACTCAGGTTCGAGAACTTCCCAGGCCCATGCCTACGGTGCGCGCCATGAGCAGGTATTCCGAGCAACAGCGTGAAGAGATCGAGGAAGCAGTCCAGGGTCTCGTAGGCGAGATGGACGACATCGTGCACCACCAGGTCGCCGACGGCCGTTGGCACCCGTCGTACAAGGAGATCGAAGACCTCACGGACGACGAACTGAAGGAAGCGGCCGGCTACCTGGCCAGGAGGCTGATGAAGGCAGCCGACAAGGTGCTCGTGGCAACCGCAGCGGGCCCGCGGGGTTTCGAAGGAGGAGACCGATGACCACCTCGACGGCCAAGGTCAGTGCTGCTGAGCTGCGGCGCCGTGTGCGCGAGGTCGAGGCGCTCCAGGCGAAGACGCGTGAGCTGGCGGCGGGGAACGTCCTGGCGGCGCGGGAGGCTGCGGTGAAGGCGGCGCTCGCGAAGGAGGAGGCGGACGTCGCGGCGCGCGAGGCGGTGGCCGCGGCCCTGCGGCTGTTCGGCAACGACGCCGAGTTGGTCGCCGAGCTGCTCGGCGTGCCGGCGGAGGAGCTGGAACGGGAGGCGAAGCCTGTTACCGCTGCGCGGGCCAAGGAGGTCATCGAGTCGCTGCGCGCTCGCGCGGAGCGGCCTCGCACGCGTCGCCCGCGTACGGCCCGTGCCGCGGCGACGCGGTCGGCGGCTCCAGCGGCCACCGTCCAGCACGTGGCCGGCGAACCGGGCGGCGGCCAGGTTGATGCCCCGTGAGGACGACCGTGAGCCCGGCCTGTTCCCGCGTTCCGCGGTGGGCAGGTCCGGGCCCGCACCAGCCGAGGAGCTGCCCGAGCAGCTCGCGCTAGACGAGTTATTCCGATGTGATCAGTGGTCGTAGGCGATCAGGGATCGCAGGACCGGCTGGCCGGTCTTGTGGTTGTGCCAGATCGCGGCGGC